>CAYOVG010000191.1:0-13073 GCA_964407285.1 uncultured Syntrophobacteraceae bacterium
GTGTTCAGGCATGTTGCGCGCCTCTCGTACGTGCCCGGCCCGGTAGATCTCCTCGTCACGGGCGTCGTGGAACACAGCGTTTTGCGTAAGGAAAAGCGCTTCCGCTTCCCCCAAGGAAACGGCGGCGACGTCCTGGTCCGCGCCCGCGCCGCCGGGCCGGGCCTCGCCGACGGCCGACGGCGGTTTCGCCACGAGAGGAAGCCCATCCGGGCGCAGGCCGTTCACCAGGAGACCGGCCAGCAACGACAGCGCTACGAGAGAGACGACCTGTCGGCTCATCCTGAACCACAATCGATCCCGCACGCCCGCCGTCATGATCTCTTACTCCATCTCCCACCCCGTCGGAGCATAATTCCCGACACCTCCGCGCATCTTCCAGAACAACCAAATAAACAACATCAATCCCGGCCGCGGCGCTTTCCCGAACCCGGCTCGTAGAGGCAAAGCGGCTCCTCGGCCAGGTAGTTCCCCGTGCTCTCGTACGCGCGAGCCCGACACCCCCCGCATACCCGCACGTACTCGCACTTACCGCACTTGCCTTCGAACTTGCCGTAATCCCTGAGATTCCTGAACACGGGCGAATTTTCCCAAATCTCGCCGAAGGTTTTTTCCCTGATGTTCCCGCAGTCCAGTTCGAGGTAGCCGCACGGCTGAACCTGTCCCACGTGGGAGACGAAGCAAAACGCCGTCCCTCCAAGACATCCGCGCGTAACCGCATCCAGGCCGAAGGTGTTGAAGTCCACCTTCCGCCCCTCCGCATGCGCTCTCTGTCGCAGTATGCGGTAGTAATGGGGAGCGCAGGTCGCTTTCAACTGGAGGGGGACCTGGTCCTTCCGTTCGTAAAACCAGTGGAGGGTTTCCTCGTACTGAGCGGCGGTTATGGCCTGCTCCGCCAGGTCCTTCCCTCTCCCCGTCGGAACGAGGAGGAAGATATGGTGAGCGACCGCCCCCAGGGAAACGGCCAGTTCCTGAATGGCAGGGACCTCATGCAGGTTGTGCCGCGTGATGGTCGTGTTTATCTGAAATTCCAGTCCCTCGTCCCGCGCATGGCCGAGCCCCCGGAGCGCTCCATCGAACGCCCCTTCCACCTGGCGGAACGCGTCGTGGGAAGCCGCGGTGGAGCCGTCCAGGCTGACGCTGATGCGCTGTATCCCCGATTCGATCATCCGGCGCGCCAGATCGCGGGTAAGGAGCGTCCCGTTCACCGCCATGGTCATCCGGAAGCCCTTATCATTCCCGTAGGCCGCGATGTCGAAGATATCCGGCCGCAAGAGCGGCTCTCCGCCCGTTAGGATCATGATGGGCCGGGCGACTTCCGCCACCTGGTCCATGAACCGGCAGCATTCCCGCGTGGTCAGTTCGTTTTCGTAAGGGTGGTCCTGCGCGGCGGCCCGACAGTGGATACAGGCAAGATTGCAACTCCGCGTGACTTCCCAGGCTACGAGGCGCAGGTTGGAGCCCGCATCCGCTCCCTGCGGACGGGAACGCGCCTCGGGGTGAGGACGTCCGGGATGGCCGCCTTGCCCGTGCTCGCGCCCATGGCCGTGGCCGGTCCCGGCCCCGTGCGGCTTCCCGTGAGAGTGAGATTCAGTGTGTTTCTTTTCCATGCTTCGTTCCGCTCCGGGTCCCTACGATTGGAGCATCCGCGCCACGTCCTTGGCGAAGTAGGTCAGGATGAAGTCGGCTCCCGCGCGGCGTATGGCCGTCATGGTCTCCATGACGATGCGCGGTTCGTCCAGCCACCCCTGGGCCGCGGCCGCCTTGATCATGGCGTATTCGCCGCTCACGTTGTAAGCCGCGACCGGCCGCTCGAACTCGTCCTTGACCCTGCGAATGATGTCCAGGTACGCCAGGGCCGGCTTCACCATCACGATGTCCGCTCCCTCCCCGATGTCCAGGTCCACCTCGCGAAGCGCTTCCTCCGCATTGGCGATATCCATCTGGTAGCTGCGCCTGTCGCCGAACTTCGGGGCCGAATCGGCGGCATCGCGGAACGGACCGTAGAAGCCGGAACAGTACTTGGCCGCATAGGACAGGATCGCAACGTTGGAGAAGCCGTTCTCGTCCAGCGCGCCCCGGATGGCCCCTACCCGCCCGTCCATCATATCGGACGGGGCGACGATATCCGCTCCCGCGCGGGCGTGAGACAGGGCGGCTTCCGCAAGCACGTCCAGCGTGGCGTCGTTGTCGACGTCCTGGCCGCGCAGGATGCCGCAGTGCCCATGGTCGGTGTATTCGCAGAGGCACACGTCCGTGATGACCACGAGGTCGGGGTACCATTCCTTGATGACCCTCACCGCCTTCTGCACTACTCCGTCCCTGGACCATGCCTCGCTTCCCCGCGCGTCCTTCTGGTGCGGCAGGCCGAACAGCAGTATGCCCGGTATGTTCAACGCGGCGACGGTTTTGATCTCTTCGAGCAATTCATCGATGGAGAACTGAAAGACCCCCGGCATGGACGCGATGGGGTTCTTCATTCCGTTTCCGGGCATGACGAACAGCGGGTAGATCAGGTGATCGACTGTGAGAATGGTTTCACGAACGAGCCTGCGCAGATTTTCCGTGCGCCGAAACCGCCTCGGCCGGTATATCGGGAACTCCATAGTCCTTGCTCCTCTTCATTTCAGCGCTGTTTATTTCGCTATTTCATCGTCGGTCAGGTAGCAGGCGGGATCGGGAGCCCACAGGTCACCCGCGGCGGCTTCCGCCCTTACCCGGAAGTTGCCTCCGCATACATCCAGCCACCGGCATGTGGCGCATCTTCCCCCCACATGGAGTTTCTTTTCCTTCAATTTCCGCAGGAGAGGGTCGGAGAGGTCCGTCCATATCCGGCTGAAAGGCATCCGGCGCACGTTTCCGAACGAATGATGGCGCCAGAACTGGTCGGCGTGCACGCTGCCGTCCCAACTGACGCACCCGATGCCGCGCCCCGAATTGTTGCCCTCGTTCATCTCGAGCAACTCCAGGACCTCGGCCGCCCTGGGCGACCCCTCCCGCAGCAGGCGCAGGTAGAGGTACGGGCCGTCCGCATGGTTATCGACCGTGAGGACCTCCTTGGGTTTCCCGCGCTCGTGCAGGTCCCGCGTGCGGTCGATGATGAGATCCACCGCCGCCCGCGTCTCCTCATGGGAGAGGTCCTCCTTCATCAGCTTGCTTCCGCGGCCCGCATAGACCAGGTGATAGAAGCAGACCCTCGGAATGTCCCGCTCTTCGAGCAGGTCGAAGATGCGGGGGATTTCCCCGGCGTTGAGGCGGTTCATGGTGAAGCGCAGTCCGACCTTTATACCGGCTTCCCGGCATGAGGCGATGCCCGTCATGGCCTGTTCGAAAGCGCCCCTGACGCCCCGGAACCGGTCGTTGACCTCGGCCATCCCGTCCAGGCTGATGCCCACGTAGGATAGGCCGATATCCTTGAGTTCCCTCGCCACGGACGGGGTAATGAGCGTCCCGTTGGTGGATATGACGGCGCGCATTCCCTTCCCGACGGCGTAGGCGGCCAGTTCCGTCAGGTCCGGCCTCATGAGCGGTTCGCCGCCGGAGAAGAGAATGACCGGGCTGCCGAACTCCGCCAGGTCGTCCAGCAGGGCCTTCCCTTCCTGCGTCGTCAGTTCATCGGGAAAGGCTTCGTCCCTGGCGTGAGCGTAACAATGGACGCACTTCAGATTGCACCGCCGCGTGACGTTCCACACCACCACCGGTTTTTTGTCCGCGGAAAACTGCAGGAGGTGGGAGGGCAGATGTTTGCTGTGCCTCCCGTAGCGCAAGGCGTCGGAAGGTTCCACAGTGCCGCAATAGAGCTTCGAAATACCGATCATGCTTCTTTCCTTCTGTCCTCCCGAATCTCCAGGAAAAACATGGATGCTACGCTTCTCTTTTCATCTCGGCGTTCAACGGATACTGGCGGTAAGCCTCCCGGATCAGCTCGTCCAGGAACAGGTCGGGATGCTCCACCGCCTTCCTGGGCAGAATGAACTGATTCTGTCCGCTCCGCTCCGATATCAGCTTGAACCCGTAGTCGTAATCCCGCGAAATCCTCTGGCAGATCACGGCCGCCGTCTGATCGTTCTTGAGGGCCTGGCCGATGATTTCGTCCATGGCTTCTTCGTCGAAATGAATCCTGAAGCCATGCCTGTCATGAAAATCGGCCTCGAAGACCCTCACCTGGTTGTACAGCAGGACCACATCGTCGAATACGGAGTCCACCGGGGCGCCCGTCATGAGATGGTGTTCGACGATGAACTCCACGCGCTTCCGGTTGAAAACAAGAGGGTAGTTCTCGATGAAGCGCTTCTTCGCCCTCTTGATTTCCTCCAGCACGTGGTTCTTCTCCAGGTGGAGAATCCGTTCGTAGGCTTCCATCAGCACGGGGTCGTCCGGGTCGTTCAAAATGCGGCTCAGCTCCCCTTCGGGATCGCGAACCACATCATTCGTCACCACCAGGAAGCGTATGCTGGTAGACGGCAGCTTCTTCTCGTACGAGAGCAGGACCCTCTCGACAACGCTCACCAGTCCGCGGGCTCCCGTCTTCTCTTCGGCCGCCATTTCCGCCATGGCCCGCAACGCATCGTCCTCGAAGTGAATGTCTACGCCATAGCACCTGAAATCCTCCTTCTTTCCCAGAATGACGGGATTGTTGGGGTTTTTGAGGATGCTATAGAGATCTTCCACTTCCAGGGGTTCCAGGACCGCAGCCACGGGAAGCCGCCCGATGAATTCGCTCTCGAAACCGTACGAGATCAAATCCTCGGCCTTCACCCGCTTGAGGAACGTGAATTCATTCCCCTTGCTCTGCAGCGACGCCCCGAAACCGATCCCCTGCTTCTGGAGGCGGTTCTTCACGATGGACGCCAGGTCGTTGAACGCGCCGCTCACGATGAACAGGATGTTTCGCGTGTTGACGGTGCGCTTCTCGCGCTTCCCGGTCTTGCGGTAATGCTCGATGGCCTGGATCTGGGATACCGGATCGTGAGGCACCTTGAGGTCCACTTCCGTGTCTTCCATCGGCTTGAGCAGAGCACGCTGAACGCCCGTCCTCGACACATCGGGGCCGTACGCATGGTGGCTCGACGCGATCTTGTCGATTTCGTCGATATAGATTATCCCGTGCTCCGCCAGTTCGATATCATCGTCGGCCTGAGTCACCAGGTCCCTCACCAGGTCTTCCACATCACCGCCCACATAGCCGGTTTCGCTGAACTTCGTGGCGTCGCCTTTGACGAAAGGCACTCCCAGCTTCTGCGCGATGAGCTTTATCAGGTAGGTTTTCCCCACGCCGGTGGGTCCGATCAGAATGATATTGCTCTTGATCCGCCCGACCATCTGCGAGTCCTTGCCCTGGCCTCTGCGTTTCTGCAGATTTATGCGATTGTAGTGCGTGGCTATCTTAGTGGCCAGTATGGCCTTGGCTTCGTCCTGTTTGATTACGTACTGGTCCAGGTAAGCCTCGAGTTCCTCGGGTTTCATATTGAACTTGATCTGATTCACACCCTTCTTTTTGTCGTCCGAAAGTTCGTCCGTTTCTCTAGCTTGAGGCATCATCATGGGAGAAATAACCTTTATACGAGCGCCGTATTTCTTTGAAAGGTAATCGCTCAATTCTTTTTCCAAATCTTCCTGATCGGGAATTTTGTGAGATTCATCAGACATGGAAATACCCCTTCAATTCAACGCGTAACACGTTAGAAATCTAATCATCAGGCGCAACGTCGCCTTACTATAAACGCTTCATGTCTTATTTTCAAGCAACCCCCGCGGTTCGCTCTCCTCCCCGATCGTCGATCGGCCGGGACGGATGGTCCGTCCCCGATTGCGAAGCCCCCGGAGGTTGCTAAAAGAAATCCCGTGTGTTACAAGTCAGCCGTATCCAGAGGGCCGCCTTGGTTTCTTCTTTTGATATCCTAAAATATAAGACTCTCTGGCAGGTCGTGTCATTCCAACTTCATAATATTATAAATGATTTCGAACTAATGGAAAAGGTGGCGCATGCAGGTCAGGTATTCACCTAAAGACATCGAGAAAAAATGGCAAGACCACTGGGAGCGGGAAAAGCTCTTCGAAGTCCGCGAGACCCCCGGACGGGAACGGTACTACCTCCTCGAGATGTTCCCCTACCCTTCCGGACGCATCCACATGGGACACGTGCGCAATTATTCCATCGGCGACGTTGTTGCCCGTTTTTTGACCATGCAGGGATACAACGTTTTGCACCCCATGGGATGGGACGCCTTCGGCATGCCCGCGGAAAACGCGGCCATAAAGGCCAAAACCCATCCGGCGACATGGACGTACGCCAACATCGACTACATGCGGGACCAACTCAAGAAGCTCGGCTTTTCCTATGACTGGTCTCGCGAACTGGCCACGTGCAACGTTTCCTACTACCGCTGGGAGCAGCTTTTCTTCCTCAAGATGTACGAACGCGGGCTGGCCTACAAGCGGCAGGCCTACGTCAACTGGTGCAACACCTGCCAGACCGTGCTCGCCAACGAGCAGGTCGAAGGGGGAGTGTGCTGGCGATGCGATCAGCCCGTCGTTCAGAAGCAGATGGAGCAGTGGTTTTTCAAGATAACCGATTACGTGGAAGAACTGCTGGAGTACACCGACAAGCTTCCGGGCTGGCCGGAACGGGTGCTCACGATGCAGAAGAACTGGATCGGCAGGAGCTACGGAAGCGAACTCCTGTTCCCGCTCGCTTCCGGAAGCGGGGAGATCAAGGTGTTCACCACCCGCGCGGATACGCTGTTCGGAGCCACGTTCATGAGCCTTGCGCCCGAGCATCCGATGGTGGGCGAACTGTGCAAGGGGACTTCCCAGGAAGAATCCGTGACGCAGTTCGTCGAGCGGACCAGGCAGGCGAAGCGTAGCGACCGGACGGCGGAACTCCTGGAAAAGGAGGGCATCTTCACGGGAAGCTACTGCATCAACCCGGTGACGGGAGTAAAGATGCCGATCTACGTCGCCAACTTCGTCCTCATGGAATACGGCGCAGGAGCGGTCATGGCGGTGCCGGCCCACGACCAGCGCGATTTCGAATTCGCCGCGAAATATGGTCTGCCCGTCAAGGTGGTGATCAAACCGGCCGATACGGACGTCGCTCCCCGCGCCGAGGAACTCACGGAGGCTTTCGAGGACGACGGCGTGCTGGTGGATTCAGGGCCTTTCAGCGGCATGACGTCGGCGCAAGCCAGGGAGGCCGTTACCGCATCGCTCGAAAAGGAAGGCAAAGGCGCTCTGAAGGTTCAGTACCGCCTTCGCGACTGGGGCATCTCCCGGCAGCGCTACTGGGGAACGCCGATTCCGGTCATCTACTGCGACCAGTGCGGCGCCGTCGCGGTACCCGAGAAAGACCTTCCGGTGGTGCTCCCTCTGGACCTGGAGATACCGCCCAACGGCGCGTCCCCGCTTCCGCTCGACGAGCGGTTCGTCAAGGCCCCGTGCCCCAAATGCGGAGCGCCCGCGCGGCGCGAAACGGACACCATGGATACCTTCGTGGAATCCTCGTGGTACTTTGCCCGCTTTGCCTGCGCCGACTACGACGGCGGCCCGCTCGACAAGGAAAAGGTCAAGTACTGGCTCCCGGTGAACCAGTACATCGGCGGCATCGAACACGCCGTGCTGCACCTTCTCTATTCGAGATTTTTCACGAAGGTGCTCCGAGACATGGGATACGTCGATATGGACGAGCCCTTCCTGAACCTGCTCACTCAGGGCATGGTCATCAAGGACGGCTCCAAGATGAGCAAGTCCAAGGGAAACGTGGTCGACCCCGACGAGATGATCCAGGCCTACGGGGCCGATACGGTACGGCTCTTCTGTCTCTTTGCCGCGCCCCCGGAAAGAGACCTCGAATGGAGCGACCAGGGGGTCGAAGGTTCCTACCGGTTCCTCTCACGGATCTGGCGCATGGTGGCAGACAACCGCGAGAATATCCTCTCGGCCACCCCGTATGACGGAAACGGAAACCTTTCCGGCGCGCTTGCGGGTCTGCACCGGAAGACCCACCAGACGATCAAGAAGGTGACCGAGGACATAAAGGAGCGGTTCCATTTCAACACCGCTATCGCCGCGGTCATGGAACTGGTCAACCAGGTTTACCAGGTTCTGGAAAACCGAACCGATGAGCCGGAATTCTGGCCGGTGGTGCGGGAGGCGGCCGAATCCACGGTGATTCTCATCGCCCCGATGGTGCCGCATATCACGGAGGAGTTGTGGCAGGCGCTGGGCCATGAGGAGAGCATCATCAGGGCCCCCTGGCCGAAGTGGCGCGAGGATGCCCTCCAGAGCGAGGAAATGCTGATAGTCGTCCAGGTCAACGGTAAGCTTCGAAGCCGGATCACGGTGCCCGCCGACGCTTCCGAAGATCTGATCAGGCAAACCGCTCTCGATGATGCGCGAATCAGAGATTTCATCGGTGATAAGGCTATCAGGAAAGTCGTTGTGGTGCCCAACAAGCTGGTAAATGTCGTGGTGTAGCGGGTTAGTCGCGGGTTGCGGGTTCCTGCGAAACCCGTTGCGGGTTGCGCGCTTCGAGTTGCGGGTTTGCGCTCCCGTGAATCACGGGCATATCTCCATCGTTCACGGGTCCCTCCTTGGAATAAACTCTTCGGATTTGATCAAAAAGTTCTTGACACGGAGTTCCGGCCCATGCGATTTCCCGCAACCCGCAACCCGCAACCCGCAACCCGCAACCCGCAACCCGCAACTTTCCATGAGGAGGGGAAAGAGCCATGAAGCATTTGAGACTACTTCTCTTGATCGCCGTCGCCTGCCTGATCGGAGGCTGCGGGTATCAATTCGGGAGACAGGGGACCGGTCTTCGCCCGGACATTCAACGGGTGGCCATCCCTCTTTTTCAGAATGAAAGCTATGAGCCTCAACTGGAAACCGTTTTCGCCAATGCGCTGAGGCGGCAATTCATGCTGAGGGGACGCCTTGAAGTCGTTTCGACGGACTACGCGGATATAGTGTTCCGCGGGGCTGTAAAATCCATCAGCACTGAAACGGTGGCCCATCGCGGCACGACCGGCGATACGGTCGAAACGAGAATCGGCGTCACGGTGCTGGTCCAATGCGAGGACCCCCGTAGCGGGACGGTCATCTGGCGAACCCCGCCGACCGGACTGTCAGAATCGAGCTTGTTCTTGTACAGCTCCGACCCCATCCTCACGTTCGACAGCCGCCGCCTGGCGATCGAGAAGATCGCGGAAGAAATGGCGATGCGCATCTACAACAGCTTTCACAATTCTTTTTGACGGTTCGGCAGAGATGCATGGAAGCGAGTTCTTGAAACATATCGGAGAGGTTGCGCCGGCCCCGATCTACTTGTTCAAAGGCGGTGCGGACCTTTTGATCGAAGAGGCATGGAACAGGCTGGCGGAAAAGATCGTTCCGCCCAACGCCCGGCGCTTCAACGGGGAGCGCATTTCGGCCAGAGACTGCGCAGCACAGGATGTGATTGCTCGACTGAGCACGCTCCCCATGTTCGGCGGGAGAAGCCTGATCATGGTCCGGGACGCCGATTGCTGGCCCAAGGACCAGATGGACGCCATGCGCTCTTACCTGGAGAAACCCTCCCCTACCGGATGCCTGGTCCTGGTGGCGGGGCAAAAGACGCCGGCAAAGCTGGAATCGGCGATCGCCTCAACGGGAATAGTGGTGGAGTTCTCGGCCCCGTCGGAAAAAGACGCCCCCAGGTGGCTTCAGGATAGAGCGAAGCGCTACGGCAAGAAGCTGTCGCACCAGGCGGCGCACGTACTCGTGGAAAACGTCGGCAGCGATCTCTTCCGGCTGGAACGGGAACTGGAAAAGCTGCTCGCGTATGTGGGGGAGCGAAATACCATGGAGGTGGATGACGTCAGGGAGGCGGTCAGCGTCCAGCGCTCCTTTTCGGTCTTCGAACTCCTGCGCTATGTGAGCGCGGGCCGGAGCAGCCAGGCCATCGCTTCCCTGCGCAAGCTCATCCAGGCGGGTGAATTGCCGCTGGGAATTCTGGCCCTCCTCGCGCGCCAGGTACGGCACCTGTGGCAGATCAAAGACAGCTCGGAGCGAGGGGAGCATCCCTCGCGGATCGCGCAACAGTTGAAGCTGTACCCCGCTGTCGTGAAGGGCTATATGCAACAGGCATCGCTATTCTCGGAAGAGGACCTGCGCCTCATCCACAAGAGACTGCGCGATGCCGACCTGGCGCTGAAGCGGACCGGCATCTCACCGGAAATCATCCTTGAGTCTCTTGTGCTGGGGCTTTGCCGACGGAACTCGAAACCATCGACCCGTCAGCGGGAAAAGTGACGTTCCGATCAGGCCCCCTGGGCCGCGCCGAGGGCATTGACCCTTTTGGTCAGTCGGGAAATGGTGCGGGATGCTTTATTCTTATGAATAACGCCTTTGGACGCGGTCTTGTCGATTTCGGCGACTGCTTTCCGCAGGCGCTCGGCCGCCGCTTCCGGATTGCCCGAAGACAGTGCATCATGCAGGTCCTTGATTACATTCTTCATGCGAGTCTTGCGGGAACGGTTGCGAAGACGGCGTTCTTCACTCTGTTTCGCTCTCTTCAACGCTGACTTATGATTTGCCAATTCGACCTCCTGTAAGATTTCCCTGATTATTTGAAGCTTCCCTTTATTTCAAGTATGCCAAGACCGGTCTTTATAGCGTATTGCATCAGAAATGTCAAGATCCACCATACTGTTCACACAAAATGAATGGACCGAGATCCGGTTCCGAAAGCCCGGGTCGGAAAACAGCCATGCGGCCGTTCAACGCACCTCGATGATTTCGAAATTGCGGACGCCCTTAGGGGTCTGAACGCGAGCCTCGGAACCTTCCTCTTTCCCAATCAGGGCCTTTCCGATGGGAGAAGTCACGGAAATGGTTCCGGCCTGAACATCGGCTTCGTACGGTCCCACCAGCTTGAAGGTGACGGATTCCCCCGTTTCGAGGTCCTCCATGACCACCGTGCTTCCAAATACCGCACGGCCGTCGCCGTCGCTTTTCGATGGATCGATGATCTCGCACTGGCCCAGCTTCTGGTAAAGATCGTTGATGCGGCCCTCGATCATTGCCTGCTTTTCCTTTGCGGCTTCGTACTCGGCGTTCTCAGAGAGGTCGCCATGCCCCCTGGCCTCCTCGATAGCCTTTATGACAAGCGGCCGCTCTTCCTTCTGAAGTCGCTGCAATTCCAACATCAAGCGGTCGTAGCCCTCTTTCGTGATCGGTACCCTCGCCATCAACAATCCTCCATTCGTTCGTCATAAAAAAAGAAAAAAGTTTTAGGCGTTGAACCCCAGACCAGAGCTCCCGCGATTACCCGCCCGCTCTTTGCAGCCTGAACCTCAAGACCTAAAACTCGACTTTTAGACCATAGTCCGTACGGTATAGTAAAAAGGATTTTGGCCATTATGTCAAGTTTGGAATTGCATGAATTGCGCGTCTCTCCTCCATTTTGCGGACACGCCATATTTCCCCTGTCCATGGAGCGACATTCATGCTAGTATAATATGATCGCTTTCAAATGGGACTGACTTTGGAAGTTACGAGGATTATGCATGCGCCGTACAAGGAAGGACCTTCTTGGGATACAAGAACTGGAAGCCGAGGAAATCGAGTACATTCTGAAGCTGGCCACGTCTTTGAAAGAAATTAATACCAGATCGATCAGGAAGGTGCCGACACTGCGTGGTAAGACTGTGGTGCACCTGTTCTACGAAGCCAGCACCAGGACGAAGACTTCGTTCGATATCGCTGCGAAGCGGTTGAGCGCCGACACCTACAGTATTTCCGTTTCGACGAGTTCTATCGTGAAGGGCGAGACTTTTCTCGATACCCTGAAGAACCTCGAAGCCATGAGGCCCGACGTATTCGTGATACGGCATCCCGTATCCGGCACGCCCCATCGCCTCGCAAAGCGCACCAGTGTATCCATCATCAACGCGGGAGACGGCATGCACGAACACCCCTCCCAGGCGCTCCTCGATATGCTTACGATACGAGAGCATAAAGAGACATTGAAAGACCTCACCGTTGCCATCGTGGGCGATATTTTCCATAGCCGGGTGGCGCGGTCCAATATCTGGGGGCTGACCAAGATGGGGGCGAAGGTCATGGTGTGCGGCCCTCCGACGCTCATTCCTCCTTATGTGGAGGAACTTGGAGTCCAGGTGCGCTACCGCGTCGAAGACGTCATCCCCCAGGCGGATGTACTGATGGTGCTTCGTCTGCAGAAGGAGCGACAGCAGCAGATGCTGCTCCCGTCGCTTCGCGAGTACGCTTCTTACTATGGGATCAATTTGAAGAGGCTGGAGAGTGCGAAGCAAGACGTCTTGATCATGCATCCCGGCCCCATGAACAGAGGGGTCGAGATCAGTCCCGAAGTGGCGGATGGTCCATACTCCGTCATACTCGATCAGGTTACCAACGGTGTCGCGGTGCGCATGGCCTTGCTGTACATGCTGGGACAGGGCCAGTCGCTCCAGTAAGGCGGCGCGAGCCGGGCGCCGGCCCGGATTTCACACCGATTCCAGCCGGTAGATTATTTGAATTTCGAAATTTATCGAGGAGGTAGGCCGTGAATTTCCTCTTCCGTCGCGGGCGCGTGATCGATCCCTCGCAGGGGATCGATGAAACAGCCGATGTCCTGGTTCTGGGCGGGCTTATCGCGGAGATATCCCCGCACCTGGAGATGAGCGACGAACGAATCAAGGAGATGCGGGAAATCGATGTCTCGGGCAAATGGGTCGTGCCCGGCCTCGTGGACATGCACGTGCATCTGCGCGAACCCGGAGAGGAATACAAGGAAACCATTGCCACCGGGACACGAGCCGCCGTGGCGGGGGGATTCACCTCCGTCGCCTGCATGCCCAACACCCATCCCGTCAACGATAACTCGGCGGTGACCGAGTTCATTTTGAAGCGAGCCGGGGAACAGGGTTCCTGCCGCGTGTACCCGGTCGGGGCGATCAGCAAGGGGCTCAAGGGGGAAGGGCTTACGGAGTTCGGCGAACTCAAGGACGCCGGAGCGGTTGCCGTCACCGATGACGGCCGTCCCGTCATGAACAGCCTGTTGATGCGCCGGGCGC
>CAYOVG010000192.1:0-13041 GCA_964407285.1 uncultured Syntrophobacteraceae bacterium
CAACCATAATCCTAATGAGGATGCCTGCTCATTTTGGGCTCACGGATTCAGGTGGAAAGAAATATGGCATTGAGATAGCGATTGGAACTACCCCAGAATATAACAATGTCTTAGTTACGGCTTTGATGACTAGGTTAGAATTTCAAAAGGGACATCCAGCATTGGTAGATGGAATATTAAAAGCTCTCCAACGATCTTTAATGTTAGTTCAATGTAATGATCCTGAAGTAATCGACTATGCTAAAGATAAATTTCGTTATGGTGAACGTGCACCATCTGCATTGCAGAGAGCTAATGATACACATGTCTTTCCTGTTAGTATTGAGATTAGTGAAGCGAATTGGATGAATGCAGCAAAGGCGAGTGCTGAATCAAGAGGTGTTACCTTTGACAATTCGCAAATAGATACTTCGAAACACCTATTTACTTCTATCATAAGACCTTATACTGATCTTGCCAGAAAAGCGTTCAATGATGAGGTTGCTTCTAGATTTAGAATTGAACCTCCATCTAGACCTTTACAACGTATCAATTTACTTGATTCGTCTGTATTTGTTTTTATTGGTATGTTGATTGGGTCTATTGTCGCTACTTATCACCTTAGTATGCATAATATTATCATTCTTAGTTGTCTATTGATTCCTCTCGCAATGACTACGTTCATGGATTTAAGAAGCCATCCACTATTGCATGCTATAAACTGGATAATTTGGACTTCAATTATGATCTTATCTATCCTTTTATTATTGCATAATTTTTCATTACCTGGAGGTCTATCGGTTCTATTTCTTCATTTTCCTATGGCATTTACTATCTTTATGAAAGTTTGTAAGTAACTTAAAGCATATGGAGTTAGTAGAAGGATGAGTATTGATATTAGAGTGTCCGGCATATCAATGGTCTACTGTTCAAATAGAAATAAGATAACAGCTCTTGAGCATGTCAGTTTTGAGGTTGCCAGGGGGACTCTACTATGCATTGTTGGACCAAGTGGCTGCGGTAAATCCACACTCCTTAGAGCATTGCTTGGGCTACTCATCCCAACTACTGGAAGTGTCTGGCTGGATGAAGAGCGCAAGCGAAATGGGATTGCATATGTCCAGCAGATGCCACAATTATTGCCTTGGAGAACTCTGCTCCAGAATGCTGTTTTGGGTACTGAGATTAAGGGAAATATTAGCCCCGCAAGGATCGAAGCTGTCAAGGATGAGATAAAGGGCTATGGATTGGAGGGGCGGGAAGACAACATTGCTTCTGAGCTTTCAGGTGGTGAACTTCAAAGAGTGGCTATCATTCGAGCTCTTGAGAGCCGTCCTAGCCTTCTATTTTGCGACGAACCTTTTTCAGCTATAGATTTTGTAACTCGTCTGGAGTTAAGCACCAGATTCAAGAAAATGTGTCGCTTGCATAATATTACCACTGTTTTTGTTACGCATAATATTGAAGAAGCAATCTTTCTCGCTGATGAAGTTTTGGTCATGAGTGGAAGCCCTGGTAGGATAATCGCTAAATACCATCCTCGACTTTCATTAAATAGTCAAGATGCAGTCAAATGTAGAGAATCTCCTGAGTTTTCTCAATACTTTACACAGATATGGGACAATCTACGGGGTAACTTCAATGGATTCTAATTTCAAAGTCAAAGTCATTCAGATCCTTATTTGTCTTATGTTAGCAGGCATTTGGGAATTCTGTGGTACAGCGTCTAGCGATGTCTTTTTCTATTTAGGTACTCCTTCTGCTGTGTGCGCTGAATTTAAGAGCATGCTCTTGGAGGAGAACCTTTTAAGTCACTTTGTAGTTACTGGAGGGGAAGCCGTTTCCGGAATGTTGATAGGCACTTTCCTGGGAAGTGTTGTTGGTCTTAGTCTTTGGTATTCTGAATTTGCTGCCCTTATTGCCAAACCCTTTATTGTTGGATTAGGAACTCTTCCAATTTTTGCGTTTGCTCCCCTTATGATAGTCTGGTTTGGCATAGGTTTCAGTATGAAAGTTGCGATGGCTGCTTTCTCAACCGTTTTCGTTGCTTTCAACCAAGGTTACCGGGGAGCCAAGTCTGTTTCAGTTGAATACGTCGATACGTTGAAGGGTATGGATGCATCCAGACATCAAATTTTCCGAAGAATTATTGTTCCGGGTTCAATTGATTGGGTATTAAGCTCTATGCGCTTAAATGTTGGATTCGGTTTATTAGGCGCATTTATTGGTGAGTTTATCGCTGCTGATAAAGGACTTGGATATCTTATTCTTAGAGCAGGTGGGTTGTATAATATACCAAGGGCAATTGCAGCAGCGATAGGTATAACAATACTAGCACTCTTGCTAGATAGTATTGCAGCAGGTATAGAGAGACAACGGTATCATTTAGTACAACTGCTGAGCGTTCCCAGCTGTTTATGGCGCCATGGGCGTTTGAAAACAATAGCTGTGTTTTTTCTTCCTAATAGAAATACAAAGGAGCTTTGATTTGCCGCATTTGCACACTAGTTAGTTTTATCTCCGGTGCAATCAATACAGTTTCCGTCTAAACTTTTCCGTCGAATCATTCCCCACATGAGGGGGAGTATCATATCATGGTGATTTGCGTACGTACGGAACAAGAAGCGGATCGGCGACGAGAGACCGGAAACCGGGATTTTCACCGACCCGATCCGGACGCGACGGCAGTGTTGATGTCGGAGATCATCGATTCGACCCGCCGGGGAATGAGCCTTTCGAATTCTTCCTCGCCGATGTCGAGGCTCTCGAAGTTGTAGGTTATGCCCCTCGAGGAGTTGACCACGGCCCCGAGTCCGTCCTCGTTGAAACACGGGACCACGTCGGCGGCCGTGCCGCCCTGGGCTCCGTAGCCGGGCACGAGGAAAACGGCGCGGGGCATAACGGTCCGGAGCGCCCGCGCTTCGGATGGAAACGTGGCCCCCACGACGGCCCCTACGGAGCTGTACCCGCTATCCCCGACGAGTTCCGCGCCGCAGTCCCCGACGAGTTCCGCCACTCTGACGTACAGCGGCATGGACCTTCCGTCCGCGTTCACGACCAGGTCCTGCAGGTCCGCCGATCCCCGGTTGGATGTTTTCACCAGGACGAAGAGGCCCTTGCCGTATTCCTTGCAGACCTGGACGAAAGGGTCGAGGCTGTCGCGCCCGAGGTAGGGGGAAACGGTGATGCAATCGACATCGTAGACGGGAGCGGGGGCGCCCGGCAGCGGGGCCCTTCCCAGGAATGCGTTGGCGTAGGCTCGAGCGGTCGATGAGATGTCGTTTCTTTTGACGTCCGCGATAACGATAAGTCCCGCCCGCTTCGCCTCGGCGACCGTGTCGGCGAACGCCTGCATCCCGGCGACGCCGTATTGCTCGAAGAACGCGATCTGGGGCTTCACGGCAGGGACCATATCTGCAAAGAGGCGTATAAGCCTTCGGTGATATTCGGAAATACAGTAGCGCACGATACCGTCCGTATCCGTGTTTCCGAACAGCATGCGAGCCCTTGCGGTAATGAATTCGGGCATGGATTCGAGGCGCGGATCAAGCCCCACCACGCAGGGATTCCCCTTTCTGCGGATGCTCTCCATGAGGCGGTCGGCGAAAAGCTTCATCGTGAGTATACTCTAATCGGTTGAGAAGCGGACCTTTTCCCGGTCACCGGGCGAAGCCCGGCGACGGCGCATATTCTTCGTCACGGTTGCGGGTTCATCTTACCAGAAGCGATCCGCCAAATCCACTCCGTTTCTCGCGCTCTTGGGCTTCCTCTCCGGTTGTCAAGGCCGGCCCCCGCCCCCGCCCCACGGGATGGATGCAATCACGCCTACGCATGCACCGGAATCTTCGCGGCGTGGGTCTTCGCCAGGGGGTCCTTCATGGCCAGATCGGCCAGGTACTTGAAAACGTCGGCCCCTTCGGCGTCGGCTTTGCGTTCCCCGCTCAGGACCTGGAGCGCCCGAGCCAGGTGCAACTCGCTTTCGGGGGCGATGCCGCCCTTCATCAACAGCACCCTGACTTTGTTCTGATCCAGCAAAATGAGGTCCTCGTAAAGAACGTCTTCCTCGGCGACCGGATCGATTTTGGGCCTGGCGAAACTCTCGACTTCCGCCTCGAAGATGCCCAAGTTCAGGGCTTCGAATTCGACGATCTGGAAGAACATGTCGAGCGAATCCCGCAGCTTTTCCACGTTCTTCGTGTCGAGAGCGTCGGCGGCCCCCTCGACGAGTTCGTTCAGGTCGTTGCGGTTGTAGCTAAGGTCCAGTCGGGAGACCGCGGCATTGCGGACGCGCTGGAGGGATTCCTTCCCTCTGCTCAGGATCACCTCCTGGTCGTTGAGGATCTTTTTGATATTGCCGATGCTGAACATTTCCTTCCAGTGCGGGGTCTTCCTCATCGCAATATCTTCAACGGAGGAATGGTATATGGGCAGTTCGTTGTCCAGCACCAGCACTTCGCTCTTGTTATTGAAGGGGCGGCTGTAGATGTGCAGGTCCCGCACCTTCTTGTGTTCGAAGTCGGTCATGGCGAGCAGTTCGCGCATCGCATCCTTGTTGAGGTTGCGCTGTCCGGGAGTGACTCGCATGGTGGAGGCGATTTTGTCCACCAGCCGGTCGATATTCATCTTCGTCCTGAGGTTTTCTATAAACGACATGGCTGCTATCCTCTTCAACCCTATAGGGTGGTTTGTAAGGCATTTATATCATTCTTTTAATTTATGCCATAACACCCCAATCGCAAGAGGGCGGGGCGGGCAAAAGGGCGAAAGGAAGGCGGGAGCGGATGCTGCGGGAGGAGGATCGGATGTCGGAGGAGAACGGATTTGCTCACATCCGATCCTCCTCCGGCATTCGATTCGCGATTTGCATCTATGACGTCGTGACGCCCTCGCGGGTGGTCAACAGGCTCAGAAGATAGGCCTCGATGAATTCGTCGATATCGCCGTCCAGCACGGCTTCGACGTTTCCCTTCTCCGTCTGGGTGCGGTGGTCCTTTATCAGCCGGTAGGGCTGAAGCACGTAGGAACGGATCTGGTTGCCCCAGGCGATGTCGTCGAGATTGTCGTGGATCTCCTGGAGTTTTTGCTGCTGGAACCGCTTTTCCCGCTCGTAGAGGCGGGCGCGGAGGATCTTCATGGCTATTTCGCGGTTCCGGTGCTGGGACTTCTCGTTCTGACACTGCACGACGATCCCGGTGGGCAGATGGGTGATGCGAACGGCGGAACTGGTCTTGTTCACGTGCTGGCCACCGGCCCCGCTCGCCCGGAACGTGTCGATCCGCAGTTCGGAAGTCTTCACGTCGATGGTGATCTCGTCGTCGATTTCCGGGTAGACGAAAACAGCGGCGAAGGAGGTGTGGCGCCTCCCGCTCGCGTCAAAGGGAGAAATGCGCACGAGGCGGTGGATTCCGGATTCCGACTTGAGCAGTCCATAGGCGAAGGCTCCGTTCACGGTGAAGGTGACGCTCTTGACCCCCGCTTCCTCGCCCTCCTGCAGGTCCGCAATTTGGGTCTCCAGGTTTTTCCGTTCGCACCAGCGCAGGTACATGCGAAGGAGCATCTCGACCCAGTCCTGGGCTTCCGTGCCCCCCGCGCCCGCGTTGACGCTCACGATGGCGTTCCTGGAGTCGTGTTCGTCGCTGAGCATCTGGCGGAGTTCGAGGCTCCTGAGGTCCCGCCTCAGGGTTTGCGTCTTCTGGGCCACTTCGTTGAACGATTCGGCGTCGTTTTCCTCGAGGGCCATCTCCATCAGCAGTTCGCATTCCTCCAGTTCTCCGGAAAGCTGCTGCCACGTCCCCATGATTTCGTCGAGCGCGGAGCGCTCCTTCAATATGTCCTTGCCGGCGTCCGGATTGTCCCAGAAGCCGGGTTTGAGCATGATTCCATCGAGTTCGGCCATGCGGTTTTGCTTGCCCTGAATGTCAAAGATACCCTCCAAGGGTGTGGATGCGTTGAGCAAGCTCCTTGAGCGTCGATTTGAGTTCTGCAATGTCGAAAGTCATCTATGTTTCTCCTTATGGGATTCTGTCTTTCCGTCCGCGCATTTTTCCGTATTCCGTTCCCCAGTCATACCATCCTGGGGTCTGCCGCCCGCTTTTCCTGACGTTCTCCGCGGGATTCTCCTCTTCCCGGCTCCCCGTCCCCCCGTCGACGCGGTCCCCGGTCATTCCGTCCGCCTTCTTCCCGGTCGCGGGTAAGACCCGAGAACCAACCCCAAAGCCGCGGCGGTGCACGTCCAGGCGAATACGTCGCCCCACCTGCCGTAGAACGTTTCCACCCGGATCGGGTAGACGGCGCGGGTGAGATGCCCCTGCTCGTTGAGGGGGATATGCCCGTAGGACCGGCCCGAAGCTCCGAATATGACGCTCACTCCCGTGTTGGCGGCCCGCACCAGCGGCGTCCTGAATTCGATGGAGCGCCAGCCCGCCATCTGCATGTGCTGATAGGGGCCGCTGCTCTCCCCGTACCACGCGTCATTGGTCAGGTTGGCCAGGATGGTGGCCCCGTGCCGGACCGTCGTCCGGGACAACTCCGGGAAGATATCCTCATAGCAGATGAGGACCCCCAGCTTCTGTCCATTGAGACTCAGGGGCGACGGGTCGCGGCCCGGAGCGAACTCCCCCACGGCTTCCAGCAGCTTGTTGAAGATGAACAGAATATTTTTCAGCGGCACGTACTCCCCGAACGGAACCAGGTGCTGCTTGGCGTAGCGTCCGAGGAAGCGGCTCGCGCCATCCACAAGATAAGCAACATTCAGGAATATGGGAACACCCCGGCTCCCCTGCACGGCGGGGCTTCCGAAGAGCACCGGCACGCCGGCTTCGGCGATGATGCGCTGCAGTTTCAGGGTGAGCGTCTCGTCGACGCCGTAGATAAAAGGCGCAGCCGTCTCCGGCCACACCAGGACATCGGGTTTCGGGTCGTTCGCGGCGGCTTCGATGGAGAGCGCACGGTACCGCTCGAGCGTTTCGAACTGGAAAGCCGGGTCCCACTTGAGGGCCTGCTCCACGTTTCCCTGCACCACCGCGACCGTCACCGGGGGCGCCGCCTTCTCCATGGCTTCTATCCGGTCGAGCCGCCACGAGCCGTAGGCCAGCGCCGAAATCAGGCACAGCGTCCAGACGGCGGCAGCCCAGTGGGGACGCCGCCTCGCCAGGTAGGAGGCGACGATGGTGGAGGCAAACGCCACGAGCCAGCTTATCCCGTACACCCCCGTTATGTCGGCCACCTGGATGAGTTGCAGGAAGGACGACTGTGTGTAGCCCAGGTTCGCCCAGGGGAATCCCGTCAGGGCGTGGGCCCGGACCCACTCCAGGGCCACCCAGACGAGCGGAAGGCCCCACACCCACAGCCGGGGGCGCCGTTCCCACTTATTGGCGATGAATGCGAAGAGCATCGGATAGATCGCCAGGTATCCGCTCAGCAGAATCAGCAGCACAATGGCTATGGCCAGCGGTATGCCGCCGTAATAGTTCATGGCGTAGCGCACCCAGTACACGGTGGTGACGTAGTGCGCCATCCCGCAGACGAACCCCAGGAGCAAAGCCCGCTTTCCGCTCCCTCCCCGAACCGCCATCAGCAACGGAACCAGCGCAATCCAGGAAAGCAGCGGCATGTCCATGCGCGGGAATCCCGCCGTCAGAAGCACCCCGCTTATCACGCTTAAAACGATAGCACGCAGCACGTGTTTCTCTCTTTGCTATTTCCCTGAACGGAATGGATAATAAATCGTCTTGATGGAGAGGTTGCGAAAGGAACGAAATAGGGAAAAAATTTCGTTTCAATAGAAAGGTTCTTGGGTGGCCCTCGCCGCCATGACGGACCCATCCATCTTCTTGATGAGGATCTTTTCCGCTTTCCGGCTGTCGGCCTCTATCACGGTGAACTCCAGGTTGTTGAAAATCACTTTTTCATTGATGCTCGGCACCTTCCCCAACAGGCTTATCACGAATCCTCCCACCGACTCGAAATTGCCCTCGGGAAAATCCACCTCAAGATAGTCTTCCAACTCCTCCACATCCAGCCGCGCATCCACCACGATGGACCCGTCGTCCCGTTCGGTGATCAGCTTTTCCTCGGGGTCGTACTCATCGACGATCTCGCCGATGATCTCCTCGATAATGTCCTCCAGGGTGAGAATCCCCGCCGTTCCGCCGTATTCGTCTATCACGATGGCCATATGGGATTTCTTGTCCCGGAGGTCCGTGAGCACATCGCTGATCTTCTTGGTTTCGGGGATGAAATAGGGAGGCCTGACGATGCGCCGGATGTCGATCTCATGCTCCTTGCCCCAAAACGGAAGGAGATCCTTCGCATGCAGTATGCCTATCACATTGTCTATGTTGTCTTCGAATATGGGGATTCGCGAGTGGCCGCTCTGTACTATCAGGTCGATGACGTCTCCTATTTCCGTATCCGCATGCGCGCCCACCGTATTGGTTCTCGGGATCATGATTTCCCGCGCCACGGTATCGCGGAAGGAGAAAATCCCCTGTATCATCTCCCCTTCATCTTCGGAGATGAGCCCGCGCTCTTCCCCCTCGTCTATGAGTTGCTGGATCTCCTTTTCGAGATCCCCAGGACTTTCCATTCGGCCCAGCCGGCGAAAAACCATTCTGAGCCAATTCTGAAACCCCCTAGCTGACTCCTCTTCCAATGTTGCTTCACTTCCTTGAAAAGGTCTCTGAATAAAAACTACTGCTCTCAATTTCTCTCGAAAGGCTTTTGTTCTCTGATGCCGCAATGCGCCCGCACGTATCGTAATGGTTCTTCGGCATATAATAATTTATCAAGGCGGCCCCGGATTGTCCATAAAAATATAAGAGAGAAGCTTATATACGAGACGGGCCGCAAGGAAATCGGGGGCCGCCATGTTGGGGATGGGACAAAGCTCCATGACGTCCAGCCCGACCACTCGGGTTTTGCGTATTACTCTCCGGAGCATATCGAGGACTTCGTACCAGCCGAGTCCTCCCGGTTCCGGCGTACCGACGGCCGGCATGATGGACGGGTCGAAAACGTCCAGGTCTATGCTGATATAGGTATGGGGACCGATGTGAGACGGAATGCGCTCCCACAGGCTTGCGTCCCGCGCCAGTTCCCGCGCGAAATAGCACGGAATGCCGCTGTCCGCGATGAACTTCCGGTCCTCGGCGGTGAGCGCCCTGATGCCCACCTGCACCAGGGGCGCGTGTTCCGGATCCCGTTTCGCTCCGAGCTTCAGTACGTGTTCGAGCGCCATGCGCATGATGCAGGCATTGCTGTACCGGCTGTCCTGGTACTCCTCGCGCAGGTCCGTATGAGCGTCCAGGTGCAAAATGGTGAGGTCGGGGTAGCGCGCGGCGACGGCCTGTATCATCCCCAGCGAAACGAGATGTTCCCCGCCCAGCAGAACCGGAAGCTTGCCCGCCTCCACGATGCGGTCGCCCACCATCCGGACGCGTTCCACCATGTCGCGGGGCGACGCCACCGTTACCGCCAGTTCGTCGAGGGTGGCGATGCCTTCCTTGTAGGCTTCCGTATCCGTTTCGTCGTCGTAGAGTTCGATTTCCCGCGACGCCTCGATGATGGCCCTCGGCCCTCTGCGAGTTCCGGGATGGAACGTGGTGGTGCCGTCGTAAGGAACCGGCAAAACGACCGCGCGGGCGGACGCCGGGTCCGACTCCGAAGGTTGCAGCCCCAAAAACGAATTTGGGGGTCCGAAGCATTCCTGCAATTCGGCCCCCACGATTATGTGATCTTTACTCATATATTGTCTCAACGTGAGCGTTGCATCAACATGCGGTCCATCCGGACCACCTGGGCGGATTCACGAATGGTGTTCGGGAATTCCTGCCCCCTATCGAGGACTTTCATTTCGTACTTCTGCATATCGAAGTACCGCTTGATCGTATCGGCGGCTTTCTGGGTATCGAAGTACTTGCAGGAGAACATATCCACGCTCATGTACCCCTTGTCCGGAAAAGTATGAATGCTGATATGGCTCTCGGCGATCAGCACGAATCCGGAAATACCCCAATCCTCCGGGACGGCCCCGCTGTACCGGAAAACATACGGAGGCATGATCTTGGTCATGTCCATTTCCGGCGGATATTCATCCAGGAAATTGTAGATAAGATTGATATCTTCAAGCCTGGAACGGTCGCATCCATATCCGTCCAAAATCAAGTGTACTCCGAAACCAAACTCAGGCTTTTTGATGCCCATGGCAGTCACCTCCCTTTAAGTTTAAAAGGACCATCGGCCCTCTTGCGCAAGGAATCAATCATTGTGAACGACGAACGCTGCCGGGCCGTCGGTATCGCCCTCGGCAGCGGGAAAGCGCCGCGGAGTTTCCGTTTCTTAGGATAAGCACCGCGGTCACAGCATCAAAACGTCGAAGGGCTGGTCACCCAAAGGATCTGGGCGGACCCGCTTCCGCGGTTTTCCACCCGGTGCTTCAGGTAGCTCTTGAAGTAGAAGCAATCACCCTTCCCGAGGCGGTGAGGCTGAGCGTCCAGCCACAGAGTGATCGCACCCTGTACGACAAAACCGAATTCCTCACCCTCGTGAGCCGCATCCTCGGGGGTATTTCCTCCCTCGGCGAGGGTGACCAGAACCGGATCCATAAGCCGTCCCATGGCCTTGGGGAGCAAATAGCTCATCCGGCACTCTTCGGTGGAAGAGGAACTGAGAACTCGCGTCTTCTTCCGCCCCACCACGTTTTGCTGGGGCATATTCCGAAAAAAATCGCTCATGTCAAGGCCTAAAACATCCAGGATACTTTTTAGAGTCACAATGGAGGGTGAGGTCAGGTCCCGCTCCAGTTGAGAAATAAAACCCTTTGTAAGATATGCCCGGTCTGCCAGTTCCTCCTGGGTAAGGCCGTTCTCCTTCCTCAAACGGCGCAGTTTTTCTCCAATTTTCAAAGCGTCCTGCATGGTTTACTTTCCTTAAACTTTTAGTTTAATAAAGTCGGCTTTATATAAAGTAACGTAAGGCAAGAGTCAAGTAGTATTAACGGGAAAATCGATAAAAACATCACTGGAGGAGAAAATGGTTGAAACGCCGGAACATGCGCCGTGTCGCGAGTTCCCGGCCACCCCCGCGCGGCCGGAACGGATGTCTCCCGGATTGTTCATCCGTGTCGTCGGACAGGGGGGCCTTCGCGTTATGGAGAAACCATGGATTGGAATTCACGCGGGGGCGCAGGACGCTACAGGGCGCCGAACAGGGTACCCAGAACGATCAGCACGGTCAGCGAGAGCAGGGGCCCGATGACCGCCACAACAAAGATGTCCTTGTAGGATTCGCGGTGGGTGAGTTTGCAGATGGACAGCAGGGTGATGACGGCTCCGTTATGCGGCAGGCTGTCGAGCCCCCCGGTGGCGACCGTGGTGACCCTGTGCATGAGGTCCGGCGATATGCCGGCCTCCCTGGCCATCTCGACATAATTCGATCCCAGGGTTTGCAGCGCGATGCTCATGCCTCCTGAGGCGGAGCCCGTGACGCCGGCCAGGATGTTGACTGATAAGGCAAGCGATACCAAAGGATTGGAGCCGCCTACGCTCAACACCACTGAACGGATGATTTCAAAGGCGGTGAGTGACGCGATGACGGCGCCGAAACCGACGAGGCCGGCGGTGTTGAAGATCGGCAGCACGGATGCGTTCGCGCCCGTGTCGATGGTTTCCGGAAATGAGATGAAGCGCTTGCGGTTGAGAATGCACAACACCAGGATGGAAATGACCAGGGCGGCGATGATGGCCCAGATGCCCCTGACCGTGCTCACGTCCGTCTCTCCATACCGCGGCAGGGCCAGATAGGTGGTGTCCATCGCCGGGATGACGACCATACTGAAAAGATAGTTCAGGGCAATGACCAGAATGATGGGGAAAAGGGCGGTCCAGAAGCCGGGCCGGCCCGCGGGTTCGGGTTTCTCATTGAGTTCCACGATGTCGAAGCCTTCCCCTTCCGCACGCTCGCGAAGCATCCGGTCCGCGCGGGGGGGGGCGTCAGCGTGATTGCCGTAGCCCTCCTTGCGGGCCATGGCGGATCGGTACTGACGGTTCAGCCACAGCATGCCCAGGCTGAACATGATGGCTGCCGTGATGATGCCCAGAAAAGGTGCGGCGAACGGGGTGGTCCCGAAAAACGGCATGGGAATGGCGTTCTGGATGGCCGGCGTGCCCGGCAGGGCCGTCATGGTAAAGGTAAAGGCGCCCAAAGCGATGGCGCCCGGGATCAACCGCTTGGGGATGGCGTTCTCCCGGAACAGGGCCGTTGCGATCGGATAGATAGCGAAGGTCACCACGAATAGCGAGACGCCGCCATAAGTGAGTATCGCGCAGGAGAGCACTACCGCCAGGATGGAACGCCGTCCCCCGAACTCCGCGATGGTCCTGCGGGCGATGGATTGCGCCGAGCCGCTGTCGTCCATGAGTTTGCCGAAGATAGCCCCGAGCAGGAACAATGGGAAGTACTGGATGATGAACCCCCCGGCAGCGGTCATGAATATCTGGGTGAAGCTCGCCAGAACCGGCGTGCCGCGCTCGAACAGCGCAGCCGTTACGGCCATGAGCGGCGCGAGAATGAGCACGCTGATCCCCCGGTAGGCAAGATACATGAGCAGCGATAGTGCGATGAACACGCCGATGAGGCCTGTCATACGATGCCCTCCTTCATGGTTGAAGATACACGGACTCGATGTCCAGCGTGGAGCGGTTGCCGATGTGGTCGTAGTTTTCGTCAAGCCATGCATCGGTGGTGCGGTAGCCCACGTCGTGCAGGTGCTCGAAGAAGGCCCATTCGGTATTGACTTTGCTGGACGCGCTCAGGGGTTCGAGTTCCACATCGGCGTTGATGCGGTGAAAGAGCGCGTTCATGTAAAACTGCTCCTTGAGGTCGCCTACTTCGATGAGTTTCTTGAGCAGCGCGATCGTGCGCACTTCCTTGATCAGGCTGGCGTTGAACGTGATTTCGTTAATGCGGTTCAGGATGTCCGGGGCTCGGCGGGGGACCGTTTCGCGGTGGATGGGATTGATCTGCACGATTACCATGTCACGCGCCTCGCATTCCTCCACCAGG
>CAYOVG010000193.1:0-12978 GCA_964407285.1 uncultured Syntrophobacteraceae bacterium
CAGGCTCGTCGAGGAGGATGAGCTGCGGGCCGGTGGCCAGAGCCCTGGCGATTTCCAGGATCTTCTGTTTCCCAAGAGGAAGAGTCCCCGCTTCCTGGTGAGCCATATCCGCAAGCCCGACCATTTCCAGGTGCTCCATGGCTTCCTGCGCGATGCGGCGTTCCTCGCGGCACATCCACGGCATACGAAAGCCCGTGGACAGAAATCCGCTGTGCGTTCTCGGGTGGCGTCCCACCATGACATTTTCCAGAACCGTCATGCTTCTGAAAAGCGCCACGTGCTGGAACGTCCGGGAGATGCCCAGGCGGGCGATTTGATGGGGCTGCAGCCCGTCTATCCGCTCACCGCGGAAAAGAACGCTGCCCGCCGTCGGGCGCAACAAACCGCTGATGCAGTGGAACAACGTGGTCTTCCCGGCCCCGTTGGGCCCGATGACGGCATGAATTCTCCCCGCTGAAATCTCACAATCGACGGAATCGAGGGCGACGACGCCCCCGAAAGCCATGTGAAGATCCTTGAGTTCGAGTAAAGGAGACGCTGATGAGCTACCAGGTGAGGGTTCTTTCATGATACTCCACGGTTCGTTTGTTTCCTGCGTTGCCTGTATCCGGTTCGGCATCCGTCTTCATGCGGGCCTGCGCCGCCGCGGAGCGAGCGAAACCAGCCCACGCGGCAGGAAAAGCGCTACACAGAGCAAAATGGCCCCGTAAACGACGACCTCGAAGTCCGCAAACACCTGGAGCCATTCGTTGCCGATAAACGTGAGCACCACGGTCCCCAGGATCGCTCCCCAGAGGCTTTGCATGCCGCCTAGCATGACCATTAACACGAACCGGATGGACCACATGAGATCGAAGGAACTCGGGTTCAGAGACCTCACGTAATGGGTGAAAAAACTCCCGGCGAGGGCGGCGCATACGGCGCTCAGAATGAAAACCCGTATTTTGAACCGGGCGGTAGGAACGCCCATGGCGTCCGCCGCCGTTTCCTCTTCATGAATGGCGCGAAGCGCCCTGCCCACCCGCGAGTGGAGCACATTCATGCAGAACAGGAGCACCAGGAATACGGTCCCCCACACCATGTAGTACCAGGTGACGTCGCTGGTGATCTTCTTTCCCGCAATCACCAGGGCGGGAATGTCCACCATGCCGGAGGGTCCGCCCGTCCACTCGACCTCCTGGTTGAGGATGATGTGCACGATGACGCCGAAGCCCAGGGTGGCCATGGCCAGGTAGTGGCCCTTGAGCCTGAGCGACGGAATTCCCACGATCCAGGCGACCACGCCGGACACGGCGCACCCCACCGGGACCGCGGATATCGGATGCCAGTGGAAATGGGAAGTCAACATACCCGACATGTAGGCCCCGATGCCGAAGAAAGCGGCCTGGGCCATCGATACCTGCCCCGCGTATCCCATGAGCATGGAGAGCCCGAGATTCACGATGCAGAAAATGCCCGCGAAGACCATCACGTCCACGTAATGCGAAGTCGCCTTGAACTGGCCCACCGCCAGGGGAAAAAAGGCGATCAGCAGCACCACGCCCGCAAAGACCCATTTATCGCTTCTCTGCATCGTCAGAACCTTTTCAACCTGGCCGCCTCGCGGCTTCCGAAAAGCCCCTCGGGCTTGAAGAACAGCGCGAGCAGGAGAATGAGCAGCGCGACGGCGTCCTTGTAACCGGAGGAAAGATACCCGGCGCAGAAGGATTCGGCCAGGCCCAGGAGGAGCCCCGCCACCATCGCTCCGAAGAACTGCCCGAGTCCGCCGAGGACCGCAGCGCCGAACCCCTTCAATCCCAGAAGCGCGCCCCTGTCGTATTCCATGAGGGAGATCGGGGTTATGACCACCCCGGCGGCGGCCCCGATCGCGGCGCTCAGCATGAACGATATGAGAACCATCTGCCGGACGGGAATACCGCTCAACCTCGCCGAACGGGGGTTGTCCGCGCAGGCGAGCATCGCCTTGCCGTAGAGCGATTTACGGAAGAAGAGCGTCAGAAGCGCCACCACCAGCGCCGTAATCCCCCAAACCCACAGGGCCTGGAGCTGCAATGCGGCCCCGCCGAGGATAATCGGGGTCCCCTGGGTGAACGGGGGAAGAGCGTACGGATCCTTACCCCACTGGAGCATGGCGCCGCCCTTCAAAACGATGGATACGGCAATGGTTATGATGATAAGGGAAAGGACGCTCGTATTCCGGGCCCGCCGCAGCACGAACCTGTCCATGGCGACACCCAGACAACCCACCAACACCACCGAAGCCGGAAATGCAATCAGAATGGGAAGTTGAAGCGACCCCACGAGGAACACCGCCATCAAGCCGCCCAGCATGACGAATTCCCCCTGGGCGAAATTGATCACTTCAGTAACGTTGTAGATGATATTGTACCCGATCGCCACCAGAGCGTAGATCGCTCCGGTGGTCAGACCGGTAATTGCGTACTGGAGCCAGTCGGCTCCCCAAAAAGGTCCCGTCACGCTATTTTTCCACCATACAGACTTGATCCACGGAATACACACGCATAATACACACTATTGAGCCAGCGCCCAATCGCCGTTCTTCACGACCACCATTTCAAGATCGTCCTTGTTCAGACCGCAATGGTCCGTCGGCGACATATTGAACACGCCGTGCTGGCCCACAAACCCCTTCGTGTTCTCGAGATAATCCCTGATTTTGGCCGGGTCCGGTCCGACCGCCTTGAGGGCGGCGATGGCCAGGTGCATGGAATCCCACGCATGACCGCCGAAGGACGACACCGGCTCCTTGAACCGTTCTTCGTATTCCTTGCTGTACTGCATGATCACCGGCTTTTGGGAGTTATCGTCGGGAAGAAGAGGTCCCACATTCACGCGGGCCAGGGCAAGCAACACGCCTTCCGCCGCGCCGCCGGCCAGTTCCAGGTTCTTGCGATTCCCGAAACCGTGGCTCTGATACAGCGGAATGGAAGACATGCCCAATTCCCGCCAGTTCTTCACCGCCAGTATCTGGGTGGGGCCAATGGACCAGTTCACGATCGCCTGGGGTTCCGTGCCCCGGATCTTCGTCAATTGGGCCGATAGATCGGTATCCTTGGGGCCGAAGGTCTCATCCGCCACGATGGTGATGCCGTATTCAGGGGCCAGTTTTACCAGTTCCTCCTTGCCGGCGGCTCCAAAGCCGGTTGAATCGCACATAATGCCGATCTTCGTAATCCCTTTGGATTTCATATGGTCGTAAATCTTCCCGACCACGTGGCTTTCGGAGCCCGCAACCTTGAACACCCATTTGCGGGATTCGATGGGGGTGACGATCTTGTAGCTGGATGCGCAGGAAATCAAGGGGACCTGGGCCTCCTCGGCAGCGCTCACAATGGCGAGGCTCTCTCCCGTACGGCTGGGACCGACGACAACCGACACTTCGTCCGTCTTGACGAGGTTCTTGAACTTCAGGTTGGCCTTGGCGGTATCGCTTTCGTCATCGTAGAGCACCAGTTCCACGGGATGCCCGTTGATGCCGCCGTTCTTATTGAGTTCCTCCACAATCATTTCCGCGGTCTTCTTTTCCGGCTCGCCGAGAAAAGAACCGACACCCGTCACGGAGAACAGCGCACCGATCTTATAGGGCTTGTCCGCCGCGGACAATTCCCCGCGAGGAACCATCGCCAGGACTCCGCCTACCAGAAGCAACACCAGAAAAGCCGCTCTCACCATTCCTGTTGACCTCTTCATAGCCTTTCCTCCAAGTTGATCATGCCCCACAACAAAACTCCACTTTTCCCCTTCACCGCACACCCACAAAAAAAGCCGTGGCGAAGAAACCACGGCAGAACCTGTCTACGCGCCGCGGGCGCTTCGTCCGGCGCCTCTTCCGCCCTCGATACAACTCTCACCGGCATCGGACCGATCAGCCGCGACAACCCCAGTGAGCTGGAAGGTCTCGATTTTTCCAGTATTTGTGCATACCTGTCTTCGGATTTCACATCCTGAGGGCAAGCCTCCTCGAGTAATTACCTACATATTCAATTTTTCTTCTTTTTGTCAAGGGTAAAACCATTGCGCAAGTCCCTTTTCGGAGCACGGAAGCACTTCGTGATCGGTTTCACACCCGGATTGAGTTCTCCGCTTTCCGCCGCCCGCGCCGAAACGACCGGTGCTATCGAATAATTGACGCCCCGCCGTCCTATTGACCGGGAGTATTGGGATAAGAAATAATGAGAGCGGAAGAGTCCATTTCTCCTTCGGACTTTTGTCGGCGCGCACGAGCGACGGGTTTGGGTTATCCGCCCGTTCGTGTTGTGGTGTCGAAGCGTGAACGGGGCCGTTCGCCCCGAAGTATCAAAGGGGGAACGGTACGGTGAAGCGGGGCGTCCGGCGGTTGCCGTCCGAACAGGAAGTAGAAGATGTGGAAACAGGATGTGGTAGGTACAGAATAGGAAGCAGTAGATGTAAAATTGGGAAGTAACACGGGAAGTAAAATGAAAACCGTTCATCTATTCGAGACTTTGATCACGACCGGCGTAACAGGCGAGAGAACGGGTATAGACAGCACATTCAAGTATATTGTCGAGATGCTCGAGTCGTTCGGGATCACCTTTGTCGTTACCGGCGCCATGGCGCTGGGACTCATCGCCAGACCGAGGTACTCGGCCGATATCGACCTCATTGTTCTTGTTAGATCAAAGAACGCCTTGACTCAAACTTCCGCAGTGCCGCGGAAGCCTGTATAGTACCTCCGAAGTATCAATCGCTTTGTGCGGTTACGGACGGCTGCCGGCCGCGACCGGGGCGGCTGCATCGGCGCGGGGGGATCACGAACTTCCGCCGTCGTGCGCTACCTTGCCAGCAGCATCACCGCGACCAGACCGAAAGCGATACCCACAACTTGACGGATTCCGATTGGCTCCCGCAGGAAGATGAAAGCGAGCACGACCGTCAGAATCATGTACAGATTGCATAAGGGCAACACTACACTGACATCGGCCAGCCGAAGCGCCCTGAAGAACGCCAGGGAAGCGATTCCGCCGAACAATCCTCCCACCGCCGCCACGACCACCCCGCTCACGGACGGGCAACTCAGGTTGCGAAACGCCGCCAATGCCACGAATAACCATGCCGCCGTAGTCACGGTAAAGGAAGCGGTGGTCGAGTCGATACGGCTCGAAGCGATCTTCACCAGCAATCCCCATACTCCTGAACAAACGATGTAGACAGCGATAAGAAAGCGCCAATCACCAATACAAACCTTCAGCAACTCCATAAATCCCGATCCCCAATCCCGAGCAATGCGGCAAGCCGATACGGCGACCCCTTCAATAATTCATCCGTACGTAACGCGGCGCCCCGACAAGGGGGCCCGTTCGTCCATCCGGCAACTCAGGGGATCGAGATTATTCAAGATTTGTGCCTCAAGTCGAGAATACGTCAATCCGGGCAGGAAGTGCCGTTTGGCTATGGCAATGCTCCTTTGCATCTCTCCTAAGACGATTTCCGAGAATGGATTTACCCGGACCGGTATTGCCGGCAGGCGCTGCGGAGTCGCGGTACCGGTAAGTGCTTTGCCGGAAACCGCCTCAGCAATACCCTCCGCCAAAGTACGGGGAGATGGGGAATGAAGACGGAATCGAATGGAAAGTCGATGAAAGGAGCAACGCTAAGCGGCTATGACAAGCATCTTCTCAATGAATTTTTCGAGCGTTTCCGTCATCCCCGGACTCAAGTCGATGAACTGTATACCAAGCTCGTACTTGCCGTCCTCTATCCTTATGTTTCGTAGTTTACCTTTAAGCTGCCCGAAATCCTCGTCTCCGATGAAATGGGTATGGATGATCACGTCTCCGCCCGCTTTCGGAACGGAGAACACGCCGCCTTCACCTTGCCGGAGCACGAACTTGCAGCCTCCAGGGCTCAAATCCAGTATAGCGCCGGTGCGCAGTTCATCATCGATCTGCAGTTTCGTCGGTATGAAGCATCCAACTCTCAAGTGCTTCCGCAAGTCGAGGCTCTCGGCTTTCTTAGGATACGCTATGAACAGAAGCCGGAAGGGCTTCGAAGAGCGCCCCAGCACCACGGAACGAAAGCCGTAAACCGTCCCCTCGTTGACATACCTGACGATTACCGGCTCCTTCTCAAACAGGTTTCTCAGGAGCTGCTCACCCTCGGGCAACATAAGTATGAGGAACCTCCCCGCCTCCATTCCGACCAGGGTGGTGACGAATCGATATTCCTTTCCCAGGGGACTCAATACCATTTCGTTGCCAAGCTGAGCTTTGATGAGCCATTCCCGCTCTTCTACCTGCTTCTTGTGAAATCCCAGAAATGACGAAAAAGCTTCGACGAAGACCGGGTCGAGAGTGCGGCTCATTTCGTCGTTCATAAACTGGAGAGCAACTGACGGAGCGAGTGGAGTCCCGGAAGTCCCCTTGCTGATGAGTCTGTCGTAGACATTGATTATGTGAGCGACTCGCGCATACTCATGGATTTCATCCCCCTTCAACCCCTCCGGGTAACCGGACCCGTCGAGCGCCTCATGATGGCTCAACACCAGGCGCAATTGATCTTCCGTCATCATGGCGGTCCTGCTGAGCTGCTGGTAAGCTGCAACAGGGTGTTTCTTCAAGATTTCGAACCTGTCACAGCCCGGCGCGGACGCACTGCCGAGGATGCGCTCCTGGATGATGTGCTTACCGATATCATGAAAGAGGGCTCCGAGGCCGAAGTCTTTTATCCGTTTCTTATCCCAACCCAGAAATTTGCAGAAAAGCATTCCCAGGAGCATTACGCGAACCGAATGCCTGGGCAAATCAAAGTCTCTCGGCAGGCAGGACAGCAACTCTTCGGGGGCATTGAACGTATGCTGAAGATGCAGGAAGCAGTTCTCACAGAACTGAAGGCCGAGCCTCAAGTTGCATTTATTCGGCTCCTCCCGTGTTACTCTATTCAATACCACGAAAGCATTTTCCAGCAACAGCGCAGCCTTATCGCCAACACTCAAAGCGGAGGAATCGAGGGTGCTCTGAAGCACATAACTCAGATATGCAAGATAACGGTCCTCATCCGACGTTCCGAGATACACTTCATATATGCCCCTCCCCTTGAGGCGGCCCAACGCTTTCCTGGTGATTATGGAGCCTCGCTCCAGAAGCCGCTCACCGGCATCTTGCCCGGAGCCTTCTTTTTCGATATGGAACACGTCGCATGGAAACTCCGTATCGGCAACGAGGCACCTCACTTTAACCGGGAAATAGCCTGCATTCCAACTCTCTGATGGTCTGGAACCGCACATTGCCGTATGGTGGTTGGTTTTCGAAACAGTCCGCATATTCTGAGATCCCTGCAGATCAAGGTGAGGTATAACCGGGAACGTCGGATTCCCGATCCATTGCATTGCACTCTTCTTTATTCTATACGTTTCTCCCGGGAGATATTCTCGGTATGGTTAATTTCTGGTGACAATATGACCGGGTTCGACAGCATCCTTAAAACCCCCGGCAACAGGGAATTGAGGTTGACGACATTCATGCAACTCGGCTAACGTGGCAGGCGCTTACGGAAATGACGGCAGCATTCCGTGGCTCGATCGTCTCGGCGGGACCACGCCCGCGTTATTGCATGGGTTATATCGAACCCTGACCTTATCGGCGCGCGCCGCCGCTCCTCAATCTCGGCGCAGCCGGACAAGCCGCCCCGCTGCAAATCCTGCCGGCAGCGCCCAACCCGAGGAGTAGTTCGGATGATCGACCCCATGAAACGGTTGAGTTCAATCGATACGGCAAGTTCCTTCTCGTGCTTGCCGGCTGTTCTTATCTTCATTGCGGTTTCGTCGTTCAGGATCGGCAATCCCGGACTCTACTACGATGAGATGCTTTTCGTAAACGGGGCCATCAAAATATCCGACGTGCTTTCGTCATCCCTGCCCTTGGCGGACAAACTCGATGAGCTTCCCCTGATGGTGTTCCCCTACGTGGGCGCTCTCAAGTCCTGGCTCTTCCATCCAATCTTTCAATGGTACGGATTCTCACCGCTGACAATCAGGTTTCCGTCCATTCTGCTTTCCGCGGGAACCATCTACATCAGCTACCTGACGGCAAGGAAATGGCTGGGCCCCCTCTACGGCCCGGCCGTCGCCTTTCTCCTTGCCGCCAGTCCCGCCCTTGTGTTTCAGTCCAAACTCGATTGGGGACCGGTGGTCATAATGCTTTTCTGCAAAGCGCTCGTCATATACTACTTCGCTCTGCTGACCGAATCCGGAAGATTGAAACACCTGGTTTGCATCATAGCGGTTATGGCGGTCGGGACCTACGACAAGTTCAATTTCATCTGGATCGTCGTTTCGTTCTTCCTCTCCTCTCTCATTGTATTCAACTCGACATACATGCGCCTGCTGAAGAACGCGCCCAAGAGCGCGATATTTGCCGTAGCGGCTGCATGCCTGACGATGCTCGGCATCTTTCTCTATAAAGTCATGCCGTTGGTTTCCATGCCGGAATGGAAGGACCTGTACGCTCGCTGGAATTATGTTGCGCATCTGTACGCGCAGACGATGAGCCAGGGCGGAATCGGATTCACGATGAAAAATCCTCCGGTACTGCACAACGCCTACGGTCACCTGTTGATCGTATCTTTGGCCTTATTCATTTCAGCATGCGCCGGAGCGTTGCGCGAGAGGAGATTAGCGTCATTTATGGCGCAGAAGAACACAAAGATTTACATTTTCTTCGTGCTCCTCTTTTTCGTCACTTTCATCCAGGTGGTGTTCACGCCTGCCGCCACCGGCCCTCACCACGCCATGGCGCTGATGCCTTTCGATCTGTTCGCCTTTATCGCCGCTCTGTCGCTTTTCGGCGACGCCCGGTCCATCAAATGGCAAAGATCGTTCACCTGCCTCTTTCTGCTCGTGGTTTCAGCTTCAGTGTGCTTTGGCCTGAAAGGCGTCATTCGATACGACATGGAGTTTGCCAAGGATTCAGGCTACAGCAACGCCTGGAGCCCGATGATCTACCGGCTGGCGGCCCATGTAGATTTTCATTCCGGGTCCGTGGACCGCATCGCATTTACCGACTGGGGCATATCCCACCAGGTTTCGGCGCTTGTCGACAAAGGCGTACGGGCCAAAATCGCGGACCTGTGGATTCCGCTGAAGGGGTACAACAAGGAGAGCGACACAACGAATTATGCGGAACAGTTCCTGCCCTCCGGTCCGACGCTCTGCATTTTGTTTGCCTCCCCGGTTTTCAAGGAAACCAAGGAGCACTTCCTCCAGATTATATCGGAGAGACCGGGGCTGGAAAAACGCATCGAGACCATAAATGATGAGAGCGGTCCCCTTTACGAACTGTACTTCTTGAATTCGCGGGGCTGACCGTATGAAACGGCATTTGAATAATTACCCTAAAGGGTTATATTCAAATGGAGAGGCGACGGCATCACCACGGTCTGCGGGAAACTCAGGCACGGATGTCTACAGTTTCGGGTCTTCGGATGACGCTGACTGCCCGAAATGATGCTCTGCGAACTGGGATCACCATACAAACGGCCGTGGCGATCATTCTTGCTCCGGATCGTGACAGTTTCTACAAATCAAATCCATGACATCTCACCACGATCAGTCCATATGGCGGAATGTCTACCATGCCAAGTGGCGGGAAAGGGAGTCGTACATCAAGTTTCGGAAAGAGAAATGGAATTGCCGAGATGTCGCCTGAAGGATTTCGAAATCGCGGGCGTTTTGGAAAAGATACTCGAAAGGGCAGTCTGGAAAAGGAAAAGCGACCTGCGCGAGAAGAAGGAGTGAAAAGAAATGAAGAGAGGTGGCGAAGGAGTATGCCGATTCTGCCTTCAGACCTTCTCCGGTTCGACCGTTGGCGGACACCTGGCGTCATGCAAGGAGAGGAAGAAAAAAGAAGCCGCGGAAGCACAAAAGACGAAAAAGCCGGAGAGGATCTTTCACATCAAGATCCGGGGCGGCAGTGAGTTCTGGTTGCACATCGAAATGAAAGCGTCCGCGAAGCTTTCCGACCTGGACGAATTCCTCCGGGACATATGGCTTCAATGTTGCGATCATCTGAGTCAGTTCAAGATAAGGGGGCAGTCGTACATGCCTTCTTACGTAGACGGCATGTGGGGATTGGAAGGCAAGCCCATGGGGGTCCAACTCGGTAGAGTGTTGGACGTGAAGGATAAATTCGATTACGAGTACGATTTTGGATCTACCACCTACCTCGAGGGACAGGTAGTTTCCGAACGGCAGGGGGTGCTGAAGGAAAAGGTTCGGATTCTCGCCCGCAACCGCATGCCCGAAGCGATATGCGCCGAATGCGGAAAGCAGGCGGCTCGGTTCTGCACCGATTGCATGGAATTCTATTGCAGCCCTTGTCTCGACGAACACACATGCGGGGAGGAAACGGCTCTTCCCGTGGTCAACTCACCTCGCATGGGGGTGTGTGGATACACAGGGGATCAAGATCCCGATACTTTCGAGCAAAAGCCTGAAGACCCGGCCAGGGCGGCAAGAAGGAGAGATTTGCCGAAGTTGTTGGAGGAGTACCTGGAAGAGCGAAGGAAAAGGAAAGAGAACGCGCACTGAACTCCCCACGCACATGTAATCGACTTCGAATGCGAAGAGCGGCCTCCCTCCGGTCGGACTGTGAAGACGATCCATCGACAGTCGGAAAACGGAAAAGCCGCTCCCGCCCTCCGACTGCCGACACACGTTACGACAATAATGTCCGGCTATCTTTGCTGCCTCAGTTCGAGAACCACCGGAGGACTCGGAACGATACAAAGCCTTTTCTTCCTGTTCTCCCTGCACCTGGTCTCCTGCAGAAAACGGCACACATACCCGAGACAGAAAAATATAAAACCAACCACACCGAACAATGTCCAACTTACCAACTCTTCCACCTTGCAATCCTCTTGCACTGATTCCTGAAAAAAACGATCCGCCTATTCCTCGCGCTTGATACTCGTGATCACTACAGGAGTAACGGGAACGTCCTGGTGCGGTCCGACGCTGGTAGTCTTCACGTCCTTTATCTTATCCACCACATCCATCCCGTCGATAACCTGCCCGAACGCCGCATACCCGAATCCCGCCGGCGTCTTGTTCTTGTGATCGAGAAAATCATTGTCCACTACATTGATGAAAAACTGGGAAGTGGCGCTGTTGACAATGTTCGTACGGGCCATGGCGATGGTTCCGCGGGTGTTCTTCAGCTCGGGACTTGCTTCGTTCTTGATGGGATCACGCGTCTTCTTCGGTTTCATGTCAGGGGTCATCCCACCACCCTGGATCATGAAGTTGCTGATCACGCGATGAAAAACCGTGCCCGCGTAAAAGCCTTCATCGACATAACGCAGGAAGTTCTTTACCGAAATCGGCGCCTTGTCGGCCCAAAGCTCTATCTTGACCGCACCTTCGGACGTCTCCATTACCACAACGGGGTTCTTTGTCTCGCTCATCAATTCCTCTCCGGATTAAAGAATATCTGGAACTGCCGCAACCAGGCGAAATTTCTATCCCAGTCATCATAATCGATCTAAAACCACAACTGCAAGTCCTTTCCTCCCTGAAATCGGATTCATGGTGTTTTGAATGACGGCAACAGACCGGCGCGACCTTCAATACGGCGGTCGATCTCCACTGTCGGAGCCATTAGCGGCCGCATGACCCTAAAATCTTCTATCTTCAAACACGCGTCGCGGAACCGACGCTATCCCCAAAAAACATCTTGAGTAGCTGCCCGAGAAGTGATTCAATTGCGACGAAGGTGGAAGATACCATGCAGTAGAACGAGAGAAGCGGGGAGAAGCGCATTGGCAACCAACGAAATGCTGAAATGTTTGTGCTTGTTTCATATAGTCGACGGACTATGCGCCGGGCTGTGCCATTTCTCCGGACCCAGCCGTGCGGCCGTGATCTATGCGGAGAAGGAAGGGGACCCCATCCGCATCTACGATCCTCAGGACCTCCTTCGCGGCCATGAACCCAAACTCGAGAAACTCTACCTCGATTCCGACGACTGGCGGAAGACCGACCTGAAATTCGAAGGTCTGCAACCCGACACCATCTATCCGGAACGAGACCTACAACTCACGGGGCTCATCTCTTCGGGCGGCAGATCGTGCTGCATTTCCTATCAAATGTGGTTCACCGAACATCATCCCGACATGTGCTCCACCGGCCCCACCGAGCGCTGGCTCGAACATGCGGCGTGTCTGCTGTCCCATGACATGGCGGCAGGCCGGGCGGCCTTCCACTTTGGGACCTCACGCTATGTCTTGCGGGAATATTCGACCCATGCCGTTCGGGACTATATTCGCGACGAGTTGAATGTCAGATTCGGCTGGGACGTGCAACTGGAAGTCTATTCGATTCTCGATACGGTGGTCGGCATTTCCAAAACGCCCGAGGAGGGAATGGCGCCCTGCGGGGTGCTCGTTTTCGTGGATCCCGCCTTCCTTCGCGACGTCGATTACCTGGTGCGGTTCCCCCTCCTGGAGAGACCCAAGCTGAAAGACCACAAACATATCAGGAAGCTCCTGCTCGCCGTGGAGGATTCCGACCGCAGGCTCATATCGGATGGAGTAAGCGTTGTCGGTGTATCGACCGGCCGCATGCCGGAATGCCGCATAACGGCAGACTACAGAGGCGGATACGGGTTCGTGAGACTCGCGGGAAGTCCCGTGTGCAGTTTCTCGGACGGAAGCTTTCTCTCCTCGACCCGAAAACCCAAGCTGGTGCACCTGGAAGAAGCCCTCATCGGGTGCAGCGCCATCGACCCCTCGATTATCCACGTTCTCTTCAAAATAATCTCGGACATAGCGGCAAAGGCGTGCGACCATCGCCACGGGTGCTCGATAGTGGTCGATTTCAACAGCCCGTGCATTAGAATTTCCGGACAGCAACTCGATCCTCCCCCCGACCTTCGGGAGGGAAAATACCTGGACCTCGCAAAATCGTTGTCGAAAATCGATGGAGCGCTTCATATCGGGTCGGAC
>CAYOVG010000194.1:0-12977 GCA_964407285.1 uncultured Syntrophobacteraceae bacterium
GGGCCCTGCTGGCCGCCGCCGCCGCCCGCACCCAGGAGGCCGCCGCCCGCCTGGACAAGGATCACCTGGATTACCAGCGCTACCAGTCCCTCTTTGCCCGCCGGGTGGTCCCGAAACGGCAACTGGACGACGTCCAAGGGCCACGCGATGGGCGAGAGGATGAAGCTCATCTGCTTCTCGGTGGGGCTCATGGTGAGCAGCGCCGACGTGTAGGCCCCGATCATCATGAAGGCGTTCGGACCCAGGTTGAGCTGCCCGCAGACGCCGTTCACCAGGTTGTAACTGACGGCAAGAGTGATGTTGATCGCGATGTTCTTGAGGATGCGGGTCTGGTACTCGGTCCCGTACCGGTCGAAAAGAAGAAGTATCAGAAACAAAACCAGGATGCTCAGGCCATTCAGGAGGAGATTTCGCTTCTTGCTGTCCATGTCTTTTGGCTTTCCCGTTCTACGCCGGGCGCTTCGAAGCGACGCCGGCCGCCGGTCTCCCTCCGGATCGCGGGTGAAAACCGGCGCATCGGAAGCACCGGATTTCACAGCAGGCCGCAGGCGTCAACGCTGTTTGTCTTAAACTCGCATCCTCCGCCCGCGTGGGGGCAGGCGTCATTCCCGCGTAAGCGGAAACCCTGGAATTTCCATACCTTCCGCCCCAACTTCCCCGCCCGCGCGGGGACAAGCTTCGCGGGGGCGACGTCGAGTCGACAACATTGGCTGCCGGCGTCGCGTATCAACTCTTGTCGATCATCGGCTCGCCCATGATGCCGGTAGGCCGCAGGAGCAGCACCGCGATGAGTATCAAGAAAGCGATGGCGTCCCGGTAAACGGCCAGTTTGGGAGCCAGCGCCACGATGAGAATTTCCCCCACTCCCAGCAGGAACCCTCCGGCAACCGCGCCCGGAATGCTCCCTATCCCCCCCAGCACCGCCGCCACAAACGCCTTCAGGCCGGGGACGACCCCCATGAACGGGTTCACCTGGGGGTACTTCATGGCCCACATGATGCCTCCGGCTGCCGCCAGCGTCGAACCGAGAAGAAAAGTAACCGATATGACGCGGTCCAGGTTGATCCCCATGAGCCGGGTCGTCTCGAAATCCTTCGACGCCGCCCGCATGGCTTTCCCCATCTTCGTCCGGTAGACGATATAGAGGAGCCCCAGGACTAAAACGGCGGTCACCAGCGGGGTGATGATGGTGAGCACCTGGATGTGAAGCCCCATCACCTGGAAAACATGGCCGAACAAAGCGGGCCGGGGAAAACCCTTGGGCACGCCGCCGATGACGACCAGCGCCAGGTTTTCCAGGAGGAAAGACGCTCCGATGGCCGAAATGAGCAAAGAGATGCGCGGGGCGTCCCGGAGCGGTTTGTAAGCGGCCCTGTCGAGGACGACGCCCATGACCCCTGTCAGGGCGATTGCCAGCGGAAAGCTCAGGTACCAGGGCAGGGAGAAAAGCGCGATCCCGTATATCCCCGCGTAGGCGCCGAACATCAGCAGGTCGCCGTGAGCGAAGTTGATGAGCCTCAAAATGCCGTACACCATGGTGTATCCGATGGCGACCAGCGCGTAGAGGCTGCCCAGGGAAATGCCGTTTATCACCTGCTGAAAAAAGATTGTCGCCGTCACGCCGCCACCTCGGTCCGGGGTTGTCGATAGCTTCTGCTCATCTTGATCTTACGGTTTCATAGTGGTCACGTAGACGAACTTGCCCCCTTCCACCTTGTTGATGGTGACGTTTTTGATCGGCGTTCCGTCCTCTCCCATCGAGATGGAACTGCTCACGCCGTCGAAGTCCTTCGTGGCGGCAAGGGCGTCCCGGATCTTCGTCCCATTGGTGGACCCAGCCTTCTCGATGGCGTTCACCAGGAGCAGATAGGCATCGGCGGCAACGGCCGTGAAGGCGTCCAGGTCCTCGCCGGGGTGTTCCTTCTGGTAGAGGCTCACAAATTCCTTCGCCGTGTTCGTGGCGCCGGCATCCTTGTGGAAATGAGCGCTCAGATACATGCCTTCCACCGCCGCCCCGCCGATGCTGATAAGCGCCGGGGTCTGGGCGCCGTCGGCGGTCATGATGGGAGCGGTGATTCCGAGGTCCCTCGCCTGCCTGGCCATCAGGGCGTCTTCGGCGTAGTAGTTCGGGGAGTAGATGACGGCGGGATTCGACGCCTGAATGGTCGAGAGCTGCGCGGAGAAATCCTGGTCTCCGCTCTGGATGAAGGTCTTGGCGACCACCTTGCCGCCGAGCTTCGTATACTCTTTCACGAAGTAGTCGGCCAGGCTCACGCAGTAGTCCTGGGCAATATCGATGATAACGGCGGCCGTTTCGGCCTTGAGTTCGTTGAAGGCGAAGCGCGCGGCCACTTCCCCCTGCACGGAATCCGGAAAGCAAGCCCGGAAGGCGTATTTCTTGCCTTGCGTCACCAGCGGATTGGTCGCCGTCGGACTGATCGACGGTATCTGGGCGGCTTCGGAAATGGGGTTGCCGGCCATCGTGTTCCCGCTTATGGCGTCGCCGATAATCCCCACCACCTTTTCATTCTGAACCAGGAGGCTGACCGCATTGGCCGCTTCCACCTTGTCGCTCTTGGTATCCACCAGCACGAGCTTTATCTTCTTCCCGAGGACCGTCGGCCTCATTTGATTGGCCGTCTGAATTCCCGCCCATTCCAACTGGCCGTACGAAGCGGTATTCCCGGTCATGCAAAGGTATACGCCTATCTTGATTTCATCCTCCGCGGCCGATGCCGACAGCGCCGGAACGGCGGCCATACAAAGGCAAAGCAGCAGCGCCATTCCCCAAATAATCCCACTTCTCATCCTCATTCCCATCCTTTTACCGGTCATCTCGATTTTCCTTCCATGCCCCTCTTTCATTCAGTCGTTCCAAATATCCGCATTAATCCGGTCGGCCCCAAACGCCCGCCACCGGTCCGAAAGCCGCACTCCTCCCCGGAAACGGCGGCCCCCGGCAGGTCCCGCCATTTGCATCGCGGTCCGCCGAAAAGGCCGTAACTCGGGCAACTCCGGAAAATGCCGGACGTCATTCCCGTCGGGGAATGCGCCCCCGCATCCCGACAGCCTCCGTATTCGCATATTCAAAAGAACGGCGAGCCGGACGTCACCAATATTTTAAGCACAAATTCAGCCATGCCTATGCGGACCCCGCCATTATACATGCATCATTGCGCCGATGGGAAGTATCGGATGACGTAAAGAAAGACGTTTCTTCCGTCGTTTTCGACCATTTTCCTGGAAAAATCCACGGCGAATCTGCTATAGTGGTATCCTCGGCTTCAGGTGATCGTGCAATCGGGCAGAACGTATGGGATGCATCAAAACAGTAGAATGCAGGCGGCGACGGTGGATATTCATTTCGTAAAAACACGAGTCCAGCCTCACGGGATGGCCCCCGCGCGGGAGGGGACGGCCCTGCGGCTCATCGAGACATGCGGCAGAACGGCTTACAAGTCCGAGGACAAGATCAGGGAAGGATCGGCGGTATCTTTCGTCGTGATGTTGAAGAACCTGCGCCACCTGTCGGTCCTGGAGCACAGCAATGCAACGTTGAAAATTGAACCCGGCGCCGCCGGCGCGGATGTGCCGCCCGCCGCCGAAGGTTTGTCCGGTCTGATGAAGGAACTCGTAGCGACCCTCCAACACCGGAATGCCTACCACCGGGTGTGCTTTCTCAATCCATCGCCGCAGGTTCCAGCCGTTGCCGTTTCCGGAAATTTCCGAAGCTGGATCGAAACGCTCGATTACCTGGCGGAGAAGTCCTCCCCTCTCCACGCGCTCTTTGCGTCAGGCCTGAACCGCTTCTATCCGTCGCTCTTTCCGGCCGAAGCAACCCCTCCCTCCGGCGCCGTTCCGTACCGGGTCTCCCTGATGGGGGAGGATGAGCAGTTGGAGCATCTCAAGAGAAACCCCGGTTCGGACCTCCCCGCTTTCGTCTTCAGATTCATCTGCGACCGGGGCATTACCCATGAAATCGTGAGGCACCGGGTCTTTTCATTCACCCAGGAAAGCACCCGGTACGTGAACTACCGCGATACGGGAATGGTCCTGATTCTCCCGGAGGAACTCGAAGCCTTCTACGATAGCGAAAGCGGCGAATTCAAAGAACGCAATGAACTGGTGGATGCCTGGCTCGCCCGGGGAGAAACCCTGTTCCGCTGGTACCGGGAAGACCTCGAACGGGGGTTGAAGCCCCAGATAGCACGGGATATTCTCCCGAATCTCCTCAAGAGCGAGATCTTCGTGACCGGCAGATGGAGCGGCTGGAAGCACTTTCTCGAACTGCGGGATTCTCCCAAGGCTCATCCCAGGATTCGGGATGTTGCGCGGGCGGTGAGATCGTACTTCGATTCCATCGGAATCACGGAATTGTAGCGATCGTCGACAGTGATAGATATTATCAAGTGAGGGAACGTAGCGATGGTTAGAAACGATGTGTGGATAAAGGAAAAGGCCTTGCAGGGAATGGTGGAGCCCTTCGTGGAAACCCAGGTTCAGAAGGGCGTCATATCCTACGGGCTCTCGTCGTACGGCTACGACATACGGATAGCCAATCAGTTCAAAATATTTACGAACATCAACACCTGCGTCGTCGATCCCAAGGCCTTCGACGAACGCTCATTCGTGGACTATGAAGGCGATGTGTGCATTATCCCTCCCAATTCCTTCGCTCTGGGAAGGTCGCTGGAGTATCTCAGGGTGCCCAGGGAAGTCATCGTCCTGTGCATAGGGAAGAGCACGTACGCCAGGTGCGGCATCATCGTGAACGTCACCCCCCTCGAACCCGAATGGGAGGGGTTCATTACCATCGAAATTTCCAATACCACGCCCCTTCCATGCAGAATCTACAGCAACGAAGGCATCGCGCAACTCGTGTTTCTCGAATCCGACACTCCGTGCGCGTGCTCCTACAAGGACAAGAAGGGCAAGTACCAGAGGCAGACGGACATCGTGCTGCCGAGAGTGTTCCAGGGTTAGCCGGCGCCTTCAACGGCGGGGTCGGTCGAGATACTTCCCTCGGGTGCTTCCCTCTCATCGACCCGCATTCCGGACGCGAGGTTCGCTTGGCGCCCTGCTTGCGCCAAATACCAATCATCGTTATATCAATAACATACACACAAACATCGCCTGACGCGATCTCGCTTTCGGAAACGCTTCTCCCGCCTGGCATGACCATGTGAAAGGAGTCGAACCCATGAGAAAGCTGCTTGCAGCATCGGCTGCCGCTCTGGCCGGTGGACTGTGGATGTTGAGAGGACGAAGCAAGAACACGGGTCCAAACGTCCAATCCCCTGGTGAGCGGAAAAAACCGGATACCGTGGCGCTGGAGATCGGAGCGGCCCTGTTCCAGAGCAGGTCTCCCCTTTCGGCCATGAACCTCTATCTGAACGGCTTTCACTTCTACGCCGACGATATGGGCCGTCAAATGGAGGCGCATCACTACTGCACACAGGTCAACGAAGACCTCATCCAATGCGTGATCTTCGACGGCAACATGCGGGATGCGCGCCTTATCGGCATCGAGTACATCGTCGGAGAAAACCTTTTCAGGCAACTCCCCGAAGAGGAAAAGAGACTCTGGCACAGCCATCGCTACGAGGTGAAATCGGGGACCCTCATTGCCCCTGGAATACCCGACTTTGCCGAGCACCGGCTGATGGAAAAAATCGTCAACACCTACGGCAAGGTCTGGCACACCTGGGATACGGGGCAACACGACCTGCCGGTGGGAATTCCCGCGCTCATGATGGGCTTCACGGCGGACGGGCAGATGAAACCGGAACTGAATGAAGAGCGCGACCGTCGTTTCCGAATATCTTCGATGGAGATGCGGCGGAAGAGGCGCGACATCCCCATGCCCCGCCGGGTTCCCGGAGCCGATGCCTGGGAAGCCGGCCGCACCGCCCAGTTGAAGCTGGAGGAACTGGAAATGCCCGGCCTCCGTCGAGTCGCCGGCCGGGAAAGGTAAACCGCCGGGCGTTGAAGCGTTTCCGTCCTACTCCGTCCCTTCTGTCAGGCATCCGCCCCCGTCCCTCCTTGTCAGGCATCCGCATGGGGGAAAACACGTTGGTATTCCCGCCCGTCTTTTCCTCCCTCGTGTCGGACGCGACCCGTGCACCCGTACCGCAAAGCGAACCCCCTTTTTCCGTCCTGTATTGAATCTTGTACATTATTGCGTCCCATGTCCCATGACCTCCTTGTTGCCGAGGGTTATGTTTCATGGTAATAGTCCGTACCCTTAAAGGAGGATGAAATGCCGATTCTCAGAACGCTCATCAAATCGGCGATCTTCCTGGTTCCCGGACTGGCCGGGTTACTGGGAATTGCCGCCGTTCTTCTCGTGTTTCACTTCTGGCTTTTCATGAATCTTCCGGCCCGGCCCGGCAGGGAACCGCATCAGGTCATAGTGCGGCAGGGGATGAATGCCGCGTCCATCGCGCAGTTCTTTCACAAGGAAGGGATCGTGAGGGATGATCCGAGCTTCCGTTTTCTTTGCTGGTACCGGAAAGCCGGGCATAAGCTCCGTTCCGGAGAGTACCGGTTTTACCCTCAGCACACGCCGGGGCAGGTCCTCGACAAACTGGTCCAGGGAAAAGGGATAGTGCATCGGATTACCTTCCCCGAAGGGTCCGATGTGCACGACGTGGCGAGACTGCTGGCGAAGGCGGGCCTGGCGTCCGAGGAGAGCATCATCAGGATCGCCGGGCAAAACACCCTCCTGAAGGAGTCCGGGATTGACGCCCCCGGCCTCGAAGGCTACCTTTTTCCCGAAACCTACTGCTTCGAGAAGACCCAGGATGAAGCTTCGATGCTCAAGGCCATGATCCATCAGTTCCTCCTCCACTTCCCCCCCGCCTGGAAGCTGCGTTGCGAGGAGTTGCACATGAGCGTGCATCAAGTCGTCATTCTGGCGTCGATAGTGGAAAAGGAAGCCGGGATCGATTCGGAACGGCCCCTCATCGCGGCCGTTTTCGCGAACCGGCTCAAGCAGAATATGCCGCTCCAAAGCGATCCGACCGCCGTCTACGACCTGCCCGGCTTCTCGGGGCGCGTGATGAAGTTCCACCTGGAGCGCCAGAGCCCGTACAACACGTACCGCATTTCGGGGCTGCCTCCGGGTCCCATCTGCAACCCCGGGGCAAAATCCCTGCAGGCGGTCCTCTATCCGGAGCAGGTCCCCTATCTCTATTTTGTAAGCAACAACGACGGAAGCCACCAGTTTTCCTCCACTCTCGCCGAACACCAGGCAGCGGTGGAACGCTACCGGGAAAAGCGGGAGGCCGAACGGAAACTGGAAGCGGGAGAACCACGGAAGTGAACCGGGCACGGAGGGAGCAGGTAGTGAAAAATCACGGAGAAGAAAAATCGTCGGGAGCAGTTGCAAGCGTCGTCTTTGCCGCGGGCAAGGGAAGCCGCATGGTGGGATTTGACGGAAACAAGACGCTGCTTCCCCTTGTTCCGGGGAGTTCCATCCACGAGGGGGAGGTTCCCATCCTCGTCGAGGTGCTCCGCAACTTGCCGCCCGGCCCCAAGGGAATCGTGGTGCACCATCGGGCGGACCAGGTTCGGGAGACGGTGGCGGGCGAGGGGACATCGTTCATCGAGCAGCCCGTTCTCAACGGAACGGGCGGGGCGTTGCTGGCCGCGAGCGGATTTCTCGAATCGGTGGAAGCGGATACGGTCGTCATCACGATGGGTGACGTGCCCCTTCTTCGGGCTTCCACGTACCGCAAACTCCTGGCTCGGCTGGAAACGGATGCGTGCGACCTTGCGCTGCTGGCCTTCGAACCCCGGGACAAAGCCCGGTACGGGGTGCTGGAGATGGATGGGGACCGGGTGCTGCGCGTGGTGGAGTGGAAGTACTGGAAGGACTTTCCACCCGGACGGCAGGCCGAACTCCGGTACTGCAACGCAGGCGTGTACGCCGCCGGACGGCGGGTGCTGCTCCGCTATCTCGATCTTCTGGCCCGCCGCCCGCATACCGTGGAAAAGCAGTGGGGCAGTGAAATCCGAACCTTTGACGAGTACTTCATCACGGACCTCGTGGAACTGGCGAGCGGGGACGGAAGGGCCGTGGGCGTGGTGGTCGCCCCGGAAACGGAAGTCGCCGGCGTGGACACCCCCGAAGCCCTCCAGCGCGTGCAACTGGAGTATGCCCGAAAATAACAGCCGCGGGGTGCGGGTTTCCCCGCAACCCGCCCCCCGGAGCCAACAGCTCAGAACCGGAAATTCGGAGCCGACACCCCGGAACCCGCAACTCACAACCCGCAACGCGGAGCCCGCATCACCCCGCCGCCCGGTGCGGCGTATCCACCAGCGGAGCGCTCAGTCTCACTTCATCTATGAACCGCTTCAACTCCTCCCCTTCGATGGATTCGTTTTCGAGGAGATATTCGGCCAGCCGCCTCAGGTAGTCGTGCTTCTCCATCAGGATGAACCGGACCCTCTGGTGCGCATCGTCGATGAGGCTCGATACCTCGGTGTCGATTTCCTCGGCCGTGCGCTCGCTGTACTCCCTTCTCGACAAGTCCATCCCGGTATCCAGGAAAGCCGAGCGCCGTTCGCGCGAGTAGGTGAGCGGTCCCAGGCGGGTGCTCATCCCGTACTCGATCACCATGCTCCGTGCGATATCGGACGCCCGCTGCAGGTCGTTCTGCGCTCCGGTGGAAACGTCGCCGAAGATGATCTCTTCCGCCACGCGCCCGCCCATCAGCACGTGCAGCCGGTCAACGAGTTCCTCGCGGGTCATGAGGTACCTGTCTTCGGTGGGAAGCTGCTGGGTGTACCCCAGGGCGGCGATACCCCTGGGAACGATCGATATCTTGTTCAAGGGATCGGCGTACCGGACGCTCATCGCCACAAGGGCATGCCCCGCCTCATGGTAGGCCACGATCTTCTTCTCCCTCGGGTTCATGGCCCGGTTCTTCTTCTCGAGCCCCCCGATGATGCGGTCGATGGCGTCCTGGAATTCCGCCATCCCCACGGAGTCCTTGTCGCGACGCGCCGCCAGCAGCGCCGCCTCGTTCACCAGGTTTGCGAGGTCCGCCCCGACAAAGCCCGTGGTCATCGCCGCAACCCTGTGGACATCCACGTCGGGACCCGTGATGATCCCCTTCATGTGGATCTTGAGAATGGCCTCGCGGCCCCGGATGTCGGGCTTGTCCACGGCGATGTGCCGGTCGAATCGCCCCGGACGAAGAAGCGCCGGATCCAGGATCTCGGGACGGTTCGTAGCCCCCATGATGATCACGCCCGACCTCGGATCGAACCCGTCCATCTCGACCAGCAGCTGGTTCAGGGTCTGCTCCCGTTCGTCGTGACCGCCCACCGGACTCATCCCCCTTGCCTTCCCCAGTGCATCCAGCTCATCCACGAATATGATGCAGGGCGCGTTCTCCTTGGCCTGGGCAAAGAGGTCGCGCACACGGGCCGCCCCCACTCCGACGAACATCTCGACGAAATCCGAACCGCTCATGCTGAAGAAAGGAACTTCCGCCTCCCCGGCGACGGCTTTGGCCAGGAGCGTCTTGCCTGTTCCCGGGGCCCCCACCAGCAGCACGCCCTTCGGGATGCGCCCGCCCAGCCGCTTGATCTTCTCGGGCGTCTTCAGGAACTCCACGATCTCCTCGAGTTCCGCCTTCGCCTCGTCGATCCCGGCAACATCATCGAACGTAATCTTCACGTCCTTTTCGGCATAGATCTTTATCCTGGCCTTCCCTACCGAGAGCACCCCCTGCGGTCCGCCGCTCATGCGCCGGATGAGGAAGCTCCAGAACAGGAAGAAGATGCCCAGGGGCAGAATCCAGGATATGATCGCCGCCAGCAGCCGGCTTTCAAGTTGTCCGCTGTAGTTGATCTGCTTCTGATCGAGGAGGGGTATGAGGCCCGGATCTTCCACCCTTACAGTGTAGAAGGGCTGCTCCTTCCCACCCTCCACCGTTCCATCCTCCACCTTGAACTGCCCTCGAATCCTGTCCGGCTCCAGGACCAGGTTGCTCACCTTGCCGTCCTGCACCATCTGCTTGAAGTCGGAATAGGAGAATCTGTGGATCTTCTGGTTGGTGGTGTAGTTCTGAAGCACAAAAAGCACTCCGAGGACGAGAATGAAATAAAGCAGTGAAAAGCGCATTTTGCGCATCGAAGGATCGGATGGGTCCTGACCTTGCGATCCCTTCCCGCCTTTGAGGCGTTCCATCAATTCCGAAAAGGGATTCGTGTTTCCTCCCCTGGATTTTTCATCCGCCATAAGTCGCTCCTTTAGGGTAGAGGTTTTCGCCGGTTTCCGGACTTTCCGCAGTCTGCCGTTCATATCGGTTTGCCGCACTATTTAATATACTACAGGCATTGTCATACGCAACGCCGTTATACCGCCGCCTGCGCGAGAATCCGGCTTCCCGGTCCGGGTTCCGCGAGCGGAGTTTTTTAAGACCGGATGAGAGACATGCCCCAAAATCATTGTACCGGGGATCGTTTGCTTTATAATTGGTTCTGATACCCGGCTGACGCCCGAAACCGGCATGGCTCATGGACCGAGTGTCAATAGACAATAGACCGTGTGTTTGAGGCGACACTCGAGAGGACTTACCGTCATTCTCGCGCATGCGGGAACCCGGGCCTTTCAGGGCTTCCCGGCCCCCCCTCCCCGCCTCCCCGCCTGCGCGGGGACAAGCTTCGCGGGGGTGACGGCTTAGGTGTTGCCCTGTTTCGAACCATGCCCCATGCCCCGGAACCTCGAAAGTAGAGGAGAGGAGTTCTCATTGTTCAACGAAATATGCCGCTTTTTGGCAGCGGGAGAGAGCGTCGTGGTTGCGGTGCTCTTCAATAAAATCGGTTCGGCCCCGCGTATGGCGGGCGCCGGAATGGTAGTGCGCCGGGATGGCAGCATCGCGGGGTCCGTCGGCGGCGGCATTCTGGAAGCTTATACTCTCGAACTGGCGAAGGAAGTCTTTGCCGGCAAGAAAGCGTGTGTCGGGAAGTTCGCGCTCAGCGGACCCGATGCGGACCGGATCGGAATGATTTGCGGAGGACGGGTCGAAGTTCTCGTCCATTTCCTGGATGCTTCCGACCCGGCTCTTGTGCTCTTGTACCGAAACATCGCGGAAGAACTTGCCTCGGGAAGGAAGGCGACGTTGATCACCCGGATTCCGTCGGATTCCGATCGAGACGGCGTACGGGGAACGGAGCCCGGCGACCATTCCGGCGATAGATCTATCGTTACGCCCAACACTGATTCCACCGACGGGTCCCGCGCCGGGCCCGCCGCCCATCAGTGCCTGGTCGGACACGACGGTTCCGTAACCGGGACCCTTTGCGACTCCGCGGCGCTCCGCGAGCTTATCGATCTCTACGTTCCCGGCCGTAAGCCCGAATGCGTCGAACTCCGGGGGGACCGCTTTCTGGTGGAACCGCTTTGCGGCGAAGGGACCGTCTACATCTTCGGGGCAGGCCATGTAGGACGCAACCTGGCGGCCCTCACGGCCGTCGTCGGCTTCCGTACGGTTGTCCTGGACGACCGGGAGGAGTTCGTAGGCGGCGCCGGATTCGGGAATGCGGATCGCATCGTCGTCCCGAATTCGTACGAACGGGCCATGGACGGGCTGAGCATCGACCGGTTGAGCTTCGTCGTGATAGTGACTCGCGGCCACCAGTACGATAAGACGGTGCTCGCGCAGGCGCTTGGGACCCCGGCAGGCTACATAGGCATGATCGGCAGCGGAAGGAAGCGGGATTCCATATATGAAGCCCTCATGAAAGACGGATTCAAGGCCGAAGACCTCGCCCGCGTTCGCTGTCCCGTCGGGCTCCCTATCGGGGCGCAAACGCCCGAGGAAATCGCCGTGAGCATCCTGGCCGAAATCATTCAGGCAAAGTATGAAAGAAAGTCCTTCTAAAACGGGAGCCCCTTCCTCCATGGAAGACGATCTTCCCGGCGTGAACCGGCAAACGGACCGGCGCGGGGAAAAGGCCGAAGCCCGAAAACGGATTGCGGCGCTGGTTCTTGCGGCCGGAGCCTCTTCCCGGATGGGATCGTTGAAACCCCTGCTTCGCATCGGCGGGTCCCGCCTGGTGGAACTGGCGGTGATCGGGTTTCTGCGGGCGGGTTTCCCGGATGTCAGGGTGGTGGTGGGTTACAAGGCCCGGGAAATCGCACCAATCCTGGACCGGTTGGGAGTGCGGCACATCTTCAATCCCTCCCACGAAGAGGGCATGTTCTCATCCGTTCTGGCGGGCGTGCGCAGCCTGGATACGGATACAGAGGCCTTTTTCGTTCTTCCGGCCGATGTTCCGCTCGTAAGACCCGAAACCATTGCAGAACTTCACCGCGCTTATCGAGAGAGCGCCGCGGGGACCGCGGACGCCTCGATCGCCTCCCCCCGAATCGTCTATCCCCGCTTTCGGGGCCGTAGAGGCCATCCGCCCCTCATCCCCACGAACTATGTAGCTGAAGATCTGCCCGCGAATTTCCCCGGCGGACTGAGGGCGCTCCTGAGAGCGCGCGAGCAGGACGCCCTGGACGTGGATGTCGAGGACGAAGCCGTGCTCATGGACTGCGACACGCAGGAGGACTTTCTCATGCTTCGCGACTACTATTCGAGGAGACTCGACCCCCCTGGAGCCGCTGCATCCGATTCGAACAACCCGTTTTGAGAAAGCGTCGTCAACCGCAAGAGGAGATTTCCCGAAACGGTCCTCCGATAGCAGGCGTCGGCGCGCACGTCGGTGATGGGATTCACGGCATTCCGCACGACGGCCGCCGCTTCCCGTAGCGCATCGAGCGTGAGGCCGGCGCCCGTGAGCGCCTTCTCGGCCTCGGGACAGGTGAAAATGGTGGGAGCCACGCTTCCCCAGGCCAGGGAGGCCTTCTCGACCACCCCGTCGGCAGAGAGGCGTAGGAGCGCCGCGAACCCCGCAATCGAGCAGGCAAGGGCGTTGCGCCGGCCCACCTTTTCGAAGTGGTGAACGTTGTACCC
>CAYOVG010000195.1:0-12185 GCA_964407285.1 uncultured Syntrophobacteraceae bacterium
GCATGCGAACGCCCGCTCGACAAAGGGGAGTGCCGTCGGTGTCGAGGCGAATGCCGTTGTCTTCCCGCGGGTGGGGGTGGTTCTTCTCGGAGGCGCACGAGAGCGGGATGATGGGGATGACCTCCTTTAGCGGCAGGTACTCGTAGTGGGCATAGCTGTCGTGGTGGCCGTCTCCGATGAAAACGGCGATGCGCATGCCGGTATTGTTTTCCGCGATGGATTTGAGGAATGGGTCGAGCGCTTTGAGCGAGAGGGTGTAGTCGCTCTCGTTTCCCCCCGGCATGATAATGCGAAGGGGCGGGTCGTGGCCGTTTTGGCGCGTGGCCGACAGGTAGTAGCGGTCCCCGGACACGAAACAGCGGTGGTGGTGGTCGTAACGCCACTGGGCGGTGGGGCTGGTGTAGAGCTTGTCGTGATCGCACCTGTGGACGCCCTCGCTTCGGCAGGCGCACACGGGCTTGCCGCTCGCGGATGCGGCGGTCTTCAGGATCGAGCCGTCTCCGCCGACAACGAGGTCTTTGAGGTTGTCGATCAGCCCGGATTCGATGCCGGGTTCGAAGCCCGCCATGACGGCATGGACGGAGAGCTTTTTGGTCATGGCGACCCACTCGGTGATGCCCTTAAGCAATGGTAATCCCTCCATGCCCCTTTGCACACGGTATCCGACCTCAATAGTGGTCTTATTGGTTACATTTTTTAGTATATTTTGATCCGAGAGTTTGCATGGTGACGTGTAAATTTGGGCGCGACTTCCGGGGTGGCGACTATTTGTTCCGTATGAACAAGAGCTTATGAACCCGAGAACCCTCACTTCATGGGCAATTGAAGGATATCCGATGCGGACCCTCATGAAGAAGCGGTCCAACTGAGCTTCCGGCAACGGATAGGCGCCTTGAAGCTCGATCGGATTCCGGGTTGCGACCACCATGAAGACGGGGGGCAGCCGATAGGTCGTTCCGTCCACCGTGACCTGCCCCTCCTCCATGCGCTCCAGGAGGCTGGATTGAGTCCTTGCGGTGGCCCTGTTGATCTCGTCGGCCGGCAGGATGTTGGCGAAGGCCGGGCCGGGCCGGAATTTGAACTCTCCCGTCTTCCGGTCGAATATGGATACGCCGGTGATGTCGGACGTGATGGATACGCCGGTGATGTCGGACGGCAGGAGATCGGGGGTGAACTGAATCCTTTTGAACGCCAGGCGCATCGAGAGAGCGATTGACTTCGCCGGCGCCGTCTTGCCCGGGCCGGGAACATCCTCGATCAGCAGGTGGCCCCGGCAGAGCAGGGTTGCAGCGGCAAGAGCGACGGCATCGTCCTTGCCGAGTATCACCTTTGTGATGTCGTCCAACAAGCCGGAGAGCACACCCCGAAGATCGTCGTTCATCACGCCCCCTTGTCGCCGTGAGCGTCAGAGGGAACCTTCGCTTCGGGAACCTTCGCTTCGGGAACCTTCGCTTCGAGAAGCCTCGCTTCGGGAAGCCACGCATCCAGGACGCTCCGCAACTGCCGGAGAGTGAACGGTTTTTCCAGAAAACCGTCCATGCCTGAAGCCTCGCGCATCTCCTTGGTTTCTTCCCTGTCGTGGCCGGTCACGGCGATGATGGGGGTCCGCGAAGCGCTTCCGCCCCGTCCACCCCCCTGCGCCTCCCTTTCCCTCATGATTCTTGCGGCCTCGTAGCCATCCATGCCGGGCATCCGGCAATCCATGAGAACCAGGTCGTAGCGCTTGAGCCCCATGGCCTCGACGGCTTCCCGGCCGCCGGACGCGACGTCGGCCCGGTAGCCGAGCGCCTCCAACTGCGCCGTCACCAGTTCCTGCATGGCGAATTCGTCGTCAACCACCAGGATCAGGCAATCACGGCCGGCCTTGTGCTCCGCCTGAAGCACCGGGGCCTGATCGCCCGCTTCGGAAGCCGCGGCCGGCGATTCATTGTCCGATCGAGGGACCACCGCCTGATCGCCCCCTTCGTAAACAACGACCGCCGGTTCACTTCCCGGTCGAGGAACCAAGGGAACTGCCGGTTGATTCTCCGCTTCAGGGACCTCCGCCGGACTTCCCGTTCCAGGGACCTCCAATCGACCGTCCCCCGGAGACGCATCCGACCGATCCGACCACCGATCAGACCGATCAGAACGATCAGGCAGGTTACCCTCTCGAGCGGCTTCCAACCGGTCGCCCGGCGACTGCCGTCCCCCTCCTCCCCTCTCCACGGGGACCGGAAAACCACGTTCCGGCGCGGCGCGTTCGAGCACCGCTCGCAACTGCCGCAAGGTGAAGGGTTTGGTCAAATGATCGTCCATGCCGGCCGTAAGGCATTTCTCCTTATCGCCCTCCATGGCGTACGCAGTGATGCCGATAATGGGAATGCGGCGGGTTGAGGTCGAACCGCGGCGTTCGTGCGGGGCCGCTCCCAATGCGGCCTCCCGCTCCCTGATGAGCCTGGTGGCCGCGTAGCCGTCCAGTTCGGGCATCTGGCAGTCCATGAGGATCAGATCGTACGAATTGCGGGAGAAAGCCGCGAAAGCCTCCAGTCCGTTGACCGCCAGGTCGACTCTGCAGCCGAGTATCCGCAGCATCGACTGCGCGACTTCCTGGTTGACGGCATTATCCTCGACGAGCAGAACGTACCCGTTTATCCCCGCCGTTCCGGCTGTTCCTGTCGTTCCCGCCGTTCCGGCCGTTCCTGTCGTTCCCGCTGTTCCCGCCGTTCCGGCCGTTCCTGTCGTTCCCGCTGTTCCGGCTGTTCCCTCTGTTCCCTCTGTTCCCTCTGTTCCCTCTGTTCCCTCTGTTCCCTCTGTTCCCTCTGTTTCCGCCGTTACTGCCGTTACTGCCGTTACTGCCGTTCCCGCCGTGCCTGCCGTTCCGGCTGTTCCGGCTGTTTCCGCCGTTCCCGCATCCGACCCGCCGTGGCCGGAGCGGACCGCCGCGGCCCCGGCCGATTTCTTCAGCATCGCCGTAAACCGGAAAGTGCTCCCCCGGCCGACTTCGCTCTCCACGCCGATCTCTCCCCCCATCATTTCGCAAAGCTGCTTGCAGATGGCGAGCCCCAGGCCGGCGCCTCCGTACCTGCGGGTGATGCCCGGCTCCGCCTGTACGAAGGAATCGAAGATCCGAGCCCGGACCGGAGCGGGAATCCCCATCCCCGTGTCGCCGACCTCAAAACCCACTCGCGCCGAATACTCATCCTCCTCCAGGACAGCGACCCTCACCCGCACCTGGCCCCGCTCCGTGAACTTGACCGCATTTCCGACCAGGTTGAACAGGACCTGCCGCAACCGCTCCGGGTCCCCGCAAAGATGAACGGGTTCCGTACCCGGTACGTCACACAGGATATCGACTCCTTTTTTCCGCGCCTGCTCCGCAAACAAGAGCGTTACTTCTTCAACCAGCGCCCTCAGTTCGAAATCGCTGTTCACGAGCTCCAGTTTCCCCGCCTCTATCTTCGACAGGTCGAGGATATCGTTCAGTATCCTCATCAGGGTTTCGCCGGATCGTATGATGGTCCCGGCGAAGCCGCGCTGCCGGTCCGTGAGTTCGGTCGCCATCAGCAACTCCGCCATCCCCAATACTCCATTCAGCGGGGTCCGGATTTCATGGCTCATGTTGGCCAGAAACCGGGACTTGGACAGACTGGCGTCCGCCGCCTGCCGCGCCAGCAGGGTCCTCTCCTTCAGCCTCTCCTCGAGCGCCCGCTGGTACTCCTCGACCTGGCTGCGGTACTCCCTCAGGCGCGCCAGCATGGCGTTGAAGGCCCTGGCGAGGTCGCCCACTTCGTCGTCCGACCCGGCTTCTATCCGGTGGTCGAAATTCCCCGCCGAGATATCGTTCGTGACGAGCGCAAGGTTTCTCAGCGGCGACGCAATCCTTCGCGTCATGAGTATCGTAAAGCAAATACCCAGGAAAGCGATGCACGAGGTGAACAGCACGGTGGACGCCAGGAAGCTTCGGAGCCGGTTTTCCAGCGCTTCGAACGTCAGGCCGATCAGGACGTGGCCGATCACCGATTTTTGGCCCGGAACGCCCTCCGGGCCCGTAAGGAGTTCGGAACCGGTCCCGGAAAAGGTCCACACGGGCGCGGCTATGTCCATGATCCGTTTGCCGTCGGCCGTGCTCGAAAGCCCCAACAGCCCCGCCTTGTCATGGCCGTCGAGCGCCGGTCCCGCATTCGGAAACTTCACTCCCGGAGTGAAGGCGCTTTGCATCAGGACCTGGTGCTCCTTGTCGATGAAAGCTACATAGGCGACCTCGCCGTCCCTCTTCATGCTGTCCGCGATCTGCCGCATCGCCTCCCTGTTTTCGGTGTAAATGGCGTATTCGCTGTTTTCCGCCGCCATGGAAGCCAGGGATACTCCATGCCGCGACAACTCGTCATAGCTCGCGCTCTTCTCCTGCCGCATGACGAAAAAGGCGATGCCCGCCGAGGTGCAAACTATCAGCAAAATGGTCAAGATGTTGAACTTGAGCACCAGTCCCAGCCGTATGTTCTTCATCGCAAACTGCCTCTGCTATCTGAAAACCTGTCGCGAATTCCGGACCAGGGCTTCCTCGATTTCTATCTTCATATATTGGGCGGTTTTGAGGTTCAGCGCGTACTCCACCTTGCGGGGGCCTTTCGGAGGCGGCGACGGCGGCATGGGGCCTTTCAGCAGATCGAGGGCCATTTCGCCGCACTGGATTCCGAGGTCCCTGTAATCCCACTCGAGGGAATAGAGCGCCCCGGCCTTTACCCACTCCGCGGAAAGGCCGATGAGCGGGATTCTGTTCCGGAAGGAGAAGAGCAGGATGTGCCGGGAAGTCTGAGGCGTGTACACCAGGTCGTCCGGCACGGCCCACAAAGCGTCGATGCGGGATGCAAGACTGTCGAGCGCGTAGGGCAGGTCCGAGGGAGTGCGGACCTTCCGCGGGTGAAGCGTCAGTCCCATGCCGGCCGCCACTTTCCCGGCATGCTCGATCTTTTCCACATTCCCGGCCGGGTTGTACAGCACCCCGACGTTCCTGCAGTCCGGAAGCATCCGGCGAATCCACTGAAACTGGATTTCCAGGGGAAAGTCGAGGAACACGCCGGTAGCGTTGGCTTTCCCCTTGATCTCGTCCGAATTCAACACGAGTCCGGCAACGAGCGGCATTGCCCCGAACTCCCTGGCGGCCATCCGGGTCGCGGCGGCCCCCAGCGCGAAAACCAGGCTCGCGGGTTCCCGTTTAGCCCTTTCCACCATCTCGGATACGTTCGAAGGATCGTCGTCCAGGGCGCAAACGTCAAACCCCGCCGCGGGAACCCGCCCCGTGAGATACTCCCTGAACGACGACAGGGTCTCCTCGTAAGGCGGGGCCTTACGGCTGACCAGGACCAGGAGCCGCGGCTTCGAAACCGAAGGCCGGTTTTCGGCGGCGCACATCCCGCGCTCGCCGCACGTGGCCTGCCACGCCAGAAACACCGCCATCAACGCGATGACCGGCTTGATCCCTGCTGTGCGAATATCCATATCGTGCGTGCTCCCCGGCTCTCGAGCCCACGGGGTCAGAAAGAGTAAACAGCCTTCAGCCTGAAACCTATGCCGTCCTGCATGATGACGGCCTGCTGGTGTTCCAGGGACGCCGGATCGCCATAGTCGGTGTCGAACAGGTTGTATACGCTCGCCGAAAGGTTGAACCCCTTCTTGAACAGATCGGGGGCAAGCAGGGTCAGATCGGCAACCAGGGCGGGATCGGCATCCTCGCCGTGCGGGCTCGACCGGGCGCTCATATAACGCAACGCCGCGCCCGCGAAGAGCCTCTCCGCAACCAGGGGAAAGATCACGTTGAACTTCGCCATGTGGCGCGGAGAATTGGTCAACCAGTCGCCCGTCCTCGAATCCCGCGCGTCTTCGTAGGTGTAGCTGATGCGGCCTTCGATGCCGTTGGTCCACTTTCCATCCAGTTCCAGCTCTACGCCCTTCGAGTCCACCTCGTCGATGTTGTCGAACACGAGCATCCCGTCGGCGGGGTCCTGCCTGAGGCTGATGAGGTTGTCCACCGTGTAGTAGAAGCCGGAAGCGGCGAGGCGCAGCCGGTTGCCTATGTACTGCTCCCAGAGCAGTTCGTACGTGCGGATCTTCTCCGGCTTGAGGTCGAGGGCCGCTTTCCACATCCCTGAGTCCTGGTAATAGAGTTCGTAGGCGTTGGGGGGGCGGAACGCCTCGCCGTAGATGAGCTTCAGCGCCGTACTCCCGGTGGGAAGGAAAATCAGGGCCGCGCGGGGGTTGGTCGAACTTCCGAATGTGTCGTAATAATCGTAGCGGACTCCGGCGTTCAGGATAAGGTTTCCGCAAATCCTGAATTCGTCTTGAGCGTAGCCTCCCCAGTTAAAGGAGTCACGCCTGTCGTCGAGGTACGACGTGAACGGATCGACATCGAAATTGTCCTGGTCCCGGGTGAAGCTGTTGCGGTACTCCATCCCCGCTATCAGCTTGTGTTTTTCGAAAACCGTCCCGGTGATCTGAAACTCCGCCCCGGCGCCTTCGCCCGTTCCATGGTCCTTGTTTATGTATGTGCCCGGATACCCCTCGTATTCTTCCGGCCATGCATAGGCGTACGTTCCATCGTACCGGTACCGGTCGAAGTAGGCGCGCGCCATGAGGGCCGGTTGATTCTCGAAGACGTGCTCGTACCTGAGATCCAGGAGGAGGTAATCGTCGGTGGTCTCGTTGCGCGAATCGTTGAAGACGGTCTCATAGGAAGCCGTGGGAATGCCCTTTTCCCTGGACTGGTACGCCCCCGAGAAGGCAAAGCCTCCAAAGGAGTGCTTCGTGAAAAAGCTGTATGACCGGTCGTTGTCGGCGCCTTCGGCAATCCCGTTATTGGCGGCCGGGGCGTCGAACTCCTTGAAGTAAAGGTCCTGCCCGCCGCTGTCGAGGTACGACGCCGAAAACAACGACTCCCAGCCGTTCTGAAACCGGTCGCCGTAACTTACCCGTCCCTTGTGCGTATCGTGGCTGCGAACCTCCCCCGACGCCTCGGAGCCCTTCAGGTCCCTGCCCCGCTTCGTGATGACGTTTACAACGCCAAGGAAAGCGTTGGCGCCGTAGAGGGAGGAACCCGGCCCGCGGACGACCTCCACCCGGTCGATGAGATCGACATCGACGGGGAATTCCGTCCCGACGGGAGCCATGTCGTACACGTTGTCGTTCATGCGGCGCCCGTCCAGCAGGAGGAGAATGCGGGTATTGTAGTCTCCGGGCCTTCCGAATCCCCTCACCCCCACGTACGAATAATTCCTGTCGTAGTTGACGAAAACCCCCGGAACGCTCTGCAGGATGTCGGAGAGCGTGCGATACCCGTACATCCTGATTTCGTTCGCCGTCACGATGGTTACCCGGGAAGGAGCTTCGGTCGATTTCTGTTCGTACTTGGACGCGCTGAAGACCGAAGGGATTTGCCCGAAAAGGATCGTCTCCTCGTTCAGTCCGGGCGCGACGGGAAGAGGCGGGTCGTCTTGCGCGCGGCACGGGAGGCGGGAGAGCGCCAGGAGAAGGAGACAGACCAACGGGATACAAAGACGCGGCAACACGGACGGGCGCGGGCGGCGGCCCGGACGCGGGTCCGCGCCCGGGCTCGAATGCGGGTTCCGACCCGGACGCAAATCCGGGTCCGGGCTTCGACGAGGGCTCGAAAGCGGATAAAGGCGCGGATGCGGTCGCAGGCATGGAATTTCAGACGATTTCCTCGGGTTACCCGCTTTGGCGCCATCCGACAAGGCGACGTACGCATACCGACGACGGTCGTTCATTACCCCCCCTCTTGCGTAATTGCCGTCTCGAGTACCAGGTCCAAAGGCTCCCCCCCATGCGCGGGAGCAGGAGAACCGGGCATTACGGGCGGACTCCGCTTCTTGGACTCCGCTTCTTCACTTCTTCGGTGTTTTGACCCCTTCCGGCGGCTTTGCGGCCGCCTCTTCGTTTTCGAATTCCAGGAGCAGATTGTCCAGTTCCTCGTCGGAGATATCCAGTTCCAGGTCGGCCGCCGCATCGGCCGGGGACGTGACGGGACCTTCGCCGAATTCCAACCCCGAAAGTTCGGGCGCTTCCCCGCCCTTGGCTCCCGGCGCGAGACGGCCCTCAAAACCGGACGTCCCCCGGTCATGAACGTCGGGCAATGACCGGCCGCCAGCTTCGCCTTCAGCCGAAGCCCGGGCCTGACCTTCCGGACGGGCCGGACTTTCGCCGGCTTCGAACGCCGCTCCCGATACCGGAGCCGGCGCATCGTCGTCCAGTTCGAAATCGAAACTCAGATTCTCCAATTCCTCGTCGGAAATCTCGTACGCCGGTTCCAGCGCCCCCTCAAACGGCGGCGCGGAATCCGACGGGATCGTTCCCGCCGCGAACCGCGGCGTGGCGGACTCCCCATCCAAATCGAAATCGAGGAACAGGTCGCCCGGCTCCTCGGGAACGTCTTCGGGAACGTGCGCCGGAGGCGTTCCCGAACCGGCGGCCGCCGCGTCGCGGGCGGGGCCGTCGGTGCCGAACCCGGCCGCCGCTTCCGTCCCTTCGTCCAGGTCGAACGCAATGTCCAGTCCAATGTCCAATCCCTCGAAGGAATCGACCGCATCGAGACCGGCGGTCATACCGGGTTCGCCCGGCGTGATCGGACCATCTATCCCTTCCGTGTCGTCCATGACCTGGGCCGGCGCCGTTTCCGCGCGCGGAGCGAAAGCAGCGGGACCTTCCGGCTGAAGCGGGGGAGCGGCGCCGAAGTCGAAATCCATCTCCTCGAGGCTGAAGTCGATACCGGGGTCCTCATCCAACCCACCCGGACCGGCCGCGCTATCCGGGCCGGACGGGCCGGACGAGTCAACCGGACCACCCGGACCGGTCGCGCCGGACAGACCGGATGGACCGGCTTCCGCATCCCCGAGGTTCAACTCGACGCCGGAATCCACATCCTCCTGGAACGGAGCCAGGTCCAGGTCGTCGATATCGCCGATATCGTCGATACCGAGGTCCGACTCTTCGAAGCTGATTTCCATGTCCGGATCGTCGATGGGAGATGCTGGGGGGATGGCCTCCCAGGAGCCGGCGGATGCCGATTGCGCCGGCGCTTCCGGTTGCGGTGTTTCCGCCGGCGCCGGTTCGGGTTGCAGCGGCTCCAGCGCCGCCGTCTCCGGGAGCGGCGAGAGAGCGGCCGTCTCCCGCGTTGCGGCGTTCAGGTTCGGGATCGGCGCTTCATCGGCTTCTTCCAGGGTGAATTCCAGTTCGTCGAGGTCGAGCGGGAAATCGTCTTCCCGCGCGCCTGCATCCGGTTCGGCCGCGCGAACGCCGGGTGGGGTGGGGTCGTATTCGACCGCGGCGCGCGGTTCAACCCGGGCGCCGGCGTGAACGACGGGATCGAGTTCGAATTCCGTCGCGGCGTCCGTCTCGGGCGCCATGGCCGCCGCTTCCGGAACCGGCGCGGACTGCTCCAGCGCCATGCCGTCCGGGTCAGGCTGGAAACCGGAATCCTCCGCATCCAGGGCATCCAGGTCCAGGTCAAGGTTCAGATCGAAATCCAGGTCATCATCCGATTCAAGGCCGACAACGGTTTCATTCCGCGCAGTCCCCGCATCCTCCCCGGACGTCCGGGTCATCCGGGGCGCCGGGCCGGAGTCGCTCGGACCCAACCGCGGGTCCTGGAGTTCCGGTTCCGCCTCTCCGAGGTCCAGGTCGAAGTTGAACTCGTCCTCTTCCGCCGGAGCCGCCGGTGGAGCCGCCTGCGTTCCAGGCGTCGGAGCCGCGTCCCCGGCCGTCTGCGCGGGCGGCGAACCTTCGGCCGCAACCGTCTCCACGAGGTCCGGAGGCCCTTCCGGTTCGACAGCCGCGGCGCCGGCCATGGCGGGCGAAATATCCATCGCATCCGGATCGAATTCGATACGCGGCTCTTCATCCATTCGAAGTTCCGCGGCGTCCGGTCCGGAGTCGCTCAGATCCAGTTGAAAATCCAGGTCGGACTCCTGTATCTCCAACTGGATGCCGAAATCGTCAGGTCCCTGTTCCCGGACGGTCTCCGGTCCCCGCGCCGTCTCCGGTTCCAGGTCCAACTCCGTACCCGGTTCCAGCTTCGGCGCCGGACCCGCATCCAAACCCGATTCCAGGTCCGGCCCCAATTCCAAATCCAATTCCAAACCCGATTCCGCTTCCGGTTCCAAACCCGCTTCCAGCCCCGGCGCCGACCCCGGTCCGGGTCCGGGCGGGCTGCTGTCCGAATCCCCCGCATAAAGCTCGTCGATATCCAGGACGAAGACATCCTCCTGGTCCCCGGTCGGACTCCGTTCCGGCTCCGAATCCCGTTGCCCCGGGTCCGGCTCCGCGTCCTGAACCGGATCGAGGTCCAATTCCAGTTCAAAATCCAGGTCCAGCCCCAAATCCTGCTCCGAATCCAGCCCCGAGTCCTGCTCCCGACCCCGGTCTCCCTCTTCCCGGTCCGGTTGGGCCGATTCGGCGAAATTGATCTCCTCGGCGCCGGCTTTATCGAGACTCAACCGGAATTCCTGTTCCTCCACCGGTTCCGGTTGAAAGGCCGGACCATCGAGTTCCGGTTGTACTCCGAAGTCATCCGTTTGCAGTTCGATATCCGAATCCCCGAGATCCAACTGGATGCCATGAACATCGATTTCATCGGGTCCCGGTCCCGGCGCCGGGACCGGCTGCGCTGCCGCCGGCGGACCGGCGTCCTTGTCTTCCAGTGCGGTTGGATCTTCCAGGTCGAACTGAATATCGAAATCCATGGAATCGAGCAGTAGACCGCCGCCCGTATCTTCCAGGTCCAACCCGATGTTTCCTCGGGCATCCCCTTTCGAATCCGCCGGGCCCGCGCCCGAATCGTCCGGTTCCGGCTTGACGCCGAAGTCGCCGGAGTCTTCGATGCCGCGCGGATCCAGCTCGATGCCGGCGTCGTCGAGATCCAGTTCAATACCGGAATCACCGGCGTCCTCGAGGTCCCCCAGGTCCGGTTCAATGCCCGAATCGTCCGGTCCCGGCTTGACGCCGGAGCCCCTCGAGTCGTCCAGGTCGCCGAAATCCAGTTCGATGCCGGCGTCGTCGAGATCCAGTTCAATACCGCCGGAATCCCCGGCGTCCTCGAGGTCCCCCAGGTCCGGTTCAATGCCCGAATCGTCCGGTCCCGGCTTGACGCCGGAGCCCCTCGAGTCGTCCAGGTCGCCGAAATCCAGTTCGATGCCGGAATCCCCGTCGTCCTCGAGGCCCCCCAGGTCCAGTTCAATGCCGGAGTCGTCCTCCAGGTCGAGCTGGAGTTCCGGCCGGTTGGAATCGCCCAAATCCAGGCCGAATTCGGATTCAACCAGGTCGAACTCGATTTCGGGTTGCGGCTCCGCCGCACGGCTGACGGCGGCTTTCCCCGGCGGCGGGAGGTCGATGGTTCTCTCGAAACCGCCGTCTTCGGAAGCCTCTCCGCCCAGGAGGTCGTCTTCCAGTTCGATTCCCCCTTCCAGCTCTATTCCCCCTTCATCCTGGCCGGGAAGATCCGGCAGGTCGGGCAGATGCAGTTCCGAATCGGTTGCGGCGGGTTCCGACAGCTCGATACCGTCCGAAATCTCCCCGTCCAGGTTCAAGTCGGATGCCGGGCGCCCCGTATCCCCCTCCCCTTGCGGCTCCTTGAGGAGAAAATCCAGAGAGAAAGGCAGCGGCGCTTTCAACTCCACAAACCCCAATTCCTGCCTGGCTTCGCTGAGGTCCGTGCTGCATTTCTTGCACGCCGACACGTGATCAAAACTGTAGTACCCACATTTGCTGCATCTCATGGCCCTATTGCTTCCTCTGATGAAGTTCCGAAATCCCCCCACAAAAGCTGAACCGCGGTGAGGAGCGCGGATGCCGCCGTTTCCAGGCGCAGGATCCTCGGTCCCAGGCGCACCTGGTGAAAACCCGCCTCCAGGAATCGATCCGCTTCTTCCTTAGTCCATCCCCCCTCCGGTCCCACGGCGACCATTACCTCCCCGGCGGCCGGGAACCTCTCCCGGAGCGACAACAGGCTCTGCCCGTGCTCCATTTCCGAAGCCAGGATGTCGATACGGCCCTTCCCTTCCTTGTGCCGCGCCCCTCCGAGTCCCGTATCCGCTTCCGTTTCCGTCTCCCCACCCGTATGCGCCGTAGCCGCTGCCGCGTTCGCATCCGCACTCGCACGCCGGCCCGCGCGCGCCGCCTTGATGCATTCCGGGATG
>CAYOVG010000195.1:12195-12956 GCA_964407285.1 uncultured Syntrophobacteraceae bacterium
AGAAAGACGATTTCGGGCAACACCGACCTGCCGCACTGGCACAGGGCCTCTCTGGCGATCTTCCGCCAGCGCTCCATCCTCTTGGCCGCCTGGGAGGGAGACAGGCCGTATTGGCTCCGCTGCGCACGAAAGGCCAGGAAGCGGGTTACGCCGAGTTCCGTCGCCTGCCGGAGGACCAGCTCCATGCGGTCGAGGCGCGAATAGGCGAGCGCCAGAGTCAGTTCGAGTCCCGACTCCGCCCGCACCTCCCGCTGCCCCTTCAGGCACACGTGCACGGCCGCCGACCCTACCCGGCAGATGTCGCCGATCCAGCTCTTGCCGCATCCGTCGCGCAGTTCCACGCAATCCCCGGGCTGAAGGCGCAGGACCGCCGCCGCATGGTGAGCCTCCCGGCCCGTCAGCACCACGTGGCCTTCGGCATTTTGAGCCACACGTTCGATGAAAAACCGCCTTTGGCTCATTGTGCGTGTCCTCCGATATGATGCAAAGCTCAAACCATTTCGCGGGCGGCGCCGTGCGTCCGCCATGGAGAGCGGAAATCGGACGACTTCACGGGTGTAGCGTGAAAGCCGGGCTGACGGATATGGGCGGCCGGAAGAATGCGGTCCCAATCCGACTTCCGATCTCCGTCACTTTCACACCCCACCCACGAAACGGTCCGACCTCTCGCCCCCCAACCCGTAACCCGTAACCCGCAACCCGCAACGCGCAACCCGAAGGCAACCCCCAACTCGCAACCCGCACCCCGCAACTCGCAACTC
>CAYOVG010000196.1:0-12946 GCA_964407285.1 uncultured Syntrophobacteraceae bacterium
ATGGACGGCCGGCCCGTGCAGGTGGTCTCTCCGGCCCGGGGTTCCGAAATACCTCTGCGGATAATGGATATGCGGTCGCCGGGGCCGGACGGGAAGCACGCGGAAGTGCGAAGGCTTGCCGCCGAGGATGCGCAGCGCTCCTTCGACCTGGAGCGGGGCCCGCTCGTACGGACCACTTTGCTGTGCCTGGGGGAGGACGAGCATGTGCTGCTCCTGGCGATGCACCATATCGTCTCCGACGGCTGGTCCATGGGAGTCTTCGTTAGGGAATTGATGGCGCTCTACGGGGCTTTCTCGGAGGGAGCGCCTTCGCCCCTGCCGGAGCTTCCCATCCAGTATGCCGATTTTTCCTTCTGGCAGCGCGACTGGTTCAAGGGAGAGGTGCTGGAGGAGCACATAGACTACTGGAAACGGCAACTGGAGGGAGCGCCCCCGGTACTGGAGCTTCCGACCGACCGGCCCCGTCCCGCCGTCCAGACATTTCGCGGCGGACTGCACTTTTTCGATATCGATCGGGAATCGGCGGACCAATTGAACGGTTTCAGCCGGCAATGCGGCGGAACGCTTTTCATGACGCTTCTGGCGGCGTTTTCGGTTCTCCTGTCCCGCTACAGCGGCCAGAGGGACATCGTGGTGGGCTCCCCCATCGCCAACCGCAACCGGAGCGAGACGGAGTCGCTCATCGGGTTTTTCGTGAACACCCTGGTGCTTCGCACCGACCTGTCCGGAAACCCGAGCTTCCGGGAGTTGCTGGACCGCGTGAGGCAGACGGCCCTGGATGCCTACGCCCACCAGGACATGCCTTTCGAGCGTCTGGTGGAGGAGCTTCAGCCCGAGCGGAACCTCAGCCATACCCCCCTCTTCCAGGTGATGTTCATCCTGCAGAACACGCCCATGGAGACGCTCGAACTTCCCGGCCTCGCCATTGCGCCTTTCGAGGTGGAGCACCTGACGGCGAAGTTCGATCTGACGCTCTCCCTGGAGGAAACGGATCGGGAAGGGCTGGGAGGGACGCTGGAATACAACACCGACCTGTTCGATGCGGGTACGATCGAGCGGATGTCGGAGCACTTCCGTGTGCTGCTGGAGGGGATGGTTTCGGCCCCCGGGCGCAGCGTGTGGGAGGCCCCGATGCTCACGGACGCGGAGCGGAGACGGTTGCTGGTGGAGTGGAACGACACCGCCGCGGGGGACGGGGGGCGCGAGTGCATCCACCGCCTGTTCGAGTCGCGGGCGGCGCGGGACCCGGATGCGCAGGCGCTGGTGTGGGGAAATGAGCGGCTGAGCTATGGGGAACTCGACAGCCGGGCCAACCGTCTGGCCCGCTACCTGGTCTCCTTGGGGGTGGGGCCGGACGTGCTGGTGGGGGTGTGCATGGAGCGCTGCCCGGACATGATCGTCTCGCTCCTGGGGGTGCTCAAGGCGGGAGGCGCGTACGTGCCCATGGACCCGGCCTATCCGGCGGAGCGGCTCGCCTTCACCCTGGAGGATGCGCGGGTGAGGGTGCTGCTCACGCAGGAGAGCCTTGCCGCGGCGCTTCCGGATACGGGCGCACGGGTGGTGCTCCTGGACGGGGACCGGGAAGCGATCGAGCGGGAGAGCGGGTCCTCTCCGGGGGTGCGGGTCTTCCCTTGGAACCTCGCCTACGTGCTCTACACGTCCGGTTCGACCGGCAGGCCCAAGGGGGTGGCCATCGAGCACCGCGGTCCCGCGGCACTCGTGCGCTGGGCGATGGGGGTGTTCAGTCGCGAGGACCTGCGCGGGGTGCTGGCGTCGACCTCGATCTGCTTCGATCTGTCCGTCTACGAGATCTTCCTCACGCTGGCGGCGGGGGGCAAGATCGTGCTGGCGCAAAACGCGCTGGAGTTGCCCCGGATTCCTGCCCGCGACGAGGTAAGCCTGATCAACACGGTGCCTTCGGCAATGGACCAGTTGGTGCGATCGGGCGGGACGCCCGCATCGGTCCGGATCGTCAACCTGGCCGGGGAGCCGCTCCTGGGCGGTCTGGTGGACGGCATCTACGGGCTGGGCCACATCGAGAAGGTCTACGATCTCTACGGCCCCTCGGAGGACACGACCTACTCGACCTTCACGCTTCGCCGGGCGGGAGGTCCCAAGACCATCGGCCGTCCCATATCCGACACTCAGGCCTACATACTCGACGAGCACATGGAGCCGGTCCCGGTGGGAGTCGTGGGGGAGTTGCACCTTGGAGGCGAGGGGCTGGCCCGGGGCTACCTCAACCGTCCCGGCCTCACGGCGGAGAAGTTCATCCCCAACCCGTTTGCCGCCGAATCCGGGGGCGGCGGTGGAGGCAAGGGCAGCGTGGGCTCGCGCCTCTACAAGACGGGGGACCTCGCCCGCTACCTGCCCGACGGCAACATCGACTTTCTGGGCCGGCGCGACCACCAGGTGAAGATCCGGGGATTTCGCATCGAACTGGGAGAGATCGAGACGGTGCTGGCGCGCCATCCGGGGGTGCGGGAGGCCGTGGTGCTGGCCAGGGAGGACCATCCCAGAGAACGGCGACTGGTGGGCTACGTGTCCTCCAGCGGACCGGACCTCTCCTCGACCGGGCTTCGAAGCTACCTCAAGGAGAAGCTCCCCGACTACATGGCGCCCTCCACCTTCGTGATGCTCGACGCGCTGCCCCTCACGCCCAACGGCAAGGTCGACCGAAAGGCCCTGCCCGCGCCTGGGCAGCAGCATGCGGAAGGCGGGTACGCGCCTCCGCGGACCCCGGTGGAGGAAGTCCTGGCCGGCATATGGGCCGATATCCTGGGGAGGGAGTCCATCGGCATCCACGACGATTTCTTCGAACTCGGGGGGCATTCCCTGCTTGCCATCCAGGTGACTTCGAGAATTCGCGACGCTTTTTCCGTGGAGTTGCCGGTGAGGCGGCTGTTCGAAGCTCCCACCGTAGCCGAACTGGCTCTTCAGATCGAGACGGGGCGCCGGGGCGACCCCGGTCAGCCGCCGCCCCTCGTCCCGGTCCCGAGAGACGGAGACTTGCCGCTCTCCTTCGCGCAGGAGCGGCTGTGGTTTCTCGATCAACTGGAGGGAGGGAGCGCCGCTTACAATATGCCCGCAGCCCTGCGGCTGAGCGGCCCGCTGCGGGTGGATGCGCTCAAGCGCGGCTTCAACGAGATCGTGCGCCGGCACGAAGCGTTGCGGACCACGTTCCCCACCGTGGGCGGGAGACCCCGGCAGGTGATAGCGCCTTCGCTCGACGTGCCGCTCGATGTGGTGGATTTGCGGGGACGGGGTTCATCGGGAGACGGCGAAAGCCGCGAGGACCGACCGGGCGAGCGGGCCTCGATTCTCGATCGCGCGCGGCGGATTGCCGCCGGGGAAGCCCGCCGCCCCTTCGACCTGACGACCGGCCCCCTGCTGCGGTTGACCCTGTTGCATCTCGCCCCCGACGATCACGTGCTGCTCGCGACCATGCACCACATCATCTCCGACGGCTGGTCCATCGGGGTGTTCGCCCGGGAACTGTCCGTCCTCTACGAAGCTTTTTGTGCGGGACCCACCCCTTCCTCGTTGTCCGTGCACCCGTCGTCTGCTTCCCTTCCCTCGCCCTCGCCGTTGCCCGAACTGACCGTTCAGTACGCCGATTTCGCCCGGTGGCAAAACCAATGGTTGAAGGGGGAGGTGCTCGACGCCCACGCCGGGTACTGGAGGAGACAACTGGAGGGAATCCCGTCGGTGCTGGAGTTGCCGACCGACAGGCCGCGACCTCCCGTGCAGAGTTTCCAGGGCAGGGCGTGTCATTTCGCCGTGCCGGCGGATGTCGTGAGCGGACTCAAAGCCCTCAGCCGGCAATGCGGCGGAACGCTTTTCATGACGCTTCTGGCGGCGTTTTCGGTTCTCCTGTCCCGCTACAGCGGCCAGAGGGACATCGTGGTGGGCTCCCCCATCGCCAACCGCAACCGGAGCGAGACGGAGTCGCTCATCGGGTTTTTCGTGAACACCCTGGTGCTTCGCACCGACCTGTCCGGAAACCCGAGCTTCCGGGAGTTGCTGGACCGCGTGAGGCAGACGGCCCTGGATGCCTACGCCCACCAGGACATGCCTTTCGAGCGTCTGGTGGAGGAGCTTCAGCCCGAGCGGAACCTCAGCCATACCCCCCTCTTCCAGGTGATGTTCATCCTGCAGAACACGCCCATGGAGACGCTCGAACTTCCCGGCCTCGCCATTGCGCCTTTCGAGGTGGAGCACCTGACGGCGAAGTTCGATCTGACGCTCTCCCTGGAGGAAACGGATCGGGAAGGGCTGGGAGGGACGCTGGAATACAACACCGACCTGTTCGATGCGGGTACGATCGAGCGGATGTCGGAGCACTTCCGTGTGCTGCTGGAGGGGATGGTTTCGGCCCCCGGGCGCAGCGTGTGGGAGGCCCCGATGCTCACGGACGCGGAGCGGAGACGGTTGCTGGTGGAGTGGAACGACACCGCCGCGGGGGACGGGGGGCGCGAGTGCATCCACCGCCTGTTCGAGTCGCGGGCGGCGCGGGACCCGGATGCGCAGGCGCTGGTGTGGGGAAATGAGCGGCTGAGCTATGGGGAACTCGACAGCCGGGCCAACCGTCTGGCCCGCTACCTGGTCTCCTTGGGGGTGGGGCCGGACGTGCTGGTGGGGGTGTGCATGGAGCGCTGCCCGGACATGATCGTCTCGCTCCTGGGGGTGCTCAAGGCGGGAGGCGCGTACGTGCCCATGGACCCGGCCTATCCGGCGGAGCGGCTCGCCTTCACCCTGGAGGATGCGCGGGTGAGGGTGCTGCTCACGCAGGAGAGCCTTGCCGCGGCGCTTCCGGATACGGGCGCACGGGTGGTGCTCCTGGACGGGGACCGGGAAGCGATCGAGCGGGAGAGCGGGTCCTCTCCGGGGGTGCGGGTCTTCCCTTGGAACCTCGCCTACGTGCTCTACACGTCCGGTTCGACCGGCAGGCCCAAGGGGGTGGCCATCGAGCACCGCGGTCCCGCGGCACTCGTGCGCTGGGCGATGGGGGTGTTCAGTCGCGAGGACCTGCGCGGGGTGCTGGCGTCGACCTCGATCTGCTTCGATCTGTCCGTCTACGAGATCTTCCTCACGCTGGCGGCGGGGGGCAAGATCGTGCTGGCGCAAAACGCGCTGGAGTTGCCCCGGATTCCTGCCCGCGACGAGGTAAGCCTGATCAACACGGTGCCTTCGGCAATGGACCAGTTGGTGCGATCGGGCGGGACGCCCGCATCGGTCCGGATCGTCAACCTGGCCGGGGAGCCGCTCCTGGGCGGTCTGGTGGACGGCATCTACGGGCTGGGCCACATCGAGAAGGTCTACGATCTCTACGGCCCCTCGGAGGACACGACCTACTCGACCTTCACGCTTCGCCGGGCGGGAGGTCCCAAGACCATCGGCCGTCCCATATCCGACACTCAGGCCTACATACTCGACGAGCACATGGAGCCGGTCCCGGTGGGAGTCGTGGGGGAGTTGCACCTTGGAGGCGAGGGGCTGGCCCGGGGCTACCTCAACCGTCCCGGCCTCACGGCGGAGAAGTTCATCCCCAACCCGTTTGCCGCCGAATCCGGGGGCGGCGGTGGAGGCAAGGGCAGCGTGGGCTCGCGCCTCTACAAGACGGGGGACCTCGCCCGCTACCTGCCCGACGGCAACATCGACTTTCTGGGCCGGCGCGACCACCAGGTGAAGATCCGGGGATTTCGCATCGAACTGGGAGAGATCGAGACGGTGCTGGCGCGCCATCCGGGGGTGCGGGAGGCCGTGGTGCTGGCCAGGGAGGACCATCCCAGAGAACGGCGACTGGTGGGCTACGTGTCCTCCAGCGGACCGGACCTCTCCTCGACCGGGCTTCGAAGCTACCTCAAGGAGAAGCTCCCCGACTACATGGCGCCCTCCACCTTCGTGATGCTCGACGCGCTGCCCCTCACGCCCAACGGCAAGGTCGACCGAAAGGCCCTGCCCGCGCCGGAACGGCGTCCCGCCTCCGCGGACGGCGGATACGCGCCTCCGCGCACTCCCGCGGAGAAGACGCTTGCCGGCATATGGGGCGAAGTCCTGAGACTGGATCGAGTGGGCATTCACGACAACTTCTTCGAATTGGGCGGGGATTCCATCATCAGCATTCAGATCGTTGCAAGGGCGTACCAGGCTGGTCTGCGAATCACTCCGAGGCAGGTCTTTCAGCACCAGACGGTCGCCGAACTGGCGGCAGCGGCGGGCGCGTCCGCGGCCGCGGCCGTAACGGCGGAGCAGGGTCCCGTCACGGGAGCGGTCCCGCTTACGCCCATTCAGCACTGGTTCTTCGAGCAGGAACGGCCCGACCCGCACCACTTCAACCAGTCGGTGTTCCTGGAAGTTCCGGCGGACCTGGAGCCGGAGTCGGCTGCGAGGGCCGTGCGGGCGCTTGTGGCGCATCACGATGCGTTGCGGCTTCGTTTCAAGCGCCGGGATAGTTCTTCGGGGCACTGGTCCTGGTCCCAGGAAATTGCGGGGCCGGATGAAACGGTGGAACTGAGGGTGGAAGACCTTACCCATGTAGAAGACATCGATGCGCAGCGGTCCATCATCGAAGCTATTGCCGCCGAACTCCAGGCAGGCCTTGACCTGGAGCGTGGACCGCTGGCGCGCGCCGCCCTTTTCAGGGCCGGAATGGACTGCCCCGCGCGGCTTCTCCTGGTCGTCCACCATCTGGCCGTGGACGGGGTTTCCTGGCGGGTGCTGCTCGAAGATCTGCAAACGGCCTGTTTGCAGTCGAGTCGGGGCGAGGAGGTTTCGCTTCCGCCGAAGACGACATCCTTCAAGGAGTGGGCGGAACGCCTGGCCGAATATGCCGGCGCCGGACGTTGCGACTCCGGCCCTGGTGATTCCGACCGCGTCGGCTCCGACCGCGTCGGTTCAGGGGAGCTTCGGGAGGAACTGGAGTACTGGCTGGAGAACTCCCGGAGAGAGGGCGCGTTCCTGCCGCCGGACGCCGGTCCGGCGCCGGAGGCATATGCGCCGGGCGGCCGGGAGGGCCTGAACACCGTGGGATCGACGGCTCGCGTGTCGGTTTCGCTGGAAAGGGACTATACGGACGCCCTGCTGCACGAAGTTCCCGATGCCTTCAACACCTTGATAAACGATGCGCTGCTCACGGCCCTGGCGCGGGCTTTCGGTCGAGTGACCGGAAGGCCGTCCCTGCTGGTGGACCTGGAAGGGCACGGCCGGGAAGAGCTCTTCGATGGTGTGGACGTGTCGCGCACGGTCGGGTGGTTCACGACCATCTATCCCGTGTTCCTGGACCTGGAGGCCGGTTCTCCGCATTCCGGCTCCGGCAGTGTCGCCGGTAGCGCCAATGGCGGCGGAGCGTGCGTGAGCGGGATGGACTCCATGGGAGATCCCGTGGAATCCCTCAAGAGGATCAAGGAGCAGTTGCGCCGGATTCCCAATCGGGGCATCGGCTACGGGTTGTTGCGCTATCTGAGCCGGGACGACGCGGTACGCGCCCGCCTTGCGGACGGTCCGGGGCCGCGGGTGGTCTTCAACTATCTTGGCCGGCTGGATCAGGCATTGTCCGGGCCGGTTGTTCTCGGGCTTGCGAAGGAGTCGACGGGACCGGTTCAGAGCCCCCGAGGGCTGCGGGCTCACCAGGTCGAGATCAACTGCTCCGTGATTGCGGGCAGTTTCCGGGCGGACTGGCTGTACAGCAGGAACATCCACCGGGAGGAAACGGTCGGGCGCCTGGCCCGCGCTTTCGTGGAGGAAATGGAGTCCCTCGTCGACCGCTGCCGTTCGATAGGGGCGGGAGGCTACACTCCGTCCGATTTTCCGGATGTGGACCTGGACCAGGATGCTCTGGACCGGATCGTTTTCGGGATGGGACTGGGCGGCGGAATGGATGGCGACGACGGGGATGGGATGGGTGGTGATGAGGAATAACGGACGAGCGGGAGGGGATGGATGAGCCGGAAAAACATCGAGGACATTTACCACCTCTCTCCATCACAGCAGGGCATGCTGTTCGAGACGCTGGCGTCGCCGGGGTCGGGCATCCATATCGAGCAGGCGAGTTGCGCACTGCGCGGCGGGTTGAACGAGACGGCCTTCGAGCGCGCCTGGCAGCGTGTGGTGGACAGGCATCCGGTCCTTCGCACGGCGTTCTTTTGGGAGGGGCAGGAACAGCCGGTCCAGGTGGCGCTCAGGCGGGTGAAAGCTCCCCTGGAGGCGCGGGACTGGCGGGAATATCCGCCGGACCGGCAGCAGGAAATGCTTCGGGATTGGATCGATGCGGACCGATCCCGGGGTTTCGACCTCGCGCGCGCCCCGCTCATGCGCCTTACGCTCCTGCGGATGGCCGGCGATGCGTACCGGTTCATCTGGACCCTGCATCACATCCTGATGGACGGGTGGTGCATTTCCCTCGTTTTGAAAGAAGTGCTGGTCCTGTACGAGGCTTTCAGCCGCGGCGAGGAACCGGACCTGGAGCCGGTTCGCCCGTATAAGGACTATATCGCGTGGCTCAGGCGGCAGGATGCATCGCGGGCCGAGGCGTTCTGGCCCGAGAGGCTCAGGGGCTTCGAGAAACCCACTCCGCTGGGGATTGCCGTCCAGCCGTCCGTTGCGGTAAAACCGGATGACGAATCGGGAGTCTCCCCACTCGCAAGCAGTTCTCCTTCGCCGGACTCCGGGCCGCGGGGCCGGGATGAGGGGGATGGACATCTTCCCGTATTTCCTTCTGAGTGCCCTTCCGTCTCCAGGTCCGCTCTTCCGCCCGCGGTCGAAGCGTCCCTGCCCGCTCCGGACGTTCGGAGGCTCAAGGCGTCGGCGCGTGAGCATCGGATCACGCTCAACACGCTCGTGCAGGGGACCTGGGGGATGCTGCTCAGCCGCTACAGCGGGGAGTCCGACGTCGTTTTCGGAGCGACTGTTTCCGGAAGGCCGCCGGAACTGGCGGGGGTCGAATCGATGGTCGGGCTTTTCATCAACACTTTGCCGGTGAGGCTCAGACTCAACGGCGACGAGCCGCTGTGGCCGTGGCTGGCGGACATTCAATCCCGGCAGATGGAGCAGCGCGCCTTCGAATACTGCTCGGCGGGCCAGGCGCACGGGTGGAGCGATGTGCCGGCGTCCCTGCCGCTCTACGAGTCCATCCTGGTCTTCGAAAATTATCCCGTGGACGACGTTGTGGCCAAACCCCGGCAGGGGCTCGGCATCGACATCGGGGATGCCCGTTTCGTAGGAGCGCAGACGAGCTATGCTCTCACGCTCATGGTGAGCGAGGGCGCTGAGCTGAACCTGAGCGTCGTCTTCGACCGGAGCCGCTTCGACGGTTCCGACGTCCGCCGCATCGCGGACGATTTCGTGGCCTGCCTGAGAAGCATCGCCGACCGGCCGGACTCGAGCGTTGCGGCGATTCGGGATGCCGTGCCCGAGAGCCGCATTCCCCGCGTCAGGCCCCCTGCAATGCGGGGAGGGTACGGGCGCGCCGACGCGGCCGGACGGGAGTACGTAGCTCCCCGCGATCCGTTGGAACTGCAACTGGCGCGGATGTGGGAAAGTATTTTGGGCGTGCGGCCCATCGGAGTTCGGGACAGCTTCTTCGCTCTCGGCGGCCATTCGCTCCTGGTCCTGCAACTGATGGCGCGCATTCAGAAGGCGGTCGGGAAAAGGATGAACCTTGCGCTGTTCTTCCAGGGGCCGACGATAGAGCGGCAGGCGGCGGCGCTACGCGGCGAATCCGCTTTGCCTGCGTGGTCCCACCTTGTGGCGATGCAGCCGGATGGGGCCGGGCCTCCCCTGTTCCTGGTGCATCCGCTCGGGGGCAACGTCATGTGCTACGCGGACCTGGTTCGCCGGCTGGGACCGGACCAACCCTGCTACGCCCTCCAGGCCCGCGGGATGGAGGCAGGGCGGGAGCCTTTCACGAGCATCCGGGAAATGGCCGCGGCGTACATCGATGCCGTGCGGACGGCGCAGGCTCGCGGGCCATACCACCTGGCGGGGTACTCGTTCGGCGGTTTCGTGGTCTATGAGATGGCGCGGCAACTCCTGGAGCGCGGGCAGGCCGTCCGGCTGGCGGCCCTGCTGGATACGCCCGCGCCCGGCGTGATTCCTCTCGAAATGAAGAACATGGACGACGCCGGGCTGCTGGTGAGCCTCTTTTCGGAGGACCTCTCCCTGCCCCTGGACCACCTCCGCGCGCTCGGACCGGACGAGCAACTGGAATTCGTCCTGGAGCGCGCTCGTGGAGCCCGCCTGATTCCTCCGGATATCGGGCTGGACCAGGCGAGGCGGCTTTTCAGAGTCTCCAGGACCAACCACGCCATCGGGATGAACTACTCCCCCGAGCCTTACCCGGGCCGTATCATGCTGCTTCGCGCCGGCGAGGAACCCGACCGGGTTTCCTCCGATCCGGCCCTCGGGTGGGGAGACCTGGCGGAGGCGGTAGACATCACCTGGGTTTCCGGCAGGCACGAAAACATGCTCCGCGAGCCTCACGTCGGCGGCCTTGCCGGGGTGCTGGCGGCCGCGATGGGCTGAAATCCGTCCGGCGGGAGGCCGGCCTAATCGGTACCCACACGAACGGCCACACGGGGCCGGGCTACGGCTCGTTCACGGATACCGGACCTAAGCCGCGACTCGTAACGGGCAACGCGAAGCCTCGTAACCCGCAACACGAAGGGGGTATGCCACGGGTCACTCACCCGGCAGCGGACTCAAAAGTCAACGCCATCGTTCCCGGGAGGAGGGTGGACCCGTACTTCTTCGACCCAGACGATCTCGCACGCCCCGTCGCCCGTATCCGTTCTGCTGAGGGAGCTGACCCACACCCATCGGCCGTTTTCCTGGACTCCAACCAGGTAGCCCTTGATGTCCACGATGTCTCCCGGACGAAGGGAATCGAGTTCCTCTTCGACTTGCGGTGTGGAGGGAAGCATGTGCATGTTGGAGCTACAGGCCAGGAGAGCGCCTACCGGCGCTGATGGGCAGTCGCCGCCGGCGCATGAAATCATATAGCGGCGGCTCCCTTGCACGATGCTCAGCCTGTCGATTATCTGCTGATCGGACATGGGTCCCCATCCCAGGGCGAGATCAATGGGCGAGATGTCCGCCATCGCGTCCAGCGAGTAGTTTTCCTTGCCGAGGACGCGAGCTTCGAGGCTGAACCGCGCGAGCGGCACGACGGTTCGGGCGCCGACAGTCCAGGCTTTTGCGTCTGCCAGTACGATCTGGCGGGGTTCCGAACGAACGGCGACGCCCGGAGGGCGCCTGATTTCGCCCATTCCACCCTCGATCCGGTACCTGTCGATCACGAACCACAAAACCCCGAGCAGGCACACCAGCAAGATGATCTGCCGTCTTCTTTTCGCCCCGTCGTTGAAGTAGATCTTCGGACTGCTTCGCCCCGCGAACGATTCCGGGGCCGGAAGCGGACGGTACTTCGCCACCACGATCCCGCACCGGATGCATTCCGGCTGCCGGTTCTGAAGATGGCCGCACTTGGGGCACTCCATGGTTTCCGGTGCGGCTGTGTCCGGGGGGTCGGGATTCGTCATTGCGCTGTCCTTGAAGGGCGACATTTGATGTTGAGGGGGAACCGCGGGGAACCCCTCGATGGGAATGCGGTTCAGTTCAATAGGGCGGCAAAGTGGTGAGGCGCGGGTCTTCCACCGGCCCTCCAACCGTGAAGTGGTAGAGGTCCTGGTAGCGGAGGCCGCTCAATCCGAGCGCCACGTGCGTGGGGTCGTCGAAGAAGCAGCCTATGCCGGTCCCGCGCAAGCCGGCGGCCTCCGCTTCCAGGTAGAAGACCTGGCCGATCATGCCGCACTCCCAGAAGAGCCTCGGATAGATCCAGGGACCATACCGGCTGAGCGGCGCTTCAAAAGCAGCTATCATGGCCGCGCTGAAGCAGCCTTCACCGGCAATCTCCTGCAGACAGGAGATGCGCGCCGCTCCTTCCCGGACGTCACCTTGAGCCAGCAGATAAAGCTCCAGGCCATCCGGGCATCCTTGCGGCTTTTCCCAGGTAAAGTCCTTGCGCATGGATGCCCGGAGTTCCCGTGTTTCCCTCGGGTCGCGAACGAGAAGATACAATCCTCGAGGCAATCCGTCAATACGATGTACGAACAGGGCAAGGTGCGCGCGGGGCGTCCACGGGAGGGTGGAAAAAGGCGGGCGGTCCGCACCGGGAGCGGGGCCGGGGCCGGGAATGGTCCTGAGGAGCATCTCGTAGAAGGTGGAGCGGGGCATGGAGGTAATTCCGTCCATGGCCACGGCGCTTCGCCTCTGGTGAATAATGCGGCGGAGCGGGACGGCGGATTTGGTCTGCCGGGTATCCCCATCGTTTCCGTCTTTGCGGATGGTCTCATCCTTGCGGGCGGGCTGCTCCGGGGTTTGCGCCTCTTGTCGGCGCTCGCCTCGATGTCCGGCCGGTCCGGGTTCGTTTCGCGCAGCCTCGGTTGCTCCGGCTTCGGCCCGTCCGGCTGCCGCGTCCGTTTCGGCCGACCCGGTTTCGGAGGGTTTCACCCCTTCGGCTCCATAAACGCCGGGCCCGGTCGCGGGCTTTCGGCAGGCGGAAGCCACCCGGTCGACGGCGCTCCATTTCACGTCTTTACCGCTGAGACGGTTCGGCCGCCCCTGCCAGTCCAACCGAGCAAATCTCGCAACCGTTTCGGGGGGCGGGATTTGGTTGAGGTCCCGAGCGGGGCGCTCCGGCGAAAGCGAACGCTCGTCGACGACAGTTCGGGGACCGATCGCAAGCAGACAGTCCGGCTCTTCCGGCTCCGCGCCTCGAGGGTCGAAGACGCCCAGCAAATTCGCCAGGTCCCCGGCGCTCAACCCGTCCAGCAATCGCGTCCGCCACCCGAGCCCCGCCGCGGCGAGGCTCACCGCCGCCACCGCATGCCCGATATCGAGTTGACAATACCGGTACGCCCGCTCCCCATACTTCCAGGACTCACGCCAG
>CAYOVG010000197.1:0-12809 GCA_964407285.1 uncultured Syntrophobacteraceae bacterium
TGTTGACAGCCAAATTTGAACCATTACAAAATCAAAGTATTAGCGGGTGAGCACCGGCTTTCCAGCGCGGCGTAATAATCACGAAAGTGGAATACGAGAACCTGCCCGACAAGAAACCGGAGAAACTGACCGGCTACGTCGCCTCGATTCCGGTCGGCCTGGACTCCGTCGGATCTGTCGTGCTGAACACCTGCGACAGCGAGCAAACCGATCGTGTGAACTGTTTCAATGTCGGAGGAAACGTACGGAAGGGCAAAACCAAATTCGGCAATTTCTTCTTCGGCGGCTCTTTGAATATACTGCTCTTCTCAAAGGGGATGATCTCTCCGGCCGTTCAAACTCGAATGGGCAACCAGATTGGCGTGATCAATATCGGAACCGCGCCGGAATCCCCCTGGTCCATGGATTAAGGTGACGCCCGGAATCGGAGTAACCGTTTAGACGGCAGGGCGGGGCTTCGTCCGCGCCGGACAGGGCGCGCGCGGACGAAGCCCCGCCCTGCCATTGGCCCGTCATTCGTCTCCGGTCGCTTGTTCCCCGGCGCAGGCATGCCGGGTGGGAGAGGCGGGGACGAAACCCCACCCTACCGCCAGCGTGCGGAGCCTTACGTCAACGTTCATGCGCGGGAGCGCGGGAACCGGACATTAGGGAGACGGGCGAACTTCGGGCCTCTCCGGTTCCGACTTGCGGTCCGCCGGCAGGTATCCCTCCATCACCGCCACCTTCCGCCATTTCCCGTCTTCCAGCCAGTCACGATACTTCTTCAGCACATACTTCGCCGCAAAGGCGGGCCTCGAAAGATAGCCGAGATTGCAGCCGAGCAGTTCCTGCTTCATCTGTTCGAGTGTTGCGTCGATTTCATCATTGCTTACAAAATTCCGGATTTTTTCATTCTGAAAGAAAACGCGGTTTCCGAATTCCGCGACGAACTCCTTATAGGACTTTTCGGGATCGCCGCAGTCGGCGAAGTGATTCTCCTCGACATTGATGGGAGCATGAATCAAGAGTTTTACCAGGGACCGGTCCCCGATGACGGGTCGAGACTGATCGTAGAAATAAAGGCTTAATCCATTGTCCAGCTTCACTTCATCCATGAGACGGCCTTGCGGTTCCATACTGCCGTATTACCTCCATTCGATTTACGAAGTTTTGTCCCGGTACCTTACCCGATACCGTATTCAAGCGAAAGGAATAAGAGAATCAAAGATTGTCCGGAATTAAAACCAAAAGGGGGGAGAAGAGCAAGCAAAAACCGTTTCCGGATGATTCGTGATCGCTCTTTTGTTGACTTACGGCCTTCAAGGAGCTATTAATTCGAGCGTTCCGGTCCCGGGATAAGAAAATAAGCGGAAGGGATTATGAAATCAACGGGGAGAGCAGGAGTCTGGAGTCTCAGATGAAACGGAAGTGTATCGAGATAAGGTGGCACGGGCGCGGAGGCCAGGGGGCGGTTACGGCAGCCATGATCCTGGCGGAAGCGGCATACTATGATGGATATAAGGGAGTTACGGCGGCTCCTTTTTTTGGCGCGGAACGGCGGGGAGCGCCGATTGTCGCGACGAATCGGCTTGGGTGGGAACCCGTGAGGACGTTCTCGCTGGTGCGGTATCCCGATGTGGTGGTGGTTCTCGACGAGACCCTCCTGGACGTGGTCGATGTCACCGCCGGCCTCAATCCCGGAGGAATGGTGCTCATCAACACGGTCCATCCCCCCGAGTCTTTCAATCTTGACACTACCGCCAACATCGCCACCACCAATGCGAGCGGCTGCGCCAGGGAGGCGGGGTTGATCGTCGCGGGGGCGGTGATTTCCAATACCGCAATCCTCGGGGGCCTTTCGCGGGCCACCGGCCTGGTGACGTTGCAGAGCATCGAAAAGGTGCTTCTCGAACACTTCAAAGGCGGCGCCGCGGAGAAAAACGTCCAGGGCGCCCGGCTTTCGTTCGAGAGGACCCTTTTGTTGAGGGATTCGTCGCTTGCCTGCGCCTGAGAAACGGCCGTGGTTACGGCGTGATTCACGGTTGCAGCCGACTGGTGATCAATACGGCATCTACCCGACCGGGGATGTGAAATCGAAATGCATGCGGATCCGGGTGAAATCAGGTGAAACCGTCCGCAGTGAACAGGAATGAACAGATGGCAGCAAGAAAAATCGATCCTTTTACCTATACTCACTCCAAGCTGTGCAAGGGCGAAGCGGGCAAGACCGGCGACTGGCGAACGGCCCGTCCCGAGATCGACAATTCCAGGTGCACCCCCGCCAGGACCAACAAGAAGTCCTGTTTCATCTGCGAGCTATACTGCCCGGAGGGAATTGTGAAAAAGACCATTCCGGTGGAGATAGACCTGGATTACTGCAAGGGGTGCGGAATCTGCGCCGAGGAATGCCCGTCCAAGGCGATTACGATGGTCGAGGAAAGAGGCGAGTAACCGGGAGGAGAGGGGGAGCCGGCCCGGAACGGCGAACGGCGGCGTTACCTTTTCTCCGCAGTGAAAACCACTCTGTGGAACATGTCTCCGGTTTCCTCCCTCGAGAGGCGGACCTGTACGAACCCCGCGTTCTCCAGCATGGCCGACAGGTCGCTTTCCGTGCGGGAGCCGCTCATGCACCACGCCCATGCGTCCGGCTCCTCTCCGAAATAGTCGGGGAGGGGACCGGTGCTGCAAAGGTCCGCGGCCGCCAGCCGTCCGCCCGGTTTCATGACCCGAAGGACCTCATCCAGGACTTCCACCTTATCCGAAAACAGGTTGAAAACCCCGTTCATCAACACCCAGTCGAATGAACGTTCGCGGAAGGGAAGCGCGTTGCCGTCGCCGCACGCCCACAGCAGCGCTTCCGCCGGCAGACCGGCCAGGGAGCCGCAATCGCGCGCCTTGTACAAAATGGAGAATACGACGTCCATATTGACGATGGCGACCGGGGCGACCGGTCGGGATTCGGAAGAACCGCGCCCGGCCAGTATCGCAAAGGAGTCCACGGCGGCCCCGCAGCCCAGGTTCAACAGCCGGTCTCCGGGTCGGGGCCGTACATGGGCGGGCAGGTTTCCGCAGGGAACGAACCAGTCCCAGTACGTACTGGTGACGGGGATGACGCCGTCCAGGATTTCCAGCGGGTAGCCCAGTTCTTCCGCCAGTGCTCTGCCGGTCTTGATGGGCAATGAATGGCGCTTCTCGCGGTCGAAAAGCGTTCCATAGTACTCCCGGATGTGTGTTTTCAGTTCTTCACCGTTCATGGCGTTCGTCCGTTCTGCTGCCGCCTGTCCCGGCTTCAACGTCGGCGTCCGTATCCGTCGCCGCTCCGGTCCCTGCTTCCGCCTTCCCCGGAACTCGTTCCTGCTCCTTGAAGAAACGCTCCTTCTCGCTATAGATGCACCCGCAATACTCCTGGCGATAGATGCCGAGAGCTTTGGAGGCTTCCCGGCCTTCCTTCCATCCGGTCCGGAAGTCCTCGTAGTAAAACGGTACTCCGTATTTCCTCGATGCTTCCTCGGCGATGGAGCGGATGAGGTCGTGCTTCTGGCGCTTGCTGTAGAGGAGGGTCGTGGTGAACGCGTCGAACCGGCTCTTCCCGGCCAGGCGGGCGGCTGCTTCGAGCCGGGTCGAATAGCAGAGCAGGCAACGGTTTCCCTCTCTGAACGCCACCTGCCGCAGAAAACTTTCCAGTTCGTAGTCCGGGCGGACAATCACCTGCAGGTCTTCCATCCGCGCCAGCGTGCGGAGCGCCTCCAGGCGTCTTTGCAGTTCGCGGTATGGTTGTATGAACGGGTTGTAGAAAAAGCCGCGGACCGCCCAATCGTTGGAACGCAACGCCCGGAGGGGAAAAATGGCGCAAGGGCCGCAGCATGTGTGAAGGAGGATGCGGTTCATGCCGGTCGTTCTTTCTTCAGATCGAGCCCCGCCAGCAGTCGCCGGTGAAGGCCGTCAAAACTTCCGTTGCTCATGCAGAGAACCACGTCTCCGGGTTTCGAGGACTCGACCAGGAAATCCAGTAGTCCGTCCGTGTTTTCGAAGTAGTAGGTCTCGTCGCGGCGGCGGGAGATTCTCTCCACGAGTCGGGCGGTATTCAGTCGTTCATCTTCGGGGATCTTCTCCATGTCGGGGGCCTGGCGTATGCACACTCTGTGAGCGTCGTCGAAAGCCGTGACGTAGGCGTCTTCGAACACGCGCCTGCGGCTGGAATTGGTGCGGGGCTCGAATGCAGCCACAATCCGCCTGTCCGGGTAGTAGAGGCGAAGCGCCCGTATCGTTTCGCGCACCGCGGTGGGATGATGGGCAAAATCATCGACCACCAGGATGCCGTGCGATTCCCCGACGACATCCTGCCGCCGTTTGACTCCTCCGAAGCCGAGAACGGCTTCCCGGATGCTCTCGTGGGAAAGTCCCGCAAGGGAAGCCGCGGCCGTAACGGCCAGAGTGTTGGCGGCGTTATGCCGTCCGGCCAGCTTCGAAACCATCGCGCGGCGTCGTCCTTCCGGGTCCTCGTAGTCGAACCGCACCTCCCGCGATCCGTACTCCAGGTCGAGGAGCCGCCAGTCGGCATGCTTCCGACAGCTATACGCGACCACCGTACCCTTGCAGCCTTCCGCCGCCGTGAGGCAGTTCGGATCGTCGGCATTCACGAGCAGGTATCCGTCCGGGGGGATAAGCTCCACGAACCTGCGGAAAGCGGCAAACACCGCATCGAAATCCTTGAAGATGTCGGCATGATCGAACTCGATGCCGGTGATTACGCCTATGTGGGGCCGGTAATGGAGGAACTTGGGTCCTTTGTCGAAGAAGGCCGTATCGTACTCATCTCCCTCCAGGACCATGTAGGGCCCGGAACCCAGCCGGTAACTGCGCTCCCAGTCCTTGAGGAACGCCCCGATGAATGCGCTCGGGTCCATGCCGCCCTGCGCGAGCACCCACGAGAGGAGGGCCGATGTCGTGCTTTTGCCGTGAGTGCCGGCAATGACGATGCTCCTGTGGTCCGTGAGAAAGAACCGGCCGATGGCTTCGGGCATCGAGCAATACGGGATATTTTGCTCCAGGACGAACTGCGCTTCGGGATTGTCGCGGCGGATGACGTTTCCGACGATCACCATGTCCGGCGTGTGGAACTGCAGATTCCGCGCATTGTAGCCGAGGCTGACGGGGATTCGCAGAGCTTCCAGGTGCAGGCTCATGGGGGGGTAGAGGTTCTGATCGGACCCGACTACGTCGTAGCCTCTTTCCTTGAGCATGGTGGCGAGCGTTCCCATGGCTATGCCGCCGATGCCGAGAAGGTAGATCTTCCTGCCGTTTTCATTCTTCATATTTTCGGTATCTTCAATTCGTGGTTGCATGCAACGCTTCCATGATCAGGTTGTGAACCGCCGGGCGGAATTCCTTGATTCCGCTGTTTGCCCTTGTGGGATGGACGCGATTGGTGAGCAGGACGACCAGCACGTCCTTTTCGAGGTCCATCCAGAACGAAGTGCCCGTGAAACCGAGATGCCCGACGCTGTTGGGGGAAAAGTACACCCCGGCGCTGGAATCGGCCTCGCTGGGGGTATCGAACCCCAACGCCCAGGTACTACCGGATATCATATTTTTCCTCTCCCAGAAAGCTTTCACTACAGATGGAGACCAGGAACCGGAGGGGCCGCTATCGGCGGCCTCACCCCGGTAGACTTTCCGGAGAAAGGAAAGCCATCGGAACACGCCTTCCGCCGTGCCGAAGAGGCCCGCATGCCCGGCTACCCCTCCCATGGAGAAAGCGTTCTCATCGTGCACCTCGCCCTGCAGCAGCCTGCCGCGCCATGGGCACTGTTCCGTGGCGACGAAGCGGAGGTGGTCCTTTCCTCCTTCCGCGTCCCGGCCGCCCGGAGGGGCCGCCGCCTCGGGAGCGACCGAAGCGTCGATCCGGCGAAAATCGAGCAGGTCCGCGGCTCCGGCGGGCTTCCAGAGGAGTTCCCGCGCGAGCCGGTCCAGCGGTCCGTGGAAGACCGTCTCGATAATCCACCCGAGCAGCATGAATCCCAGGTCGCTGTAACGGGCCGTCTTGCCGGGAGGATCGGTAAGGGGGGCGCTCAAGATCGAGTTCAACAGAGCATCGGCGCGGCCGGCTGGAGGGACCCGAATCAGGTCGAGATAGAAATCTTCGTGGGCGGGGAGACCGGATGCATGGTTGAGGAGATGTCCGACGGTTATATCTTTCTTGTCGCGGGGCGCCGCGCCCCGGGGCAAAAACCGCGTAACGGCGTCCTCCAGTTGCAGCCTGTTTTCGCTTACGGCGCGGATGCAAAGCGATGCCGTGACGAGCGGCTTGGTGAGGGACGCCAGGTCGAACCACGTGTCGTGATCCACGGGTCCTCCGCCGTGACGTGTATGTCCCCAGGTTTTCCGGAAGAACAATGTCTCGGATGAAGCCGCCAGAAGGCTCGCCCCGGAGAAGAGCCGCATCTTCAATGCTGCGTCGAAGACGGGCTCGACCTTGACCGCCATGGACTCCGAAATCTCCGGAGCATGCGGAATGCCGGGTTTCGACGGGGCCGTGGCCGTGGGCTCCGGTTGCGTCGGTCTATGCCGCGAAGGGATGCTGCAAGGCTTTGAAAACGGATTCATAGATATCCAACCGGAAGGGAACGCCCAGGGGCAGTACATGATTTTCACACCCGTGGCCGAAGGGGAGGCCGGCCACGACGGGAAAGTCGTACGGCTCCGTCTGTCCGGCTACCATGTCCCATATTTCCCGCGGACTGCCGCAGCCGTCGAAATTTCCCAGGACCAGTCCCCCCAGGGCGGGGAGTACTCCCGCCAGTTCGAGATGCGTGATCATGCGGTCTATCCGGTACACGGCCTCTCCCCGGTCTTCGATGAGGAGTATCGCTCCTCGGGGGTCGGGAAAGTAGGGGGTGCCGAGGAGGTGCGCCATGCAGGTGAGATTCCCGCCGATAACCGGACCTGTCGCCGACCCCGGCCGGATGACGCGCGCATTCCCCAAATCCCACGCGAAGCCGGCCCCCTCCCGGAGACTTCCCAGGACTCGCCCGAGACGCCCGGCATCCTCCGCCATGTCCGCCACGAAGTTGGGTCCGTGAAACGTTACCCACTGCATCCGGCTTCGGAAGGCGAGGTGCAGGAACGTCACGTCGCTGTAACCGAGGAAAATTTTGGGCTTGCGGCGAAGCGTCGCAAAGGGAAGCCCGGGCAGCAGCCTTCCGCTTCCGTATCCCCCCCGCATGCAGAAGATCGCGGCGACGGCCGGGTCCTCGATAGCCTCCACCAGGTCGCGCGCCCGTTCCTCTTCCGTGCCCGCAAGGTACCCGTTCCGAGCGAACAGATGCTTCCCGCGGGCCACCTGGTATCCTTCGTCTTCCAGCATCCCGCACGCTTCGTCGAAACGCTCGACGGCGAAGGGGCTGGATGGGGCTACCAGGGCGATACGGTCGCCGGGGCGCAGGGGCGCGAGGGGCTGAATAGAACTGCTCATGCGGCTTTCCGGTTGCGCTCGAAGATGATCTTTAGCCCCTTGAGGGTCAGGTAATCGTCCACTTCGTCAATTATCGGGCACACGCCCGCGATGAGAGGCGCGAGACCGCCCGTGGCGATGACCTTGAGATCGCCTTTCACTTCGTTCTTCATCCTCGTTATGATTCCTTCGACCAGGCCTGAATACCCGAACACGATACCCGCGTTCATCGAATCGATCGTATTCTTGGCGATGATGGAGCGGGGACGGGCGAAGATTTCCACGCGGGGAAGTTTGGAAGCCTTGTAGAAGAGGGCTTCGCACGAAATCATGATGCCGGGGCTGATGACGCCCCCCATGTACTCTCCGCGTTCGGAAACGTAGTCGAAAGTGGTGGCGGTCCCGAAATCCACCACGATGGCGGCCTTCCTATACTGCTCGTAAGCCGCTATGGCGTTGACGATCCGGTCCGCTCCCACTTCCTTGGGATTGTCGTAAAAGATGGGCATGCCGGTCTTGATGCCCGGGCCGACCACGAGAGGCGTGATGCCGAAGTATTTCCTGCAGAAGCTTTCGACGGTATTGAGGATCGGGGGAACCACGCAGGAAACGATGGCCTCCTTGACTTGCTTCGTGGAAAGATCGAAGGCCTCGAAGAGGTTGCGGATCAATATTCCGTATTCGTCCACCGTGGAATTGACCTCCGTGCGGATTCGCCAATCCTGGATCAGCCGGTCTTCCTTGAAGAGTCCCAACACCATATTGGTGTTTCCAATATCGATGACAAGCAGCATATCAGCCTTCCTTAAGCGTTTACTGTTTCTCTGTATCGGCGAGGTGATGAGGCAATGTCCGGAAGTGAAAAGATACATCAAACCGTCGCGCGCCTCAAGTCAAGATAGCCGCTTCGCCGTTTCCGGTTCGAATTCTTCAAGGGAGGCGACCTGCAAGGCGTCCGATTCTCCCTTTCATATTCCGGCATGGTTCACAGGCCATGAGTTCGAGCCAACACTCGACAGGATTCATCGTCATCCCGGCGCAAGCGGGAATCCGGGCTTCTCGAGGTTTCCCGGCCCTCCGCTCCCCGCCTGCGCGGGGACAAGCTTCGCGGGGGCGACGGCTTAAGTGTTACCCCGTTTCGAACCATGCCCATATTCCATAGCATACTTGCGGGACGTTTTCCACAAGACGCGGTCCGGCGCAGGCGGGATGGACGTTTACCACGCCACGCATATTCCTCCACGCCGTTCACTTGCATCCTGCTGAAATTCCGTCCCCTATCCGGATGTTCAGTTCTTCGGCCGCGTTCCCGCGGTTTACGGCGATTTCGAGGTAACCGCAGCTTCCGATGAGGGACAGGGCAGTCCCCGGTGGCGTGCAGCCGTAGGCGGCGACAACCGGGCCGAAGGTCTTTCCCCCGGTGCTCGCGATCCAGCGCTCCAGCGGGGCGAAGGCTTCCAGCCGTGTCCGGTGAAGATTGCTGACGGCGTTCCCGAAATGGTCGATGTAGATTATCTCTCCATGGAGTTCGCTTGCTTCCTCCACCATCGCCACGCGATTCCACTCGGGTTGCAGGGGAGTGCAGGGAGACCCCAAATCGTCGGGGGAGATCCCGCGGGCAAGGTGAGCCGCCACGGGGGCGAAGATGTCACGGCCATGGAAGGTCCCGCTGATCGTCGGGCGCCACAAAACGGGATTCTCGAGAGACCACGTCTCACGGGGTCGTTCTTTCGGGATGGTCTCCATCACCAGGGCGAAAAGACCGTTGTCCGGTCCCACGAACCAGTATTCGCCGGCCCGTACGGCCAGGGCCCGGCGCTTCGTTCCCACTCCCGGGTCCACAACCGCCAGGTGGATCGTTCCCGGCGGAAAATCGGCATGGACGCAGCTCAATATGAACGCTCCGGCCCGAACGTCCTGGGGCGGGATCAGGTGGGTCACGTCCACCATGCGGGCATTGGGGCAAATCCCCAGGATCACCCCTTTCATGCTCGCAACGTAACCGTCCTCGAGACCGAAATCCGTCGTAATGGTGATGATCGGCCTCTCGGTTCGCGACGCATCCGGGATGTGGTCACTCATTCGACGCTCCTTCGTATCGGACCATTTCGGTTCCCACGGCAGACCGACTCACTCACCATGTCCTTCATCACCATGTCTTTCAGCATTTATTCCTCTTGTTCCTCTCCCGCGGATCCGATCGGGGGTACGATCGTCGTAATCCCGCCGGAGTTGCAGCGTGGCGATGGAAGCGATCACCAGGGCCCCTCCGGCTATCTGCAATGGTTCCAGGGCTTCACCCAGGAAGACGTATGAAACGGCCGCCGCCGCGATAGGTTCCAGTGTAGCCGTGACGCAGGCTCGCGCCGAACGGAGCAGGCTGATTCCCCCCAGGAAGAGTCCGAAAGGGATAATCGTTCCAAAAATAACGATGTAGAGCATCCAGCCGACTTCCTCGGCCGTATACCGCCTGGTGGCGAAGTCGAAAGGGGGGTAGGCCACGTTCCAGGTTACGGCCGAAAAGAGCAGGGCATAGAAGAGCACCGTCCAGGGATGGTAACGGCGCATCCCGTACTCGCCGCAAACGGAATATGCCGCAAAGGAGATCCCCGAAAAGATGCCTACCACGATTCCCTTCGGGTTCATGGCGGTCGGATCGAGGTGGTATCCCCCGACAACCAGGTAACAACCCGATACGGTCCCCGCCATCGCCAGGAGTACCCCGCGGCCGGGCATCTCCCGTTCGACGGCGATGGAGTACAGGGCGATGAATACGGGAGAGAGGTATTCCAGGAGGATAGCGGCTGCCACATTGATCAGGCTTATGGAATAGAGATACGTGAACTGGACCAGGGCCATCACCACGCCTCCGAGTCCGGCGAAGTAGAGTACGTCGCCCCGCGAGATATGGAGCATGCCGCGCTGCGTGCCGAAGAGCCACAAAAACAGCAGCGCCGACGAGAGGGTCACGCGCAACTGGATGAGTTGGAACGGATTTACGCCCTGGCTGAACAGGAATTTGGCCGATGATCCGGATACGGCCCACAAGAGGGCGGCGAAAACCACGTAAAGGTAACCCCGCCCGGGAAGTGGAGCCGGACTCCCGCCGCTTCCCTCGAAGCTTTTCCGGCATCCCGCCGGCAAGGAGCAAACGGGCGCTCCATCCCTTGCTCCGCGTGCGCCGGGGGCGTCGTTATTCATCATTGGCGCCTTTTTTCTCTTCCAGGTATGTTCGAGGGACGCCTGCCCTTATCCGCTCGAAGTACAGCCTCGTCGCCCCCAGGATGGCGAAAGGAACGAAGATGATCCCGAAAATGGGAATGACCAGGGGCGCCCCGAAGCCCAGGAGGTAGAACTTATGCCGCCAGACAACCGCCATCCGCTGCTTGAAGACGATGCAATCCTTGGCGAGCGAAAAATCGACGTAGTTCCAGGCCGCGAAAATGGGCGCCAGAAAAAAGACCGCCAGGGTCCCGAAGAGGGGAATGAACAGCAGGAGCAAAGGCGCAAGGAGCATGAAGAAACCCTTCTTCAGTTCCTCCCAGACCATCCTCACCTGCTTCAAGGAGAAGAAATCCACATCCGTGAGGGCCTTATCGCCGTGGTACGTGCGGCTGTAGGCCACGGCGATGTAATCGTAGACGGGAGAGCCGAGTATATTGGCGAATACTATGAAAGTGTAGACCATCACCACCATGATGACCAGGTAGAGAAAGTACCTCACGAAGAACACATATGCGGTGTGGAGCCAGCCGAAGAACGATGACGACGACTGGGGGGGAGCGCTCCATATGGTGTTGAGAAGCGTATCGGAATAGCGCGAGAAGAAGTAGAACGCCGCGCCGTACAGGAGGAACGCCACGCAAAAGGGCAGCAGGGAGAGGAAAAAGAAGGAACGGTGCTGCAAGGCGAACCGAAATCCCTTGCCGTGATATCCCATTCCTTCCCAGAAAGCGCTCATGGATTTGAACATAACAGCCTCGCATGGAAGTTGGGGTTATTGATGTGCGGACCTCCTCGAATGGAAAACTCGCCGTTCCGTGAGCGGTCCAAAAGGGGGCGCCTCCAGTTCGTGATTACGTCGGTTCTTTAAAAATATCACAATATAAGTTATGAACGCCAGATGCTTTGTGCTATTGTCGTCCCCCGGATTGCGGGACGGGGATATATCCGGAATCAATCCCGTCTTGGATGGGCCTTCATGGAGAGTACCGTGCGGGGAGAAGCAGCGGGAACAGTCCGAAAACGAATGCCGCGGCGCGGATTCAGCACCGGTACGGCCGCCGCGGCCGCGGCCGGGGCCGCCCTGCGCTCCATAATCACCGGAGAGCAAGTGCGGGTCATGGCTGTACGGCTTCCGGCGGGCTATTTCGTACCCATTCCCATTAAGGGCCTTTGGGAAGATGAAGGGGGCGAAGGCCTGTGGGCTTGCGTCGTCAAGGATGGTGGGGACGACCCCGATGCGACCAACGGCGCTGAAATTCATGTGCGTGTGAATGCAGTTGCGACCGGCACGGCGGGAGAGCATCCTCCGGGCATTTGTCTTATGGCCGGAGAAGGAGTGGGGATCGCCACCAAACCGGGACTTCCTGTCAGGGTGGGGGAACCCGCCGTGAACCCGACGCCGCGGGAGATGCTTGCCCGGAATCTTACGGAAGAGCTTCTCCGGAAGCTTCCTGATGGTGAAGGTGGTATCGAAGGCATTCGTTCTGTCGCTCCCGCTGTCCCGGCTTGCTATACGGGACCGGTGGACAAACGGTCCGGTGTTCCGGGCCGTTTGTCCCGCCGCGGTTCCGGCAGTGCGGCCTCAGGCGTTTTCCTGCCTTTCAGCACGGAGGATGCCCGGCTGCAAAATATTTTGCTCGACGTGGAGATTCGCGTTCCCGGGGGCGATGTCCTGGCGAAGCGTACTCTGAATCCGCGGCTCGGGATAGTGGGCGGGATTTCCATACTGGGGACCACGGGGATCGTCAAGCCGTTCTCCCACAAGGCCTATGAAGAGACTATCGATGTCGCCCTGTCGGTTGCGGCGTCCAACGGCTGCGAGGAGATCGTGCTGAGCACCGGTGGAAAGAGCGAGCATTTCGCCCGCGCGGCCCTGCCGGGGCTGCGAGCGGAAGCATTCGTTCAGATAGTCGATTTTTTTGCGTACGGGGTGCGCAAAGCCGGGGAGATGGGGTTTCGCCGCATCGTGCACAGCGTCTTTTTCGGCAAAGCAGTCAAAATGGCCCAGGGCCATGAGTACACCCACGCCCACGAGGTTCCCCTGGACCTGGGACCCCTGGCCCGGCTGGCGGACAGTTTCGGACGCTACGGCGATGCGTTCCGCGGGACTCTCGCCGAAGCCAACACCGCCCGGCACGCGCTGGAATACGTC
>CAYOVG010000198.1:0-12778 GCA_964407285.1 uncultured Syntrophobacteraceae bacterium
CATCTCTTCGGCCCTGCTCGCCGCCAGTCTGCCGGTCTCATCGAGGTTCCTGTGGGCGATGTAACCCAGCATGAGAAGAGGAACAATGGATACGATCAGGAAGGAGACCATCAACCTGGCTGGAAGGCCGAAGACCGGACGCTTACTCCCGACGTCCTTTTCCACGAGGTTCACCTCACGTTTTTCGGGATATGGATTCCGGGATACGAATGCGTAAGCCCGGCGGAACCGTAAAATACGCAATGGGTCTGATTCGGGCTAAGCGCCAAAGACAACTGTAACGGTCGCGTCGCGGATGAGGAGGCAGATGCCGTTCCAGCGTGGATTACCGATTTGAATACGTACCGCTGCCTGGATACTCCGCGAGTTTACACCATGGGGAGCGCCGTTCACAAGACAATTATCGGTCATGCGCAAAATAGAGCGATTGGTGAATCCCGCAATCGCCCCGCTTCGACCGGCAAAGGAGAAACCCTTGCGGTCTTTGCGCAGGGGGTTGTCCGGGGAAGGGATTCGGGATATCAAAAGGAGGATAGAGGATTTGGCTACAGTCGGTAGCCGGGAAAAGAAAAACCCGGCTCGCGAGAACCGGGTTAAATCTTCGATTTTCCTGAATCGGGACGACTGGATTTGAACCAGCGGCCTCTGCGTCCCGAACGCAGCGCTCTACCAGGCTGAGCCACGTCCCGCTTGGATCTTTGCTTTGTAACAGAAAAAGGCGCGAATGTCCAGTCTTTTGGAAGGATTCTCCCAAAACGGCATTTGTGTTTGAATATAGGTGACTTAGAAGGAATTTTGATGGAATCCACAGATCGTGAACCCGTAACGGATACGCAAAACAAAGCGGAAACAGCAGGGCCCCCCCGAAACGATGATCCCCAGGCCGACCCTCAAACCGGTCCTCGAACCCGCCCCGAGGAAACCACGGCGCAGCCCCACGCGCGGACGGAAGGACGCCAGGGGCATCCCTTGAGCCGCAAGATAACGGCTTTTCCCCACCTTCCGGGAGTCTACATCTTCAGGGACGAAAGCGCCGCCGTGCTCTACGTCGGAAAGGCCAGGGACATCAGGAAAAGGGTCGGCAGCTACTTCCGGAGCACGGCTTCGAACGGCCTCAAAACCCGTCTCCTGGTCGAAAAGGCCGCCGACATCGAATACATCGTAACATCGAGCGAGAAGGAGGCCCTGCTCCTCGAAGCGAGCCTCATCAAGAAGCACCGCCCGCGCTACAACGTCATCCTGCGGGACGACAAGAACTATCCCGCCCTTCGCATCGACCCGCGCGAACCCTTCCCGTGCATCGAAGTGGTGCGGCGGTTCCAGAGGGACGGGGCACTTTACTTCGGCCCTTACCCTTCCGCCTATTCGGTGCGGGAGATATTGAAGCTCCTCAACAGGCTCTTCCCCTTGCGGCAGTGCAAGGGGAAAAAACTCATCAAGCGGCTGCAGCCGTGCCTCAACTACTCGATGGGGAAATGCCAGGGCCCCTGCGCCGACAAGCTCACCCAGGAACAGTACGCAAAGATGGTCGAAGAGGTCGTGCTCTTCCTCCAGGGGAAGACCGACGTCCTCCAGAGCCAGCTCAAGGAACGCATGGAGGAGGCGTCCGCGGCCCTGGAATTCGAGAGGGCGGCCTTCTACCGGGACCGCCTGCGGGCTGTCGATTCCATGCTGGAGAAGCAGCATATCGTCTCCGGCCGTTTCCTCGACCAGGATGTGCTCGGGATCTACCGGGAGGGAGCCGGCACGGAACTGGTGGTGCTCTACGTACGGCAGGGGACCGTGATCGGCCAGAAGTACTACGACTTGCACGACGTGCAGGGGGAAGAGGACGAGGTCCTCTCGGAGTTCATCTACCAGTACTACGCGCGCGGCAATCACATCCCCGACGAGGTGCTGTCGCCCGTGGAGATGGAAGCCGGGGACGCGCTGCAGGAATGGCTGTCGGACCTCAAGGGAAAACGGGTCCACATCCGGCCCGCCAGGCGCGGAGACCGCAAGCAACTGCTCGAACTCGCGGCCGGCAACGCGCGGCAAAGGTTCCTCAGCCGCAAGCAGTGGGAGAAAAAGGACACCAGCCTCCTGGAGAGCCTGCAAAAGGCGGTCAAACTGCCCCGGCTCCCCACGCGGATGGCCTGCGTGGACATATCGAACATCCAGGGCCGCCACGCCATCGGGGCCATTGTCGTGTTTTCGGGCGGACATCCCGACAAGAGTTCATACCGGCTGTACCGCATCGAGAGCAAGACCGAACCCGACGACCCGTCCATGATGGCTGAAACGGTGGAGCGATTCCTGAAAGACGAGAAGAACCTGGTTTCCGGCCTGGACCTGCTGGTGCTCGACGGCGGAAAAGGGCAACTCAACCGCATCCGCCACCTTCTGGAATCGATGGACATGACGGAGCGGTTGCCGCTCATCTCCTTCGCCAAGGAGCGCGAGCAGGACAGAGGCGATAAAGGACGGGGGATGTATGAGAAGGTCTACGCGCCGGGCCGCAAGAATCCCCTCTTCCTGTCACGCTTCCCGGAGGTGCTCCACCTGCTGCAGCGACTGAGAGACGAAGCCCACCGCTTCGCCGTCTCCCGCTACCAGAACGCCCACCTCAACAACCTGCTCACGTCGGAACTCGATGCAATTGCGGGGGTGGGAGAGACGAGGCGCCTGCTGCTGCTGAACCACTTCGGAAGCATCGAGGCCATCGAGCGGGCAAGCGTGGAGGAAATCCAGGCCGTCCCCGGCATTACGGAACCGGTGGCCAGGGCCATCGTGGAGTACTTCAAGGCCAGGGCCGACAGCCGTAAGGCCGGCAACGGTTCGGAGACTTCATTTGAATCTGGGCGCTGAGCCTGCCGGAAGGACCGTCTGACGGCAAATGATTGTAGCCGATGAAAACAGGTGTGGTGAAAAAGGTCTGGCTTACACCGGAATCACGCATCTTCCTTCTTTTTCGACCTCCGCTTTCTCGGCCGTTTCAGACTCATGAGCTTCTCGTAGAGCTTCTCCACCGCGGCTTCTTCCTCCGCGGTCATGGAGTGCCCTTCGCGCAATCTCTCCAGAAGCGTGAGGTCCAGAATCGAACAGGTCATTCTGAACGGCGAGGAAATGTCTATAGCGTCCAGCAGCTTCCTGAGCTTGGGGTGGACGGCGCTCTTCCTGGGCCTTTTTCGCGGTTTCCTCTGAACTTCCACGGTTCTTTCTTCGACGGGCATTCGTTCCCTCCTTGATCTATTTTCCGGCCGCATCCGGCCGCTTGTTCAGCCATGGTCCCCATCGGGGACATGAGCCCGCGCGAGCGCAAAGCCGGCTGACCATTGAGCATCTAACACAGAATGCCGGACAAAGGCAATCGTAATACAGAACGCGGGCGGCCCGCTACGGCCGCCCGTTGATTTTCTTTCCTCTGTACTCTCTCAGGTGCGGGTCCAGGTTGAGAGTCAGGTAAATGTGTTCCTGGGGGTTTCCGAATCCCATTTTCCGGAAAAACCGGAGCGCGGGCAGGTTATCCGCTTCGGAATCCACCAGGAGCATGCGCACCCCCTCCGCAAGCATGAGGTCCCGAAAACGGTAGAACAGCTTCGAGGCTATGCCCTGCCCATGGTACGCCGGATTTGTTCCCAACCATACGAGATAGCCGTACTTCCACGCAGAGTGGCTCTTGACTACCATCGTTCCGAGCGCAAACCCCACGATCTCGTCGCAGACCTCCGCAACGAGGCAGAATTCGGGATCACCCTGGTAGAGAGTGATTACCTCATATTCGTCCCACGTTCTATACAGATTGGGCGCTTCCCGCGCCGTAAACAGTTTTTCCCCCAGATGAAAGACCTCGGCGAGATCGTCGATGTTCATCCGGCGAATTTCAACGCTCAGCCGCCTCTTTTTCTGATCCGAGCTCTCGATTAAATCCATAAAGACTACTTTTTGTCGACTCCTTCTCCTCGAGGTCCCGAGGGCCTCGCCGGATTGACGATACACGGAAAGATCTCCCTGCCGGCAGGCCGCCCCTGGTGAATCATACGGCATTTCCTGAGCCTGGCCTTGCGCTTCAGGTCCCCATACTTGCCGAAACGTCCGCTCGTTCCCATATACGCCTCCTTTTTTCTATTATATAGGAACCGCCTATGAATCAGCAATCGGTTGGAGGGAAAAATACTTTAGTTGAAATGTTACGAACCGCGGGTTGCGGGTCGCGAAATTGGGGGGGCGGACCGCAGCCTCTCGCAGGCCGTGGGCGTGAGCGGGACGTGCTCGAGAACCTGGCGAGGCCCGTCTATGGCGCTGCTACAATGTTTCGACGATCCGGCTGAGTTCCCATGAGGCTCGAACAACCGTTCCCTCTCCCTTTACGGACGTGATTGTGAAGATGCCCCCCGAGGATTCCACGCGCTCCTGCATACTGGGGAGCCCCAGGCCCCCTTCAGGGGTTTCCCTTTCAACTCCGACCTGGAAACCCGTCCCATTGTCCGCGATGGTCAGCACGATCCTGTCGTCCTGCTTTACGAGCGAGAGGTTCACCGTGTCGGCTCGACCGTGTCTGGCCACGTTTTGCAGCGCCTCCTGGAGAACTCTGAAGATGACGATCTTGAGAGATTGCGGCGTTTCATCCTCTTCCACGGAAATATGTGATTCAATACTGATTTCTGAATGAATAGTCTGGAATTGCCTTAGAAACCATCCTATTGTAGCTAAAATACCCAGGTCGTCCAGAGTTGAAGGCCTCAAGTTCATATAGATCCTTCTGGCCTCTTCATGAGCATATTGGGTTATGGAGATGAGCGACTCGAGATTTTCCGGACTGGCTCTTCCTTCCTGCATCCGGACAACCGCGTTCTCCAACCCGAACCTGATCGTGCTCAACGCTCCCCCGATGCTGTCGTGAAGCTCCCTGGATATCCTCTTTCGTTCCGTTTCCTGAGCCGTAAGGAGCCTGGAGGAAAGGATGCGAAGCTGTCTTTCGGAATCTTTCAGCGCACGTTCGGTTTTCTCCAGTTCCTTCACTTTTGCCTGCAACCGCCTGTTCATGTACGCCATCTCACAGGTACGCTTCTGATGCAGGTCGGCAAGGAAATCGAGAATCTTCCAGACCGAGACAACCCCGATCACCAGGTTATCTTCGGCAATAATGATATGATCGTAAATCTTATCCCTCTCGCGCCCCATTGCGCGCCGACCTGCAGCCTCGACCGAAACGGAGCCCTCAACAACCAGGGGCGAGGGGTCCATTATCCGGGTAACGGCACGGTCGTAGTACAATTGCACTCCGAACTGCATTCCCAGAGTCCTGTCCAGATGATGGCTCATTACCAGACCGGCGGGTCTTCCTCCTTCGCTCACGACGACGGCGCTCAACGGAGCATTCCGGTCAACGATCTTCTTCACATCCCGCACTATGGTCGAGGGGGACACCTGGGGCACAATCTCCAAGAGCATCTTTATCGAATAAGAGTACGCCTTCAATGGTGCATCCGAGCCTTCCGGAGGCTGCCCGATCGGACTAAAATGGTTCCTGTCGTCGCATGAGAGCGCGTCCGACGTCTTCGCTTCACTTGTCGCTTCCGGAGCAATCTCCATCACGGATGGAGGACTGCAACCACTTCTTTCCTCTCTCACTTCTCCGTTGGACTCCATATGGCCGTAACATGTCGACCCGTTGGGGCGACATGGGCTCGTGGTCTGAGAACTGGGATCGATTATAGATGGTTCGGCGTTACTGTTTTGCGACGATCCATTGACATTATGGCGGCGGCGCTTCAGTTGTACCGTGAACGTCAGCATGAGGAGGAGAAACGCTCCCTGCCAAAGGTGCTCATCGGCACGGTGGAGCACTACTTCGGTAGCTTCCAATCGCTTCTCTCAACGGTTGCTATTTGCTTTATACTCGTGAATAGCTTTGCTATTAACCTTAACGTGGGCGACCACGAAACGGTCCACGGAAGCCGGCTTTCCCGGACCTGCGCGTTGCTCGCGGGAATCGGGGGGTCGTTTTGAACGACCTCACGAAAAAGGATTCGAGACATGCTCAATATAATTGTGGGTTTCCGGCGGTCGCGCCGCCGGCCTGCGGGAGAGTTTCGTTTGAACTCGGGGTAACGAGTGGCGACGCCTGCCCGCCGTACCTACCGGGCGATGTGCTGCTCGAATCACTGAAACCGGCGCCGGCCGGCCCGGCGGGCGTCCCGCTCGAATCCCTGTGAATCCCTGTTCCCGCCCCTTTTACTTCTTCCGAATCAAGGGCGCATGAAATGCCCGTAGTGAAGAGTATGATCGATGACGCGCGATTTTATCTTCGCTACCGGCATCCTTTCTTTAATCAGGAATCGATACATCCCCGCCCTGGAAATGTCGCCTACCAGCAAGACTCCCACCAATCGGCCGCCGTCGGGGGAAAAGACCAGCTTCCGGTAGGCGTTGCGTGAGCGGGCCACGTGAGTTTCGTAGTTTTGGCCGGTGGCGTGCACGATTCCCATGGAGACGAACGCAACGTCGGCCACCTGCGTGGCGTTCAGAATGCCGAAGGTTCCCCCGTATTCCGTGGGTTTCCCGGCCATGTTGTATCCGGCGCACTTGCCCATCTCGACGGCGTTGGTCCAAAGACCGGTAATGATGCGCCCACCCGTGATCGGATCGAAAGTTACGGCGACATCACCCGCCGCAAAGACGCCGGCGGCGCCGCAGGCCGTGAATCTGTCCACCACGACTCCCCGATCCACTCGAATGTCTTCGGGATCGATCCCGCCGACGTTCGGCCGCACCCCTTTGCCGATGCAAACCATCTCACAGGCGATCGTTCGGCCGTCGTCCAGGAGCACGCCTTCGACCCCGTCGTCCCCGGACAGAATCCCGCGGGCGCCGGCGCCGGTTTCTATCTCGAGACCCGCCTTGTTCAACGCATCCCGGATGAGCGTCGCATCCTCGGGTTCCATTAACTGCGAGAGAACCTGGGGCGACTTGACGACCAGGGTGACTTGAAGCCCACGCTCCAGCAAGGCGAAGGAAGCCTTGAGGTTCAACATCCCGCCACCCAGCATGACGGCGCGACGCGCGCGGGCGACCCGCTTTTCGGCGGCCCTGGCGTCCGCCAGGGTCCGTAATGGGAATACGCCTTCGGCGTCGGTTCCCTCGATCTCCGGCGGAATGTACGGGCTGCTGCCCGTTGCAATGAGCAGCCTGTCGTAGGGAAAACGCTCCCCGCCCCCGATCTCGACCGTCCGAGACCGGCAGTCGATTCTCTCCACCCGCGAGTTTATCCGTACTTCGATACCGGAACCCCGGTAGGGTCCTTCTCCCACCAGGGCCATATCGTCCGCGCTTTTCTTGCCGCTGATGAGAAAAGGGATCAACGGCCTGAAGTAGGGACGGTCGGGCTCGTCCGAAAAGACAACGATCGAGCCCCTCCCGTCGGTTGCGCGAATGGCTTCGGCGGCCGCCATCCCGGCCGCGCCCGCCCCAATAATGACGTAGTGCGTTTCACTCGGCGCCACCGCTATCCCCTTTGCGCTTTGAGGATTTGTGCGGAAGCGGTTTTGCGGGCATCGCCGGAGAAATCTTTCACACTCTGGTAAACCAGCGCCCTGGTCGGACATGCTCCGACACAGGCAGGCTCCGTGCGGTCCGGGCACCGATCGCACCGATATGCTTTATGCTCCTGGAGGCTCCGGCCGATCACCCCGTAAGGACATACCATCACGCATGTCCAGCAGCCGATGCACTTATCGCTCCGCGTGATCACCACTCCCTCTTCAGTCCTGCGGATGGCTCCGGCGATGCAGGCGTGCATGCAAGGGGCATCCTCACAATGCCGGCAGAGAATCGGCACGGGTTTATTCGATGACGATTCAACATAGACGCGAGACCTGGGTCGAGGTTGTTCCGAGACGGCCCCGTACAGGGACCGGCTCTTCGAATGCGCAACGGCGCAGGCCAGTTCACACGAACGGCACCCCATGCATCGGTCCGGTCGGACGAATATCTCTTTGGGTTCAGGCATAAAATGCTCCTCTTCTCGAACGACGGCAGCGACATCCGCCGGGGCTTCGCCTCCGGCCCTATTAAGGCATTGCCGTCGATTTTGACGCTCACTTCGACAAACCCAGGCCTGCCCGACGCTCGTCGATGGCCGCAATCAGTTTGTCGGCCGCCGACGCCGGATCGAGGTCCACGATAAAGTAACCGCCCGTCAGGTCCTTCACTTTGTCCGTCAACACCTGCGTAACCAGCGGCCCGCCGAGGACGGGCAGCATAACGCCGACATGAGTGGGCAGGCCGGCCGCCACGGCATACGCGCCGATGGACACCGCCTTTTCGGAAACCGCTTCGGGAGCGGAGGCGACCACGGGGAGTTTGTCCGTGTCCACTCCGAGGTAGTTGGCGACCGCAACGGCCAGGGCCACGGCCCTGGAGTTATCGACGCAGGAGCCCAGATGCAGAACCGGAGGCAGCGGCCCGCCGAGGCCGTTAGCCTCTCCGATGGCCCGCAGGACGGCCCGCAAACCGTCGCCGCACAGGGCATCCGTATTGGCCGGGTCCATGAATCCGTGCCGCATGAGCGCGCCCGCGCCGCAACCCGTGGCGACCACCAGGACATTTTCCTCGAGAAGCTTGCGGGCCACCGTAAGGAAACTGTTGTCCTGGGGGACCTTTACGTTGTTGCAGCCCGCGAAAAGGCATACGCCACGAATATTGCCCGCCACGATGTTATCCACCACGGGCTTGAGGGGCGCGTCGGCATCCAGCTTCGAAAGCGCGCCGACAATGGTTTCCACTGAAAAGCCGGCGACCACGCGGCTCTTAATGTCGGGGATATTCACCGGTTTGTTCTTGCGGCGCTTGAAGCCTGCCAGGGCCAATTCGAAAATCTCATCCGCCTTTGCTTCGGCGGATTCCTCGTCGAAGGCGACGTGTACGGCCCCGGGGATCTTTGCGATGTCCATGGTGGTAATCAGTGTGGTCCCCATGCATTCGGCGACTGAACCCATTGAAGGCATGATGCACTGGTAGTCGACGATCACTGCGTCCAGGGCTCCGGTAACGATCGCCATCTCCTGGCTCACCGAGTGGGTACAGGCGGGAATCCCGTGTCGCATCATGATCTCATTGCCCGTGCAGCATATGCCGACGACATTTATGCCCGATGCGCCCGCGGCAATCGCCGCATCATTCCAGGAAGGGGCCCTGGCGACGAGCATATCCGACAGTAAAGGGTTATGGCCGTGTAAGGCGATGTTTACGGCATCCGCCTTGAGGGTCCCGAGATTGGCCTCCGTAACGACCGGCTTTGGAACTCCGAAGAGTATATCGGCTATGTCGGTCGCCATGTAGCATCCGGCAAGGTCGGCGACCGCACAGCGAAGTCCGCCCAGGAGGAGATTGACCGGATCGGCATCCACTCCGTAGAGGGTGCGGTGCATTATTTCGGAAATCTCATGGTCGATTCCTTTGGGCGTTAAATCCAATTTGGTCAAAACTTCAGCCCGTTTAGGAGGGACGACCGTGGCGGCCCACAGCACCGGCGTCTCCTTCTCATGGAAATCGGCCATGGCGGCGCGGGCGAGGTCGAGAGCGATATCGCTGTCGGAGCGGCCTTCCACTGGAATGCCCAATCGTCCGGCCACGGCTCTGAGCTTTTCGGGTTCCTTGATGGAATAGACCCCGGTCTCGCCCTTGGCGACTTTTGAGAGGGTATGGGCCAGGTGCTTGGCATGGCCGGAATGGGCGGCGGTTCCCGCGGCAATGGCCCGGTCGAGGCCTCGCGCCACCATGGTGTCCGCCGAGGCTCCGCAGATGCCCTCCGTGGGGCCTTCGCCGAAAGGATCGATCCTGCACGGCCCCTGCAGACAATGACGGCAGCACAGTCCCGTGTCGCCGAACCCGCACTGGGGCTGCATGGCTTCATACCGGTCCCAAACCGTCTTGATTTCCATTCGATCTGCCTTGGTGATCATTTCCCGGACCGCGGGATCCGTGCTCTTTGACATAAGGTCCTTTTCGTCTGCCATGTTCCTTTTCCTCTTCCTCATGAGATGAATGGTTAGGGCTGGATCTGTAATATGCAATAATATCGATATTCTTCACAGTGGTGAGACCAAAATGCCGATTGCCTCGTTCCCCATGGTGATGGGAAGATCCTCGATCCATGGTAGAGCGCCGGGCGCGTCAGCGCATTTAACCACAAAAGAATTGAAAACGAAAGACCAATCAGCACGAACTATGTCGTATGATCTTAGAGGCTTGTGAGCCACGGAAAAACCATGGACGGGACAGCTTCCACGCAGCGTGCCGGTATGACGAAACCGGGCGTTCTTCTTTCTCTGAAGGCGACGAACGGAAATTCAACGGTCCAGCACCTCACGGACTATCTCGGTCATGCTCTTCACGGAAAACGGCTTCTGGAGAAAATGGACTCCTTCATCGAGAACGCCGTGATCGGAAATGATATCGGCGGTATAGCCCGAGATGAATATGGTCTTGAACCCGGTTCTGACAGCGCTGAGTTTTTCGACAAGATCTTTGCCGTTCATCCCGGGCATGACGACATCCGTGATCAGCAGATCGATCCGGTCCTGGTGTCTTCCGGCCAGATCCAGGGCTTCGGCCGCGTTTTGAGCGGTCAACACCTTGTATCCATGGAGTTCCAGGATCTGTCTTCCCAAATTCAACAAGATTTCTTCATCTTCCACCAGCAGGACCGTCTCCTTCCCTTTAAGGTCCTTCTTGTGATCGGGAACCTGGGTCTTTTCGGAAACGGGGGCATCGGTCCGAGGAATATATATCCTGAAAGACGCTCCCTGTCCGGGTTCGCTCTCTACATCCACGAACCCGTTGTTCTGCTTGACGATGCCGTAGACCGTAGCCAGGCCCAGGCCGGTCCCCTTGCCGGCATCCTTGGTGGTGAAAAACGGTTCGAAAAGCTTGTCGAGAACCTCCTTCCCCATGCCGCAGCCGTCGTCGCTCACTCCGAGCAGAACATATTCTCCGGGGAGGAAGCCCTCGCGTCCCGTGCCGAAGGCTTTATCGAGCGTAACGTTGCCCGTCTCGATGGTGACTTTTCCCACACCGGCTATGGCGTCGCGGGCATTGACGCACAAATTCGCCAGGACCTGGTCGATCTGCGCAGGGTCGACCTTCACCGGCCAGAGGTCCGGGCAGGGTTTCCAAACCAGTTCGATGTCCTCGCCGATGAGGCGTCGGACCATCTTCAGCATGCTTTCCACGGTTTCGTTGATGTCGAGCACTTCGGGCCGGATCGTCTGCTGCCGGGCGAATGTCAGGAGCTGGCGAGTCAGCGTCGCCGAGCGCTTCGCGGCCTTGAGAATCTCCTGGATGTCGCTCAGAGCGGGTTTTTCAGAGGCGATCTTGCCCACGGCCAACTCCGCATGACCGATGATAACTCCGAGCATATTGTTGAAATCATGAGCTATGCCTCCAGCCAGGCGCCCCACCGACTCCATCTTCTGCGCCTGGTGGAGTTCTCTTTCCAGTTTGCGGAAGCGGCTCATGTTCCGGCCGACGACAAGATAGTTCGTGACGCGGCCGGAACCGTCTCTTACGGGCGAAATCGCGCCCTCTATCTCGAAATCCGCGCCGTCTTTCCCTTTGCTGATGATGTTGCCCATCCAGACTTCGCCACGGTCGAGGACCTGCTTCATATTCCGGTAAAAAGCCTCGTCGTGCTTATCGCTCCTCAACACCCGCAGCTTTTGCCCCTTGAGGTCCTGGTTACGATACCCGCTGGAATGCTCGAAGGCCGGATTGATATAGAGAATGGTTCGATGATCGTCGGTGATGAGGACATTTTCCTCCGCCTGCTCGACCACGCCCGCGAGCAGCGTTCGTTCCGCGTCGGCGCGCTTGCGGTCGGTGATCTCCGTCGTCATCCCGCACACGCCGCGCACCGCGCCGTCGTCGCCGAACAGGGGAAACTTGACGGACAAAAAGAAACGCCGGCCCGTCTCGTCCTCAAGGACTTCCTCTTTCTCCATCACGGAACCCGCCTGCATCACTTCCGTATCATTCAATCGGAAGGCGCTTCCGACCGGTCCGGGGAACAGGTCCTCGTCCGTTCTCCCAATGACTGCCTGTCGGTTCAGACCCGTGACGTCTTCCCATTTCCGGTTGACTATTTCATAGCGGCCCGCACGGTCCTTGACGAAAATGAGCGCTCCGCTGTGCTCGATCAAATCGGAGAGAAACTGGCGGTTCTTGCGCAATTCATCTTCAACGCGCCTGCGGTCGGTGATATCGCGGGCAATGGCCTGGAAGCCCTCGGCCTTCCCGTCGCTTTCCAGGAACTGAGTGTTCTGCCCGACCCAAACGACCCTGGAATCCTTCGTGACGACGGGAAATTCGTGGTACGTGTTCGGCGTTCTCTCGATATACTGTTTCTCGTAAGCCGACCCTATTTCATCCCGAAAATCCGGATGAATGAAATCGAGAAAGCGCCTTTCCTTCATCTCCTCGGATTGATAACCCGTTATGAGTTCGGCGACTGGGTTGATGTAAAGAATACGGCCTCGTTCATCGGTAACATAGAGAATGTCGCCCGCGTTCTGGACCATATGCCGATACCGCTCTTCGCTGAGAAGCAGTTCCCGGGTCCTTTTTTTCACCTGCAGGCGCAATATCCACGTAATGGTCGAAGTGACGGCCAGCAGCAACAGGATGGAGATGAAGGCGAAGAGGAAAAAGCGAGAGGTCTGCCATAGGGACTTTTCTCTATAGATGGACATCCTGCACTGAAAGCACACTGAGTTCAATGCCTGCGAGGGTGTATTCCGTC
>CAYOVG010000199.1:0-12685 GCA_964407285.1 uncultured Syntrophobacteraceae bacterium
GTCATGCCCAACCATAGCATGAGTGGGATCTATGGGCAACAGTCTTCTCCGGTGGGATTAAATGAGCGATCGTTTGATTTTACGTGACACCCGTCTTTTTTTATGCTAGCTTTAGTATCGTTTAGCCATGGCTATATGCAGAGATGACGAGCAGAGAAGGTAGACCATGATTTCTCCCGAGAGCAGAACCTGTATCGCGTGTTACGCCGGCTCCGCCGCAGCGGCGATGGCAGCCATGCGGCCCGCGGTTCTGAGGGAGAGAAAGGTCTGAATCTCCAGGAATAAAACTCAGGGCTGCGGGCTGACGGGCGCGGCCCCCAGGGGTTTAGAGGGCCGCGAGAGACTCGCGGCCCTTTTCTTTTTGGACCGCGGAGTCGGTGGAGCACCGCACGGGGACGAAAGGAGTAGAAAGGAGATCATGCGTACAGATATCGTGCACATGGGCGCCGGCAAGCTCAATTATGAGATCCGCAACATCATTGGCGTGGCTGAAAAGCTGCAGCAGGCGGGAATCGAAGTCAACCTGGAAAATATCGGCGATCCGGTGGCTAAAGGTGAGAAGATTCCCACCTGGATGAAGGAAATCGTCGCCGGCCTGGCCATGCAGGACAGTTCCTACGGTTACTGCCCCACGCAGGGGATCAAGGAAACCCGGGAATTCCTGGCAAAGCTGAACAATCGCAACGGCGGCGTCCATATCACGCCGAACGACATCATCTTTTTCAACGGACTGGGCGAGGCCATAACCAAGGTTTACGGATTTCTTCGCAGCACCGCGCGCGTGATCACTCCCTCCCCCACGTACACGACCCATTCGGCATCCGAAGCCACCCATGCCGGACAGCCCGCGGTCACCTACCCTCTCGACCCGTACAATCACTGGTATCCGGACATCCGGGAGTTGCGCCGGAGGGTCAAATACAACCCGTCGGTGGCAGGCATACTGGTCATCAATCCCGACAACCCGACCGGCGCCGTTTTTCCGGAGAGCGTTCTACGGGAGATCGTCGCCATTGCGGCCGAATTCGACCTTTTCATCATCGCCGACGAGATCTACCAGAATCTCATATACAATGGGCAGAAGACCAAACCGCTCGCCGATGTCATCGGCGATGTGCCCGGACTGGCGATGAAGGGCATCTCCAAGGAACTGCCGTGGCCGGGGTCGCGTTGCGGGTGGGTCGAGATCTACAATGCGGACAAGGACCCCCATTTCGCCACCTATGTTCAGAGCATCCTCAACGCCAAGATGGTCGAGGTCTGCGCCACCACTTTGCCGCAGAAGGCCATTCCGCACATCTTCCAGCATCCCGAATACCAGGTATGCCTGGAGGAACGGCGCCGGCGCTATGAAAGGCTTTCAAACCTCGCATACGAACGCCTGAAGGACATTCCGGGGATACTGGTCAATCGCACCAACGGGGCCTTCTATATGAGCGTGGTTTTCGAGACGGGGCTTCTGAACGAGCGGCAGACCCTTCCGATCGACAACCAGGAGGCGAAGAGCCTGGTGGAAAAGCTCGCGGCGGACCCCGCGATGCCGATGGACAAGCGGTTCGTCTACTACCTCCTGGCGGCGACGGGGGTGTGCGTCGTGCCGCTCTCATCGTTCAACACAGAACTGCAGGGTTTCAGAATGACGCTGCTGGAGCCGGATGAAGCCAAGTTCTGCGGCATTATCGACAAGCTGGAGAAAAACATCCAGATCTACCTGCGGTCGAGCGTCGCCGGACCCGGTGATATCGAGGAGAGTGGGGCGGTGGCGGCGTAAGAGCTCTTGCTTGCCGTAACGTACAGGACAGGCGGGGGAATCGTGCTCGACACGATTCCCCCGCTTCTCCCAAGGAACATCATTAGTTTTACAGCAACGCGGCGACTTGCGCCTCCATGCCCGCCCGGCGGGCGGCATCGAGGTATCTGCCGATGCCCTGCTTCGCCGGGTCGGTCTGGACCGTAACCCACCGGGTGAGCTTCTCCAGGGCTTTGCCGGTTTCTATGATGCCGCGGCTCATCTCCACTCCCTCCCGGATATCGCCGGCTTTGCCCACCAGGTAGAGGATGGCTCCCGCATTGAGGCACGTCATGTCTATACATTCCGGATGCCCGGTCCCGCTTACGATCTTCAGGAATCGAACGGCTTCCTCGCGGACGTTGCCGGTGGCCGCGATCGACGCGTAATCGGCCCGTTCGATCCCGACATCCTCGGGGACCAGCACGAATGTGCGCTCATTCCCGTCGGGGAGCAACTCATGGACGAGAGTCTCTCCGATGCCGGAAATCTCGTCCATGCCCTTTTCTTTCGCGGAATCGAATCCGTGCACGATCATCGCCCGTTCGTATCCGATCTCCCTCATGACACCGCACACCTTGGGCGCCATTTCCGCGGCGTAAACGCCCCGCAAGGCATGGCTGGGGCGGCAGGGGCTCGCCAGGGAAGCGGCGATGTTCAGGGTGGAGCCGAACCGGATCAGGCTGAGTATCCGTCCGAGAGACCGCGGATGGACCTTGGGGCTCATGCCGTTGAACAGGCCTATCCCCTCCTCCCTGATACTGGCGACGACCGTCTCCACTTCGCACTCGACGTCGATGCCGATGCAGTCCAGCAGGTCGACCGTGCCGCAAGAAGACGTGAGCGCCCTGGCCCCGTGCCGGGCAAGCCGGGCGCCCCCGGCCGCCGCAACCACCGACGCAGCCGTGCTCACGTTGAATGTCTTCAGTTCGTCCATGCCGGTGCCGGAGTTCTCGACGAGCGGGCGGTCGAGGTCATCGTCGATGCGGGCCGTGTCGAATTCCACGATGGCCTGCCAGGCGCCGGCGATCTCACGGTGCGTCTCGCCCTTCGATACGAGGGCGGCGAGAAAGGCGCCCTGCTGCAAATCCGGCTGCTGATTCAACAGAACCTGCCGGAACATCTCGTAACTCTCCTCCCGGCTCAGGTCCTCCTTGCGGATCAGCCTCTGGATGTTCGATCCGAATTTCCTCAACGATTCGTCCGACCACGCCATCTTCCATTTCTCCTTCATCAATCCCCGTGAAACCCATGCGCTCCGACCAATTCCGACCACTCAGCGGGGCGGCGCCCTCCCCTCTCTCACTCAGACTCATGACATCTCTTTCGAATTCCTGTATAAGGGACTCCGTGGCGTTTTCCTCCTTGTTCCCGGTTTCGCGGTCTTTGTCAACTCGAAACATCGCACGGGCGGAAAGCATCATCGATTTCAACGTCTGGTCGCGGCCGTGGGCCGCGCCGTGGTCGCCGGTCTTCCACGCGTTCTCATCGGCGGACGCACCGCACCCACGCCGCGGGATGGTTCGAGCCCATATCTTTTTCCCGAGGAGCGAAAAGAGATGAAGGAAAAGCTGAGCAGGCGGAGATTTCTTCGTTACTGCGGCCGTTGCGCCGTGTTTTGCGCCGGGATGGGAATGGCCGGCCCGGCCGGCCGGTTTGTGGACGTTCCCTCCAGTGAAGCCCAGACCATCGCCCTGGGCCGTCTCGGGCGCAAGCTCTCCCCGTATTTCACCCCCCTGGACGGCAAAACCATCCGATGCGAGCTTTGCCCGCGCCGGTGCGAAGTGGAAGACGGAGAGCGGGGGTACTGCCGGGTCAGGGAAAACACCGACGGGAACTACTACTCCCTGGTGTATGGGAATCCGTGTTCGATCCACATCGATCCCATCGAGAAGAAGCCCTTCTTTCACGTGCTCCCATCGACGCGCTCCTTCTCCCTGGCGACGGCGGGCTGCAACTTCGACTGCAAGTTCTGTCAGAATTGGGAAATATCACAGGCTCGCCCCGACAATACGTACAACTACGACCTGTCCCCCGAGGAGGCGGTCCGGCAGGCCGTGCTCGCGGGGTGCCGCTCCATCGCGTCGACGTATGTCGAGCCCACCATATTCATGGAATACATGCTCGACATCGGAGCGCTTGCACGAAAGCAGAAACTGCTGAAGGTCATGCATTCCAACGGATACGTCAATCCGGGTCCGCTCCGGGACCTTTGCGGGAACCTGGACGCCGCGTGCATCGATCTGAAGGGCTTTACCCCGGAATACTATCGAGACATTGCCGATGGGACTCTCCAGCCCGTGCTGGACACGCTCAAGCTCCTCAAGGAATGTCAAGTCCACACGGAGATCGTCACTCTGATCGTTCCGGGAAAAAACGATGATATGGAGACCATCCGGGCCATGTGCCGCTGGATCAAGCAGACGCTCGGACCCGGAACGCCTCTGCATTTCACGCGATTCTCACCGCTTTACAAGCTGAAGAGCGTGCCGCCGACTCCCGTGGAAACCCTGGAGAAGGCCCGGAACACCGCCATGGAGGAGGGCCTCCGGTTCGTCTACATCGGCAATGCGCCCGGCCATGCCGGAGAGCGCACCATCTGCCCCAAATGCAACGCCGTGCTCATCGAACGCACCGGCTTCCACTCCCAAATACGGCAGTTGAAGGACGGTTCCTGCGCAAGCTGCGGACTCCCCATCCCCGGCATCTGGAAATTGCCGGAGGCATGAAGGAAGCGTCCTGCAACCGACAACGCTTCTACCTGGCCCGGGCGAGAGGCAACGAGGTCGCCTCCACCAGGAATTCTTGAAGCGTGACTGCAAAATGTTCCGGCTGCTCCATATGGGGCAAATGACCGCAATCCTTGACCAGAGAAAGCCGGCCGTTGGGAAGACGCTCCACTGCCGCCCGCGCGTGGCGCTTGGGCACGACGCGGTCCTTCTTGCCCCACACCACGAGCACCGGCATTTCCAGGTACGGCAACTCGTCGAGCAGGATCAATCTCTTGCGCTGCCCCTTAATCGTGCTTCCGCCTCGCACCGTCGCCACCGTGGCCTCCAGATAGCCCGGAGTTTGCGCCATCCAAGACAGCTCCCGCACCCATTCCTTCGGCGCGCGCGTGGGATGGGCAAAAAGATGAGCCGCCATCTGAAGGGCCCACTGCCTTGCCCCGACAGCGGTTTTATTCCAGACCGTCACCATCTTCCCGATACCCGGTACGGTAAGCAGACGCATGAGCGGGCTGATGCCGCGCCCAAGGCCCGCACTGTCGACGATCGTCAGGGTTTCCACTCGTTCGGGCCTGGAAAGGGCCATCCTCATGGCGATCATTCCTCCCAGGGAATTGCCCACCAGGCCGGTCCTTCCGATCCGCAGGGCGTCCAGGAACCTGAAAGCAAAGGCGGTGAAGAACTCCGGGGAATAATCGACGCGCGGCCTGGCGCTGCCGCCGAATCCGGGCATGCTGGGAGCGTAGACTCGATGAGTGAGCGCCAGGGCGGGCATCACATATTGCCATGTGTAAGCGCTGTCGCCCACTCCGTGAAGCAGCACCAGGGGAGGTCCATCTCCCGCCACCAGGTATTCGGTCGGCAGTCCTCCCGGGATCACGCCTGAAACGTTTATGCGCCGTTCGGCGACTTCTTTCATCATAGTGTATGCAACTCCTTCGTATTTTGGGCGAATCCTCGAGTCCTCCGGTCGAAAAGGGGTCCGGACATGGGTCCGGACGTCGGAGCCCTGGATCCGTTGTTGTATTGCCACGCCGCGGAACCGGTCGGCAGAGCCCTGACAGGCCATGCCGTTCTCCATTCATATACCCGTCCATCCAACGTCATTTGGGCATGGAAGAATTCGACCTCGTTTTTCTGTTGTTAAAAAGCTAGTTGGCGCTTGCAAGTAAGCATAGGGGGGAAGTCAGGTATCTTTCCTCTGGGGGAGTTGTATAAAAGGCATCGTGATCCGCGATGATGGTTTGAAATCCAATTTGATTGCGCATTGTTCGGATTGTTCCGTCGCCAACCGGACTCAGCCGAAGCGAGCCGTCTTTTGCAGCGAACGGCAGGCGAATGCGGTCCGCCCGGCGGTGTTCCGAAAAAACAGTCCGGTACTCAGTGCTTGCTTTGTTTTCAATAAAACATGATAATTATCACCAGCCGAAGCCGGAGGCCCGACCGGGTAGGAAAGACCGGATACCGAATGTGCGGGTCTTTATTCACCGCCAACAATCGACAACCAGCATCCGGAATCCGGCACCCAGGATTCGCCGCCGTGCTCCTTAGTTCGTAACGGCCGAAACAGTGCCCGTCCACCGCGGGAGCATACATGGCGCGGCGTGCGCGGCATGCAGGAAATGCTGGAGGATAGGCCATGATTGAACCGGGGGTAGTGCTTGTAACGCTTTGCCTGTACATGGGGTTGCTCTTCGCGATAGCCCTCCGGGTGGAGAGAAGGACAGCCAAGGGGAAGAGCCCGGCCAACAATCCCTATGTCTACTCCCTGTCTCTTGCCGTCTACTGCACCGCCTGGACGTACTACGGCAGCGTGGGCAAGGCCGCCACTTCCGGGGTGCTGTTCCTGCCCATCTACCTGGGCCCGACGCTTTGCATCCTCCTCTGGTGGATCGTGCTCCGCAAGATGACGCGCATAAAGACCGACCACAGGATCACGAGCATCGCGGACTTCATTTCCGCCCGGTACAACAAGTCACAACCCCTTGCGGCGCTCGCCACGTCCGTTTCGGTCCTGGGAATTCTGCCCTACGTCTCGCTCCAGATCAAAGCCATCGTCTCCAGTTTCCTCATCATTACGACACCCTCCTCCGGAGGACTGGCGGGCGCGGCGCCCGCCGGCCACTCGGGAATTGCGGGCTACGTAGGGCCGGGTGTGGTCGTGCTCATGATCATTTTCACCATAATGCTGGGCGCCAGGCGTCTCGAACCGACCGAACGCCACGAAGGGATGGTTATGGCCCTGGCCGTTCAGGGTGTGGTCAAGCTGGCGGCGTTCCTGGCGGTAGGCTTTTTTGTGACGCATGCGCTCTTTGGAGGTTTTGGCGAAGTATTCGAGAGGACGAACGAGATCCTGCACACCCGCCTCCTCGAGTTTCCCGAGATGGGGCATCCGCCGTACATAGCCTGGACGAGTTACATGGTGCTCTCCATGTCCTCCATCCTGTTCCTTCCGAGGCAGTTTCACGTGGCCGTCATAGAGAACAGCGACGAAAATCATATTCTGACCGCCATGTGGTTCTTTCCGCTGTACATGCTCCTGATCAACCTCTTTGTGCTGCCCGTTGCAATGGGCGGACTTCTCAAGGGATACCCCATTTCCGCGGCCGACAGCTTCGTGCTCATGCTCCCGCTCGACAACGACATGACGTGGCTCTCCCTGCTCGTGTTCATCGGCGGGGTTTCGGCCGCGGCAGGCATGATCACCGTCAGCTCCGTCACCGTGGCCACGATGGTCACGAACCATCATCTTCTTCCCATTATTGAAATGACGCCGAGGCTGAGTTTCCTGAAACGCCACCTGCTGGGCTGCCGGTGGTGGGTTGTGGCCGCGTTTATCTTCACGGGGTACCTGTTCGAAGAGTTCCTCATGAAGCCCTACATGCTGGTCAATATGGGACTTATCTCCTTCACGGCCGCCCTGCAGTTCGCCCCCCCGATCCTGGGCGGCATCTTCTGGCGCAAAGGGAACGCCGCCGGGGCATTGCTCGGGTTGGGCGCCGGGTTCGCCATCTGGTGCTACACTCAGCTCATTCCGTCTTTCGTCAAGAACGGATGGCTCTCCACGGACCTGCTCGATCGGGGACCGTTCGGCATCGCGTTCCTCAAGCCCGAGCAACTCCTGGGCCTGGCGGTGCTGGACCCCATCAGCCATACCGTGATCTGGTCGATGATCTTCAATTGCGGCCTGTATGTGATCGGTTCGCTCTACTTCGAACAGACCGCCCAGGAACAGAGCATAGCGGAGCAGTTCGTCGGGGCGTTGGATGCCGGGCATCATCCTCTCCATGCGCACCATGGCGAGGCATACATAAATCTGCACGAAAAGACTCTGGAACTGGAGCATCTGCTCTGCCAGTATTTCAGCGACCTGAAGGCATCCGAGGCGGTCGACAGGGCGGTCCAGGAGATGGGAATCAAAGACCAGCCCCGAATTTCCATCGTTCAGTTGATCGAACTGCACAACAGGGTGGAAAAGAGCCTGGCGGGAGCCATCGGCGCCCCCGCCGCCTTCAAGGCGCTGCACCATGGAACGGTCCTTACCGCCAGGGAATCCAGGGAGTTGTCCGACGCCTATGCGGACATACTGGCGGGCCTCAAGGTAAGTCCCTCGGAACTGAAAGCCCGGATAGACTACTACCAGGAGAGGGAGACGCTGCTGATGCAGCATGCCCAGGAACTCGAGGAGAAGATAGGGCAGCTCCAGAAGGAAATAGCCGAGCGCATGAGAGTGCAACAGGCCTTGCTCGAGAGTGAGGAGAAGTTCCGGGGGCTCGTTGAAACCATGAACGAAGGTCTCAAGATAGAAGACGAGAACGGCAGAATCACCTACGTCAACGACAGGCTGTGCAAGCTGTGGTGTTGCGGCAGGGACGAGATAGTCGGACATTCGTCGGCCGAGTTCATGCCCGAGGTCAGCCCTCTCGAATCCTCCGCCGCCGACGAACGCCTGGAAGGCAGCCACGTCATGGAGGCCGTGTCCTACGAAGTGACATGGACGACGAAGGACGGAAGAAAGATTTCCACTATCGTGTCCTCGGTGCCGTTCCTGGATTCGAACGGCATGTACAAGGGATGTTTCTCGGTAATCACCGACATCTCGTGCATGAAGGCTCTTCAGCGAGAAAAGGCCAACCTGATATCGATGTTCGCGCACGATATGCGGTCTTCATTGACGGGCATCCATGGGCTCGGGCTGCGGCTCATGACGAAATCGGCGGTTCTGGACGAAGAGAAGAAAGAGGAGTATCTCAGGATCATCAACAAGGAGGCGGCGAAGCTCGAATCCCTGGTGGACGATTTTCTCGAATTCTCCCGCCTGGAGACGGGCAGGTTGAAGTTGAACTTCCGGGCCGTATCCCTGGACAGGGAACTTCTGGAAATCTTCGAATTCTACCAGCCGAGAGCCGCCCAGCGGGGCATCAAGCTCGAACTTCACCTCGAAGATGCCCTTCCCATCATCGAAGCGGACGTGAACCGGTTACGCCGGGTGTTCACCAACCTGCTGGACAATGCGCTGAAGTTTTCCGGGGAATCCGGGACGGTCTCGATTATCGCCGAGGACGACGAGCACAGTCTTGTGGTGAAGATCGCCGATCAAGGGATCGGCATAGATCCCGAGGAATTGCCGTTCATCTTCGATCTGTTCCACCGGGCGCGCGGCGGCGAAAAGCGGGAAGGATACGGAATCGGCCTGGCGACCGTGAAAGCCATTGTGGAAGGCCACGGCGGCAAAGTCAAGGTGGAGAGCGAGCCGAACGAAGGCTCCGTGTTCACGGTAGTGCTGCCGAAGGCGGCGAAGTCGAGACAGTGATCGGTTTGTCTTCGGGTTGCGGGGTTGGGGCTGCGCGTCGCGGACCGGGAGTCACGGGTTCGGGTCCTCATCTGTGAAAGGGATTCCATTATCCATGGGTGCCTCTCCGGAAATCGCAATTATATTGTAATAAATGTTGCTGTATTTTCAGCCATCAGATAAATAACGATTGCGATGTGGCGCGAAGCGCCAGGACAATAGGAAGGAGCGATTCGATATGACCAGAGCGGGCAATGCGGCAGTGCTGAGCCTCCTGCTTCCTGGGGTGGGGCAGATATATAATGGCGATTTTCTTAGAGGAATATTCTGGTTCATTATAACGCCGGGGCTATGGATCGGATCGGGCGGCATGCTGGGGTGGATATGCCATCTCATTTCGGCGTATACAGCCTACAACAGGGCGCAGGTACCCGCGTAGCAGGAATGAGGCGGTCATGAAATGAAACAGCCCCTCGGGGCCAAGGCTACACTAATGTTCGCCAGGAAAACGAAGGGCTGTTTCGTTCGATGCCTCGATTTCATATCGAGGAAAACCGTCAAAGCTGTCATTTAGAAATAAAATAAAACAATTTCAGACATTTGTCAATATGTCTCGATTAGGATTCATATGCCGGCTAAAGGTTTGATCATGGTAAATACGGGCCACGGCAAGGGGAAGACGACCGCTGCCCTCGGCATGGCCTTTCGCGCATTGGGACATGGGTTGCCGGTGTGCGTCATTCAGTTCATCAAAGGGACCTGGAAATATGGCGAATTGTGCTCGGCCGAACGGTTTTCCGACCTCCTGGAGATCCATGTCATGGGAGAAGGTTTCACCTGGAAGTCGGAGGACCTGGAACGCGACCGGCAGGCCGCCAGGAATGGATGGGAATTCGCCAGGGGCGTTATCGAAGCCGGACGGCATCACCTGGTTATCCTCGATGAATTCACCTACGTTCTGAAGTATGGGATGGTGGAGGAAGAAGCTGCCCTGGCCGTGCTGCGAAGAAAACCCGATACATTGCACGTGCTGGTCACGGGACGGGATGCTCCCGCGGGGCTCATCGAAATTGCGGACCTCGTGACCGAGATGCGCGAAGTGAAGCATCCGTTCAAGGAAGGCGTCAAAGCACAAAAAGGAATCGAATTCTGAAGGGCCGTTCAGCAATTTCACCATGCCGGCCCGGCCCGGCTCTGCTTTTTCCGGTGGCGGTTCTCCTGCTCGGCATCGCCTTTTTCCATGCAATCTCGCAAAGCCTGCTCCCCTTGCCGGAGACCCTTTCGCCCGATGGCGGCGCGATACGCAAGGCGCGTATCGTGGACAGGAACGGAATGCCTCTTTCCATCACCTACTCCAATGAGTGGAACGTGCACGATTGGATTCCACTCCACGAGGTCCCTCCCCTGCTGCGTGATGCTTTCATCCAGTCCGAGGACCGGCGCTTCTTCGAGCACGAAGGGGTGGACTGGGTGGGCCGGCTCCACGCCGCCGTTCAGAATATCAGGGCTTTGCGGATCGTTCGCGGGGCCAGCACGATAACGGAGCAGGTGGTGCGGATGCTCCATCCCCGGCCCCGGACGTTCTGGTCGCGGTTCATCGAAGGGATCGAAGCGGGGAGGATCGAAGAGCGGTTTTCCAAGGAGGACATCCTGGAATTCTATATCAACCAGGTTCCGTACGCGAGGCAGCGAAGGGGCGTGGCGCAGGCGGCCCGGCTGTATTTCGATCGCGATGTCGAAACCCTGAACATCCGGGAAATGCTCGCCCTTGCGGTCCTGGTCCGCGCCCCCGGCAGGCAGGACCTTCGGCAACCGGCGCGTGTCCGGCGCTCCATCGACAGTGCGGTAGCTCTGCTGGCCGGGCGCATGCTCGATTGCGGGTCGCTTTCCCGAGAGCAGCACGCCGCCGCCCTGTCGACGGGTCCGTGGTCTTTGCGCGAAGCCGTACTGCCCACGGATGCCGGCCATTTCATCCGCTTTCTGGGCCGAAAGGACGTTCTGCAGCCGGTTCGGGCCGGAAAGGACAGGAGCGACGCCAGGGTCGTCACCACCCTGGATTCGGCGCTCCAGGACAGCATTCAAAGCATCCTGGACAGCCGGTTGCAGGACCTGCGGGATAGCCGCGTTCACAACGCGGGGGTGCTGGTGGCCAACCACCGGACGGATGAAGTGCTGGCATGGGTGAACGGGCGAAGCTCACCCGACGGCGATTCCTATTCCTGGATAGACGCCGTAACCACTCTCCGGCAACCCGGCTCCACCCTCAAACCGTTCGTCTATGCGCTGGCGCTCGATACCGGATGGACCCCGGCGACCATCATCGACGATTCCCCTTTGGTCGAGGCCGTCGGATCGGGACTGCACAGTTTCCGCAACTACAGCCGAACCCACTACGGTCCCCTGCGCCTGCGCGACGCCCTCGGGAACTCGCTCAACATACCGGCGGTGCGCGCCGTCCAGTTCACGGGTGTCGGCAATTTCCTGAACCGGCTCCATCAGCTCGGTTTCCATAGTCTCGCCCGCCCCGCCGACCACTACGGCGCGGGTCTCGTGCTCGGCGACGGCGAAGTCAGCCTGCTGGAGCTGGTCCAGGCTTATGCCGTTTTGGCCAGGAGCGGGGTCTATCGTCCGTTTCGAACGACCGTCGGCGAGCCCGTGCGGCAGGAACCCCGGCGTATTTTCAGCGAGGAAGCGGCGTCGACGATCGCGGATATACTATCGGACCCCTACGCTCGCCGCCTGGAGTTCGGGGACGGGCATATCCTGCGTTTGCCTGTCCAGACCGCCGTGAAAACGGGCACATCCAATGATTTCAGGGACGCATGGGTGGTGGGGTTTTCGCACCGCTACACGGTCGGCGTATGGATGGGGAATTTTGACCGGCTTCCCACAAACGGGGTAACCGGCACGGTAGGTCCCGCAATGGTGCTCCGGGCGGTATTCGCGGAGTTGAACCGCTACGAGGAGGCGCAGCCTCTTTACCGCAGCCCGCGATTGGTTTCCGTCGACATCTGCCGGTCGAGCGGACTGCGGGCCGGACCGGACTGCCCCGTAATGCGCGAGTGGTTCATGCCGGCGAGGGTCCCGAGAGCAGTCTGCCCTCTGCATGCGGGAGCGGCGAGCGCAGGGAGCGCCCCTTCCCTTCGGACGCACGCTCATCCGGGCGAGGCAGGCTCGATAAGATTGCTGCAGCCCACCCCCGATCTGCAACTGGCCATGGACCCGCACATTCCGGACGAACTGGAAGCCTTCGCGCTGGCCATTCCCCGGGATACGCCGACAAGCCGGACGGAATGGGTGGTGGACGGCCGCGTGGAGGGCGTCACGGGGCCGAACGAGCACCGGTTCCTCTGGCCGCTTTCACGGGGAACGCAT
>CAYOVG010000200.1:0-12649 GCA_964407285.1 uncultured Syntrophobacteraceae bacterium
CTTCCGCGTGCTGCTGCAGATGGCGGTGGTGCTGACCTATGGCGGCGCGCTGCCGGTTGTGAAGGTTGGTCGTGTCGCCGGCCTGTTCGCCAAGCCGCGCTCGTCGCCTACCGAGAAAAAGGATGGCGTCGAGATAGATCACTCGCACGGCCGTTTTGACCGATACGAGCCCCAACTGGTAGAAGATGACCGCAACCAGGACGGTAACGAAAATCTCGAAGAACCCTTCGACCCACAGGTGGATGATCCAGAACCGCCACATGTCCACGACGGAATAGTTGGATACGTTGTCGAAGAAGAAAGCGGGCAGGTAGAAAAACGGGATTGCGGCGGCCCCGAGGAGAAAAAGGGTCGAGATCTCCCGGCGCTCGGGGTCCTTCATGGAGGGCGCGATGCTCCTGTAGAGCAGAAAGAGCCAGAAGACCAGTCCGCCGGCCAGCAGGAACTGCCAGATGCGCCCCAGTTCCAGGTACTCCCACCCCTGGTGACCCAGCCAGAACCACATGTCGCCCAACGCCTGGCGTACCCCGAGGATCTCTCCCCCGAGGCTTCCGGCGACGACTATCACCAGCGCCCAGAAAAGGAGATTGACTCCCGCTACCTGTCTCCCCGGTTCCACCCGGCCGAGCGTGGGCGCAAGCATCAGTCCGCCCGCCACGTAGGCGGTCGCGACCCAGAAAATTGCCAGTTGCAGATGCCAGGTCCGCAGGATGTTGCTCGGCAGGTACCGCGACAGATCGAAGCCGTAAAAGCTGCCGGGGTCCGCCCGAAAATGTGCGATGCCGCCGCCTATCAGCGCCTGGGCCAGGAACAGCACGCCGACGACGGCAAAGTACTTGATCGCCGCCTTCTGGCTTTCGGTTGCCGTGCCGGGTATCATTTTCATGACGGCGATCTCGCCCTGGCTCTTCCAACCCAGAAAATCGTACCGGCCGAAGGCGAAGAGGACCGCGGCCGTCCCGCCCAGCAGTAAGATGATGCTGAGCATGCTCCAGAGGATCGCATCCGCCGTCGGAGCGTTCCCCACCATCGGTTCGTAGGGGAAGTTGTTCGTATACGAATGGGACTGTCCCGGCCGCTCGGCCGCCGAGGCCCACGCAGCCCAGGCGAAGAATGCCGTGAGTTGGCGAAGTTCATCCTGATCCGTGATGTAGTTGACGGGGAGCCCTCCGTTCAGGGTCGGTCCCGAGAAATAGGTGCGCCATTTCTGAATCTGGTTCTTGTACGATTCGGCCTCGGGTTGCGTGTAGACGAGCGCCTTCGTTTTCGGTTCGTAGCGGTTTGTCCTGAGCAACTGGCGGACCTCCGCGTCAACGACGTTCCGCTCCGTCTGCGAGAGAGCTTCCGGTTTCCGCTTGTAGAGCTTCCCGGCTATCGATGCAGCCGCGTCGACGCATAGCGTATGCAGATATTCCGCGGAGAAATCAGGCCCCAGGTAGGCCCCGTGTCCCCAGATCGTTCCGTTTTCCATGAGCGCATACTTCAGGAAGACCTGTTGCCCTCCGACAATGTCCCGACCGGTGAACACCGCTTTGCCCGACGGGTCGACGACAACCTCCGGAATCGGGGGAGCATCCGTATAGGATTTGGCGGAGATGAAAACCAGGACGGTCATCCCGACGACGACAATCCATATGAGGGCATGCCTCCACACGGGAGAAACCGTGTAGTCCGAGCTTTCTCTGGGTTCCGTCTCCATTCGATTCTCCTGGTTCTCTGTGGTGGAAGGATAGAAGATCGCGTCACGATCCGGGGAAAAGGTCCGATCGGGGTGCGAGGCCGCATCCGCTCGCCGCATCAAAGCAACCGCGGGTATGCGACAAGTATAGTCATCGTACCGGCACACAATCAACCGGTCAAAGCATCAAAGGTGGTCTATCCTGGATTTCGCACGCACGGTCCGCGCGATCCGGCAGGTTGTGGATTAGCTCCGGGGACGGCCGGCAAAGATGATACGAGTATACTGCATTGGTCGGATGAGGGGCTTGCTCGACAAGCCACGTGTCGTTGCGAGAATGCTTCATCTGGAGCAGGCTTAAGACAAACGCCATTGACTCCCCCACTCCCCCCACCGCCCCCTATCCCCCCACCTCCCCCCCCCCCCACTCCCCCCACTCACCCACTCACCCACTCACCCCACTCACCCCACTCACCCACTCACCTATTCACCCATTCACCCATTCACCCATTCACCCATTCACCATCCATCCCCTCCCCCTCCCCCATTCACCGACTTCCAGATTATGATAGAATAACGATAACCGGCATGACGATCGAAATCCGCTAACCGTTTCGGACGTCGAAGTGGGATCATCATATGAAGAAGCGTTTGACTCTGAACCTCGTTCCATGCATTTATCGCTATATAGAGGAGAAAAGATGAAGATAGACCGGCAAGTTGCTCCTTTTTCCGACTGGCAGGCCGATGCCGTTTTGTTTTTCGCTTTCGAGGAATCCACCGAATCACCGTTGCCGGGATTCGAACGATGGATACGTGAGAGCGGCTCATGGATCATGCAGTCGCGGGCATTCAAGGACTTTGAAGGCAAAGCCGACCAGGTGACGGTGCTTTACGCTCCCGTGGACTATTCCGGTATTTCGAAAGTGATGGTTCTGGGACTGGGTCCCAGGGACAAATTCGACCTGGACAAATTCCGAAGCGCCGTGAGCGCCGGTTTTCGCAAATGCCGGGAAAACCGGGTGACGAAGCCGGGCCTTCCGCTCTGCGCATTCGACGGGTTGCCTCTCGAAACTCCCGCCGTCGCGCTACAGGAGGCGCTCCTTTCCGCGACGCTCAGCCTCTACCGCTACGACGCTTTCAAGACGAAGAATCAGGAACAGCCCTCCGGCCCCGAATCCCTGCTTCTTTTGAGCGAGCGGGAACCGGACGAGGCCCTGCGCGACGCTCTCGCTTACGCGCAGGCAGTCGCTTCCGGGGTCCGCCTGGCCAGGGATCTTACGGCCGCCCCGGCGAACGAGGCCACTCCAGCCTTCATGGCGAATACGGCGACGCAGCTCGCGGACCGGTTCGGCTTCGGTTTGAGGGTGATCGATTTTGACGAAGCTCTGTCCCTTGGAATGGGAGCGTTTACCGCCGTTGCGAAGGGAAGCCGCGAACCGGCCAGTTTCATCATCCTCGAGTACAGTCCTCCCGGAGCCGCCGAAGCTCCCCCCTTCATCCTTATAGGAAAAGGCATCACGTTCGATACGGGCGGGATTTCGCTCAAGTCCAGCGACGGCATGGTGTCCATGAAGCAGGATATGGCCGGAGCCGCAGCCGTCATGGGGGTGTTCGAAACCCTCGGGCGGTTGAACGCCGATGAGCGGTTGAGAATCGGGAAGCACATCGTGGGCGTCATGCCGTGCACCGAAAACATGCCGGACGGCCAGGCGTACAAACCGGGCGATGTGCTCAAGACCCTGTCGGGACTCACCGTCGAAGTAATAAGCACGGACGCCGAAGGACGGCTGATCCTCGCCGACGCCCTGACTTATGCCGCCAACACGTTCAAACCGGCCGCCGTGGTGGACATCGCCACCCTCACGGGCGCGTGCGTGGCCGCCCTCGGAGAACGCGTGGCGGCGGTCATTGGAAACCGTGAATCCCTTTCGCGCAGTATTCAGGAAATCGGCATGCAGGTGGGAGAAAGGTTCTGGCCGCTGCCGCTCTGGGATTTCTTCTTCGATTCTCTGAAGGGGGACGTCGCGGATTTGAAGAACGTGGGAGACCGCAAGGCGGGGACCATTATCGCCGCGATGTTTCTCAAGCAATTCGTATCCGATGACATCCCCTGGGCCCACCTCGACATTGCGGGAACAGCCTGGAGCGACAAGGACCTTCCCGCCGTGCCCAAAGGGGCCACCGGCTTCGGCGTGCGGACACTGGTGGAGCTTCTGCGGCTGTGGCCCGGGCGGGACTGATGAGAAGACCCCTATACTCTCCGACCCAAACCTAAGGCGATTTCCGGCAAAGCGCTTACCGGCGTTGCGACGCCGCGACGCCTGCCGGCAATACCGGTCCGGGTAAACAGATTTTCGGAAATCGCCCGAGGACATGCATGCAGTGAGTGCTGATCGATCATTGTGCCCCTTATGGGAGTTTTTGGCCAACGAAAACCGTCAACGGATACTTACCTTCACCCAGCAGATACTTATCGTAGACGCCATCCAGGGGCATTTCCCGCACGGCAAGCCCGGCGGCATGGAACACCTCTCGCCAGGTCGCCTGAGGGAAAAGACCGAGCACCTGGCGGTCTGTGTGTATGGTCAGATCTCCTGCCCGCCGAATCAAGTAGACCAACGTGGCTTCGTAGGTATTGGGACGAAACGGATTGATGTAATTGTTCTCCAGCAAAGTCACGTGCACGCCGTTCTTCTCGCCGGTGTAAGCGAAATTGTTGTTCTGAAAGGTCTCTTCGGTTTTCCCCACCACGAGGAAGACGCCGCCGGGCTCGAGATGTTCGACCGCGGTTTGAACGGCCTGCCGAAGGTCGGCCGGCGAAGCCATGTAGTCGATGCCGTCGGGAATGGCTACGGCGTCGAACCGCCGGTTCAACCGTAGCGTTCGCATGTCGCCTTCCAGGTACTCGATGTCGGGGTGCGTGGCGCGCGCTTTGTCCAACATACCCAAACTGAGGTCCACGCCGGTTACGGTGAAATGTCGTTTGAACACCGAGTCATGGCCTCCCGCGCCGCTCCCCAAGTGCAGCAGCGTGCGTGGCGGCTCCGTCGCGGACTGCCGGATAAGCTCGACATACAGCGCGACTTCGTCTTCGCGGTCCGCCGGGTCCGTCAGCCAATCTTCAGTCCAGGCGAGTTCGTTGTAAGAAATCCAGGTCGACGCCAATGCTCGCTCCTATTCCTTGCGACCGGTCGGGTCAGGGGCCTCTCCTCCCGGCCGTTTCCCCCTAATCACCGAATTCCCCGATCCGGAACTCGAGGGTCGGCGGGAAGCGCAGTCAGAGCCCCAAAGACCGCCGGGCCACGCTTTGTGCTCTGCGAATCCACCGAACTATAGCTTTTGCTTCGCGAATCTACCCTGCGATTCGTTTGCCGATATACGCGCCGCCGCGTACATCGGTTCCCGTGTATTCTTCCACGACTTCCAATCCGGCGTCAACCATGGCGGATACGTACTCTTCCCGCGAGAAAAGACCGATTTCCATGGACTGTTCGTGGTAGGTCACGCCGTTGTCCTTCCCGAGAAGGTGGTGGAATGCGACTTCCACGATTTTCGGTTCCTTGAGGCGAACTTGCTCCATGCGGGCGATTTTCAGATCCGGCTTGTCGACGGCATCGACCACTATGAGGTCCCGGAAATCCTCCACCGTGCTCCAGGGAGTGATCAGGGCCAGTCCATTGGGCCGCAGGTGGGCGGCAATGCGTCTCATGGAGGCGCGCAGATTGTCCACTGTTTTGACGAACCCGATGGACCCGTACAGGCAGATGACGGCGTCAAAATCCGCATCCAATGTGAAATCGATCAGGTTGCCGCGATGAAATCCGATGTCGGGAAACTTTTCCCTGGCCCGGCCAAGCATATCCTCGCTGAGATCCAGCCCGGAAACACGGTAATCGTCCTTGAAGTAAGGAATATGCCCTCCCGTGCCGCAGGCCAGAACGAGCAGATCAGCCTGTGACGCAACGCCATGCCCGCTCAGCAGTTCTTTCACCCTGGCGGCTTCCCGCGCGTATTCCCGGTCGTTGACATACAGCGCATCATAATAAGTGGAAATGGTTTTGAAATCAGAATACACGATCCCCTCCCCCTGCTTCTGAAGTCGTCAACCCGTTCGGCCCAGTATAGCACTGGGCATCACCGGCATGCAACCATGCGGTCAAGGGGTATCCGAATCCGATGTTGCCTGACGGACGCGAGATGAGCGGCAAAGCGGCAAAAGCGGAGCCGCGACCGAAGGGAGCGGTGTCCGCTCACTGAGGGTTCGAGCCGCTCGCGGCAAGGACCCTCAGTGGAGCCGGCTCGCGTCCGTTCGCGCCGCCTGCGGCGGCGCGAACGACAAGCTGCCCGACTCATGCCGGGGTAACACTAAATCTGCTGAAAGTGAAATGTTCCAAGTCGTCCCTCTCGATGCAACAATAGGTCGGCAGACTAAAGCACCTATCCGGTAAAAGTGATCGAGTCCCCTGTCCTGAGCACTTTCTCTTTGGGTAGTCGCGGCCGAAGGTCCAGGATGTGCACAGCTAGTGCAACGGAGCCGCCCATAGTTCTCTCGACGCGTTTCGCCTCATCGTGAAGTAGAGATTCCAGCTCGGTTAATCCAATACGCTGTCCACTGTCCGGGTGTTCCCAATACCGATCTTCCGCCAGTGTTATGAGCAGACACCCCGACCGGCTGTTCTCAGCCGCCATATACTTCTTGACCAGTTGACTATAGATCGTGTCGCGCAAGTCGCGTGCTGACCGTCTATCAGCGAGCTTGAGTTCGATCACCCCTTCGTGGTCGGACACGACGGAACGTAAACGAATATCCGTCTCCTTTTCGTCCGCCGTAACAGCTTCTTGGTCCACCTTGTAAAGACCATTCGCGGAGTGGTTCAGTTCCCGCGCAATCTCACGGCGCATGATCTTCTCATCTTCAATACCCGCCCACGCGTCCCTTGGCGACGAGTCGCGTAGTAAAAGGTCATCAAGATCAGCCAGACGATCACACATTATGGCGAACATCATCTCATTTGTAGACGGGGGTGCTTCGTGGGTTCTATCGAGCGCGACGGCCTGTGCTTCATCGAACGCAATTGAGTCAATTTCCTGAGCCCAATGCTCCTCGGCAACAGCGAGAATGCGGTCCCTAAAGCGTGCGCAAAGTGGATCATTAGCCATCACCAGCTTCGCTGCCCAGCCTTCTTCACCCTTCGCGTTCAGCAGCGCGCTCACGATCTCGTTTCGTGCGTGTTCAGCTTTATCCCGAGTATCTGGAGAATAGCTGCCCTCGTGCCTGGCATCGTCGTCAGGTCGAACATGATGGTACGCGAGACGAAGAAGTCGCAGAAGCAAATTCGGCGTGAATGCCCCATCTCTCAGACTAATTGCATCATGACGATCACTGAAAAGAACACTGAACCACTTGACTGCTTCGTTACGCTTTCCTGGCTCGACCGTTCGGAGCCGATCCTCAAGTGCTGCTACGCCGAGTCGGGGATCGATCCGCATGAGTGTCGGCAGCCAGACAAAAACAAGCTCATCCGGCAAAGGACCTTGGAGACGCCGGCGTGCGACGGCCAGCAGGTGTGCGCGCATATCTTCGTCGCCATGCTTAACCATGACACCGATCACCTGCCGAATGCGCTCGGCGACCCCGATGAGGTCGCTCACATCAGCGATAACATCTCCGTCCGCGCTCAACCATGCTTCGAGACGAGGAAGGAATATTCCGGCGACCGGGCCCGGCGCGTAGCTAATGTTCTGCAACAGCATCGAATGATTGTGCATACCATATTTCCTCCCCAGTTCCCAGCTCAGCTCTTTGCCAAGTACTGCCTCCACGGGTGCCGGATGGACATTGACGAGAGTTTCCATCCAACGAGGCAGCCCGTTGAGTTCGATGGGAGCGTATCGCGTCGCAAGCTTCGCCTCTTCGTCAGTCAGTTTGGTGGCCCATGTAGGATCTTCGGCCTCGGCATAGAGCGCAGCAAGTCCGAGCTGCCAGCGGACTAAATAGGTGTTGCGCTCATCTTTCGGTCTTTCACTTGGAAGTGTGGGGGATTCTTTACGCCAGATATGCATAAGGGTGCGCCGCAACCGGTCCGCCGTCTCTTTTCCAAATTGCTCTTCGATAAAGCGTCGGTTCCACCCTGATGCTCGGCTGTTCCGGCCTTCGTGGCTCATTACCCGCCAGAGATTCCAGGCCGTGCTCCAACTGCGTTCAGGCGAAAAGGCGTTCTCGGGATGCTCAGCGACCTCACGCCAAAACAGAATCCAGCTCGCCCTGTCCTTCGCATCCCGCCGTTCTTGTTGCTTCTTCCGCTCGGCCACCTCTTTCTCCCGGCGCTTCCGTTCTTTGTCGTGTTTCGGAGGTTTCAGGTGATTGTCGATGACGGCAAGGAGATCTGTCTGATCCGCAACCAGCGGTCTTAGTCCCGACACGTGGTCCCGCCAATGCTCACGGTCCAGTGGTAGGCTCATGGCAGCTTCCAAAAGCATGGCCCGTTCGTTGGTGGTACGAGCCGTGTCACTAAGAGCTTCTTTTATCCAAGCCAGATCCCGCTCCGCTCGAAGCTTGACGGGGCCATCGTGCAGCGTTATTTCTGCCAGACGCTTCCATGGATCGGTGATGGCGTGAAGAGATTGCACCAGAGAGTCTTCCGCCCAGAAGAGGCGAGCATTCTCGTCGGCACTCAGGCCTGTTAGTCTCTCTTTAAGTGCGTTGTGCGCCTCGTCATTGCTGTACTCGTGATGGTGTAGACGCAACGCAAGGACACTCGCGTGAAGCCAGTCATCGTTCTTGCTCATTACAAGCCCACGTACGCAAGTAGCTGCCAATGCACTGCTCAGATGCGGACGGTAACTGACAAGGTGAGGCCATTCCTTGCTCCAGCGGAGTCCGTCAGAAACCAACTCGACCAGTCCTTCGCGAAGCGCCTCAAGGCTCGGTAGATCGAGTTCCGCATTCTGGATCAGACGCGGGAGCCACCAACTCAGGTCGTTGACACTATATTTCCTCCCCTTTACCCGGCATAGAACCTGACAGAGCTGATCAACGGAAAGGTCACGCGGAAACATCCTCACGATGGCGTCGCGCGCAATTTCGTCTGGCCAGAGAGGATCACCGGCGGCCACTGCGCACGCAATATCCTTGAGCCTTGAATCTTCGAGGGTCACCATCACGTCGAGAGCAACCGCCCGCTCTTCTGCCGACCTTTTCGGATCACAGGCGGCCCCGTGCGCAATGTCGGCGCATTCGCTCATGTGTCCCGCCACGATGAGGTAGAGAAGGGTTATTCGAACATCAGGATTTTCGACACCCGCATCCCAGAGTCGGCTGACTTCGCTGGCTAATTCCGGCGAAGCGAAGCGGTGGATCTGGATAGGGGGAACACTCAGTCCACGCCAACCGCCCTGGCCATAGCGCTCGACATATGCTCGAAGCGCTTGACTGCGCTGCATTTGGGTGAGCGATTCAGGATCACCTTCATCGAGCAGCACGGCAGGCTCATGGTCTCGCAGCATCTCGAATATGCCGACATCCGCGAGTGCCAACCAGCCAGCCACCGGTCGTTTCGACGGACGGACAATTGTCCTGCCTTTGGTCTCCGCGAACAGCAGTCGCTTGAGCGCGCGGAAAGGCATGCCGCGCTCGCGGAGAGCCCGAAGGCGTTCCGCTGCAAGATATTCAGCGATGGACCGGTGGTGAAAACGCACACGCCCATAAGAGGCAAACCCGAACAAAGGCCGTTCAAGCAATGCTTTTCGTTCATTCGGATTCCAATCCGACAAGATGATCGTTGGATCGAGAGCTGCCTCGCCCTCAATGGCGTCTGATGCCACACTGTGCCGGATCGTCAGGCGGCGGGTAACGAGCATCGCGAGCGCCAGTCGGCTGGCTCCCTCAATGGCCTTATCGACCGACAGCTCGGCAGGCTCGGGCCTGTCCTCCCGCGGCTGCAGCTTGATGCGCGCATTCGCCGCTACCTGATCGCGATGAGTTCGGATACGCTTATGTTCTCGCCAGTCCGCGCAGAGTTCTATCAGGTCCTGCGGGCGCCGCGCAAACTCCTGTGCGTTCCGTTTTCGCAGGTCGTCCAACAATGCCACAGGACCCTCAACTCCTTGAACCTTAGCGAATTCGATAATCTGTTCGTCCGATAGCGGCATTAGCGCGACCGTTCGCCAATCGGGGGCAGCTTCTTCGACTCTGTTGCCGGTTTGCCGGTTCTGGTGATCGCGCATCGCGATCTTCGCGAAGGTTTCTCCACTTGGCTCCGTCGAAGGCACCGGAGGAATGGGCAGCAGGCGGGGCACAAGCTGTTGGTCGAACGAGATCGGCCGCGTCGTTATGACGATCCGGACCCTGCCGAGCTGGCTATCAATGACTTTTCTCAAGCGCTTAAGTGCCTGCTCGAATGACCCACGACTCAGTTTCAGTTCATCGATCGAGTCGAGGAAGAACGTCGCCACGTCTGATTGCGATGAAAGCCATACGTTCAGGCGAACTTCCTCTTCATTGTCGAGCATGCTCCGAAGATCCGTTGACGCCAAGAGCGCCAACTCAACGAAGAATGCAGGTTCCCCTGCATCCCACAAGCGTTTAGCCTCTCTACGACATTCATACGTTTTGCCAGCGCCTGCTTCTGAGATCATCAGCACACGCTTTGACTGCAGCAGGCCCTCCCATGTGGTACCGTTTGACCATCCTAGGCTGACCAGAAATGACTGCTGATCTGCGTTGCTTAGTTCACCTTCTCGTATGTTTCGAAAAGTTCTTTTGATCACCGTTTCCTTGTTGAACAGGGTATAGCGCTCTGAACCGCCATTAAAGTTGCTCAGCATCCCACACAGGATAACATGAGGCTAAGCGGCAGCACGAAAATGGTACTTAGTCTTGCTTGATGTCGATAACTGTGATGACATCACGTGGCCGCGCCGTCCGCTTGATCCGCTCGTTAGCGCTTCCCTGATGTAATGGCAACTATGTTGACGACGGTACGCATCGCTTCTGCACAAAGAGCAGCATCTTTATACCCAGCAGTGCGTCTGTGCTGAAGTTCGTTCGCAAGACTCAAAGAAGCTTTGGCGTGCCTTCTTAATGCCTCGTTGTGACTACCTGCATACTCTGAAAGGAAATATGCCTCAAGCATCCTATATGCATCCGTATCGCTCGGTCTTAAGCCATCTATGGTGCTATGCACCTCCGACCTGTAAACCGCTTGAGCCAAGGAGATAAGGCACTCCCGGCAAAGGAGGCCCACAGCCTGAAACTCTTCCTCTCGCACAGCCCGTGTAAGCTGCACAATTATTCCGTCAATATTCCTATCAACTCTTTCCCACCCAGTGGGCTCTCGGTTCGGTTCAGCGGGGTTACGTTCTTCCGCTCCAGCCAAATCCTCAATTAAATGCTGATAGAGATTCCGTATATATTCCCTTCGTGATTGGTATGTTGGGAGATCACCGTTGCGCCAGCGGCCATACCAAGCCCAAAGATCTTCAAATGGGTTGGGGTCTTGTTTGCCTAGTTCATTGAGCTTTTCTCTGATTTCATACCTACGTTCTCTGTATTCTTGGTTCCTGTCACCAATTATTGGCCCTCCCGTCGCAACGGCAGTCATCACATCCTTTTGAGCCTCGATAAGTCGTTCCAGTTCCGTCTTTTCGAATTCGCTTCTGTCCACAAGAAATGAACGAGCAGACATCTCATGAACGGTCAACTCAGCTGGAAGGACGGATTTGATGGCCTTCTCGATCAACATGTGGGATTCGCTTGGCAAGTCCCAAGCCGAATCTTGATCTTTGAATCTTTCTAAGTCACCGGCTCTACAGCGAAGTGTAACATTAAGACCGACCCGAGTACTACCCGAATACCTCTGGCCTGATCCTATCTCCAGTTTACACCTGCTGAGCAGGTCAGCCTCCTCATGAGCATTTAGCTCCCGAAGGTAAGAAATCGCACTCAGTCGGACGGTATCTGGGTTTGGAATCTTCATATTCTTCTATTGTCCATCACATCGCGCACTAACACCCACATAACCGGCGCCATGCTTCACCGGCGTCCGGTTGATGTGGTCGTTAGCAAATGCAGTCACACAGTATGAAGAAGTGGAGAAACAGCCCCTTGCGGGGCGTCATGCCGCCGTTTTGAGAGTGACACGCATGCCTGCCCTTGTCGCAAGAGTAATAAGCATTTCAAGGCTGAATTTCTCCCATTTGCCCCTTATCAGGTCGGAAACCCTGGACTGACTCACACCGAGGATTTCTGCCGCCCTGGCTTGCGTCAGTTCTTTGGATTTAATGAATTTGCGGAGTTCCGCCATCAGTTCGGCACGCATCTGAAGAATTGCGGCTTCACCTTCAGAAAATCCAAGATCAATAAATACGTTGCCGGAAGAGTCGAGAATGTCCTCACTCATAGGTTACCTCTAATTTGCCTGTACCTTTGATGAGCCAATTGAATATCTTGTCGGCTCGTTTTGCGGCTCTTCTTCTGAAATGAATGAAGGACGTAGATTGCGTCCCGAAACCTGGCCACATAGATTACCCGCCACTCACCCAATGCATGAATACGGATTTCCTTTACCCCCGGTCCGATAGCCTCCATCGGCTTCCAATCGCTCGGTTCAATTCCGCTTTGAACTGCACGGAGTTCGAAACCTGCGGCGCGACGGGCCTCATCCGGGAAATTTCGAAGGTCGTCCAGGCTCGACCCTACGAATTTCAATGGCTTCATAAGCGCATGCTCATTATATAAGTTTTTATATATTTTACAAGTTCAAGCTGGTAAAACTCAAGCGGGATAGCGGCATACTCGACCTCCCTGAGTATGTAAGGACCGAGATAGGGACCGAGAGATTCCACGCAACTCCTTGTCCGGCCCTCTCCACAAAGATCCTGCTTCCCACGGCAATCACTCTTAATGTTACCAAGCCGTAGCCGTAGGACGGCCAGTTACCCGACCGCCCCGGCACAGATCCCGGCGTG
>CAYOVG010000201.1:0-12644 GCA_964407285.1 uncultured Syntrophobacteraceae bacterium
AAGCAAAGCAGTCGCGCGAGTGACGCACAAGCCCCCCGGGCTCTTCATGTGGCGCTACGGATTGAGATACTTCGTCCCCGAACCGCTCAGGGAGCTATGGCATGCAATCAGAGGGAAATCGGAGCCGCCATGGTCGTTTATCGATATCATTCGCCGGCCGGACTGCATTAAGTCGGAACTTTCGGGCAGCGGCAAACAGTCCATAATCCCCAGGCCGCCTTCGGCCAGGGAATTCCATATGGCCGCGCTCACCTCCGCGATGATCTTGAATATCCCGGAATTGCTCGGCAGGGCGGCCGGGGCGTTTTCCATCGAACTGCGCCATCCCTTCTACGACCGACGCCTGCGTGAATTCTGCCTTGCGCTGCCTCCGGAGCAGAAACTGCTCCACGGCCGACCCCGCTCGCTGATCCGCCGGGCCATGAAGGGCGTCTTGCCCCCTCGGATTCAGGAGAGACAGGATAAGGGCGACCTGAGGCCGAATTTCCTGCACCGGCTGATCGAGGATGAGCGGGGACGGATCGAAGAGGCCATTTTGAACGACGGCGCCGTCATCGAGAACTACGTGGACCTGCTCGCACTCCGGGCGGCCTATGAACGGTATATCTCCCGTCCCATGGAAGCCGTCCAGGAAGCTTATGCGGTTTTTGTCGCAACGAACCTGTCCATCTGGATTCGCAACTCCGGGTTGGCGTGAAATGGGGCGCGGCTTCGGGTTGCGGGTTGCGGGGGTTGGGACCTCGTGGGTCTTTGGCGTTAACCAGCCACGGGGTGCGAGAACGATCCGATCACTATAACTGTTGGCTGTTTCACTGTTGGCATCTGGGACAACGGGACGCCGTTCGGGAAGAGAACCGGCAGGCTCGGCTGCTCGTATTCATCCGAACCCGCAAGAGAATAAATCCCGAGAGCCGGTTCTCGGAAACGGGCGGCATCCATCACATAATGGAAGCGTTGAGCGTACCCCGGTTGAGAGGGTACGGGCAAGGACCGCTTCCCACAGAGTAGAGCATAATGGAGGTAGAATTATGAAAAGAGAATGGACCTCACCCGAACTGAAAGCGTATGGAAGCGTCGAGGAAATCACAAAACAGCCGAAACTGAAGGATGTCGGAGGCAGCGACGATTTCGCCCAAAACATCCAGACAGTCACCTGACAGGCCATCGGTAACCCATGGTAAGATCGTGGTTTTGGATAGAGCGCCCGAGCATCACGCCGGCGCCGAAAGCTAAGGCCACGATTCTACCTGCAGGCGGCCTGCCGGTATAACCATCCCCAAATCCCAGATGTCAACAGTAAAGCCGTCAAAAGCGGATAAGCTCCATCCCGTATCCAACCAGCGGTTCATCTTCAGCTATCCGGGCCACCCGCGTTTGTATCCATACCTCTCACGAGGATAAAGCAATGTTGAAACTCTCGTACTCAGCCTATGGTCTGGGACTGGAATCGGCGATGCCCCTCCCGGAACTCCAACCGTTCGAGGGCAAGCCGGATGCATTCATAAGCTTTTCGGGCGAGGGACCCGGCTCCTTGGAACTGCCCGGAGAGCGCTCCTTCGTCCGGATTTCACCACGGCAGGCGATCTTCTCCATCAGGGGCTTCGGCGCCTACGTGGTTCGGGAAGGAAGCGAGATCGTCATGCGAATCGATCCGGAAATAGACCATGAGATCGTCAGGCCGCTCATACTCGGCAGGCTCATGGCCGCTCTGCTCCACCAAAGGGGAATGCTCGTGCTGCACGCCGGTTCAGTGGAGATTGGCGAGAAGGCCGCGATTTTCGTCGGAGCGCCGGGGGCGGGCAAGTCCTCCCTGACCGCGGCGTTCTACTCATTGGGATATCGCGTGCTCTCGGACGACAATCTGCCCGTCAATATGGAAAACGGCGACATTCGAGTATTCCCGGCTTTCCCTCAGCTCCGGATCAGCGCCGAAGTAGCCGAAGCACTGGACTGCGACACGCAATCCATAAGAATTCTTAACGATGCCCAGAACAAACGAGGCCTGCGCGTGGATAAGGGATTCAGCCCGGAACCCCGTTCCCCGGGCGGCGTCTATGTCGTCGAGGAAGGCGACAGTCTTGAAATTGAGCGGGTGAAGTCAAAAGACTCCGTTATCGAACTGGTGCGCCACTCTTTTCCCACCCGTCTGCCCGAGCAGGGCGACGCCAGGCACTTGATTCAGTGCCGCGATCTGGCCGCCGGGACCCCCATTTACCGTCTGAAGCGTCCCAGGTCGCTCTCCAACCTCGTCGAAACCGCCCGGAGAGTCGCCGAACACTTCGGCTCCGTTGCAGGGCTGCCCTCATGAGCCGTAATCGCGCTCAACCGGAATTCGAAAAGCCGGGACCCGAAACGCGAAAGCCGGGAAACAGAGCCCTGTTCGCAAGGCTGTGGCGCGCCGTGCCCCAGTTGTCCATGCTGCACGAGACCATGCGCCTCATCTGGGCCGCATCCAAGACGTGGACGCTGATATGGTTGATCCTGCTGATCGTTCTGGGGGTGCTGCCGGGAGGCATCGTGTACCTCACCCGTTCCCTTGTGGATGGAGTGGCTTACATCGTGAACAACGGGTACACCTGGGAGCGCGCCGGACCGGTCGTCACGGTCGGGGGCACGATTGCGGGGCTGATGGTATTGTCGGAAATCCTGGCGAGCGTGATAGACTGGATACGAACCGCGCAGGCGGAGTTCATACAGGACCATATACGGGCATCGATTCACGAAAAGACTGCCGGGATCGACCTCGCCTTCTATGAAACCCCGGAGTACCACGATCTCCTGACCAGGGCGAGCACCGAGGCGGGCTCCCGTTCGCTTGCGCTCCTGGAAAACGGGGGCAGCCTCATCCAGAGTTCCATCACCCTGGCGTCGATGGGCGCCATTTTGATTCCGTACGGCACGATGCTCCCCGCACTCCTCCTCCTGAGCACTCTGCCCGCGTTTCTCCTGGTGGTCCACTTCGACAGGCGGCGACACAACTGGTGGAAGGAAGCAACCCAGAGGCGCAGGTGGGTCCAGTACTACGACACGGTCCTGACGATTCAGCTTGCGGCGCAGGAACTGAGGCTCTTCGGACTGGGCGCGCACTTCAGAACGGCTTACCGGCAACTACGCGAAAAGCTCCGGAGCGAGAGCCTGAAAATGACGAGAGATCAGGGAGTTGCCCGGATACTCGCCGGCGCGTTCGGCCTCCTCACTGCCGGAGGAGCCATGGCATGGATGATTTGGCGCGCATTTATGGGCCTTGCGTCCCTGGGGGACATCGTCCTCTTCTACCAGGCTTTCGACCGAGGCCAGAGCCTCATGCGGTCGCTCCTGGGAAATATCGGAAAGATCTACACCAACAGCCTATTTCTGGGCAGCTTCTTCGAATTTCTCAAGCTCGAGTCCCGCATAACCGATCCCCCCACGCCCCTGCAGGTCCCTTCTCCGATGCGAGAAGGCATTCGTTTCCGTGACGTGGATTTCTTCTATCCGGGGAGCAGGCGGCCTGCGCTCGATAATTTTCGCCTCCATATACCCGCCGGCGAGATCGTGGCCCTCATCGGTCCCAACGGCGCGGGCAAGAGCACGCTGGTCAAGCTTCTTTGCCGTTTCTACGATCCGCGCAACGGAAGCATCGAACTCGACGGCATCGACATACGGCATCTGTCCATTGAAGAACTGAGACGCAACATAACCGTCCTCCTCCAGACGCCGATTCCGTACCATGCCACCGCCATGCAAAACATCGCGTACGGGGACGTTTACGCAACTCCCGACATGGAAGAAATCGAAGCCGCCGCAAAGGGCGCGGGAGCGCACGAACTGATCCTTCGCCTCACCGACGGCTACGACACTCTCCTGGGCAAATCGTTCGCCGACGGAGCCGAACTCAGCACGGGAGAATGGCAGCGCGTCGCGCTCGCCAGGGCTTTCTACAGGAAAGCTCAGATCATTATCCTGGATGAACCCACCAGCTTCATGGATTCCTGGTCGGAAGCCGACTGGTTCGAACGCCTCCGATCCCTTTCGAAGGGCCGCACGACCCTGCTGATTACTCATCGTTTCACGCTGGCCATGCGGGCAGATAGAATCCATGTGATGCAGAACGGACAAATCGTCGAATCCGGCGGCCATTCCGAACTGCTCACACAGGGCGGCCTTTACGCCCTGTCCTGGAAATCCCAAATGGACGGTTATTTCGAGGATTCCAGCAGAATATCGATTTAACAGAGATTCAACCGACATAAGGAACAAAGCCATGAGCGATAATCACGATCTCGATAGAATGCAAAACAGCACTCCGGACGACAACACGAAAAACAGAAAGAGGTACGACCGGCCGAACCTCACCGTCTGGGGTTCGGTCGCCGACCTCACCAGGACGGGGCATTTGTACTCGACGCTCGACCTGAACGGCAACCGGGTCGCGATAGTAGACGTAGCCGGGAGCATGGCGGACGACAACCTTGTCTTCAACGATAGTCCATTCCCCTCCCGCCGCCATTCCAATATCTTTTCAGGCAGAACGAACGGGAGACACAATAAGCTGTAGAACCGCTTCCCGGCAGAACCGACGACACCTCGACGGAATATCCTCGAAAGAAGAGAATCATCCAAAGAAGAGAGCGCAATGAAGCATTCCATTCTCATACTGCTCAAGAAAGGCAACCTGCCGGATACCGGATCGGAACCCCTGTTCCCCGGCACGCAACAGACCGGGGATTTGTTCCTCGCGCTGGCAAGGGCGCTGGCTTCCGACCCGTTCTGGCGGGAGATGCCCGACGTATCCCTCATCGTCCGCACGGGGCCGTCACCCATACTGGCCGCGGCGGGTCTCTTCGACCTGAAGGGAGAAGGAATGATGGGGATACTCAGCAGGTACCTCGAGGGTATTCTGTCGAAAGCACGGTATGTCGCCTACAGCAAGGCGGAACGGCTGTGCGAGGTCCTGGCGGAGCGATTACTGGACCGTTTCGGCCGCGAGGAGCTAGGCGGCTTCCGGTTTACATCGATTCCACGGGGGGGACTGATCGTCCTGGGAATGCTGTCCTATGTTCTGGGACTGAAGCACTCCCAAATCGAGGGGTCATTCTCCTCTCCCCACTACCCCGCACACGCCCCCCCCGATCGACCATTGGTGATCGTGGACGACTGCGCTCTCACGGGCGCTCGCTTCAGCCGTTTTCTGAAGACCTGCGAAAGTCCCCGGGTGGTATTCGCCCATCTGTTTTCGCATCCCGATCTCCGGTCGAGCATTACCGCCCGGGAGTCGCGGGTGATCGATTGCCTGGCCGCGGAAGACCTGCGCGACCATGCACCCGAACAACTCGGGCAAGAGTATGCTTCATGGAAAGAGGAGTACCTGTCGCGGTCGGAAGGGATGCGGTACTGGGCGGGCATACCGGACCATGTCTGCTTCCCGTGGAACGAGCCCGACAGGCTGTTTCTGAACCCTCACTCCGGCCGGGAGGAGCGGCTCTGGCGCATCGCGCCGCCGGAATTCTGTCTGAAGAACCGGTCGAACGGCAACGGAAAAAGCATTCCGGTCCACGTTCAACCCGTGGGCAGAGGTCCTCTCGTTGCATCCGACCGAGCGCTCTTCAGCGACTTCGGGGGACGGACCATGATCTGCGACCTGAAAACGGGTACGAGTTTCCTGCTCGATGAAGTGGCCACCGACATGTGGCGGGCGATACTCGAACTGGGCAACATGGACGATGCGCACCGCGAACTGGCCGGCTCCTACGACGTGGACGAAGCTACCCTGGCCGCGGACCTGGAGGGTTTCACGGACGCAATGCTGGCGCAGGGGTTCCTGGAGAAGAAAGGAGACGGCACGGATGGTCGTCAAGAAATTTCCTGAGTATCCCGAACAACGCGAAGATTTCCTATACCGCATCTACGGAATCACATTGAGAACCGGCTTTCGCTTTTCGACCTATCTGCCGAAAGGCGACGGTCTTCCGACCGTAACGTTTCATAGAACTCTTTCATCGCCGATGCCCGGCGGGCCGCCGGCCTGGCCTGCGGGAAGCAATGGGGATGCGGCGCTGGCGAGCGGAGGTTTCCACCCGCTTCCGAAACCGGCGAGGGACCGGTTCCTGCTCTTTCGCCACTCCGATTTCGATATCCTACGATTCAAGGATGCCGCGGATTTCTATCTTTGGAAAGAGCGGATCATCTGCCACCTGACAAATCCGGTCTTCGCTGGCAGAGACGAACTGTTCCTGCTGGGAACAGTGCTCTCCCTCTGGCTGGAAAAGCAGGGCATTCCGGCGCTCCATGCTTCGGCGGTCGTGGTCGAGGGGAAAACGATCGTTTTTCTCGGAAATAAGGGAAACGGCAAGAGCTCCCTGGCGGCGGCCTTCATGCAGCAAGGCTACCCGCTCCTCACCGACGATATACTCCCCGTCGAGCACGCGGCAGGGGGTTTTCTGGGCCGGCCGGGCTATCCCCAGATGCGCATGTGGGGAAACGAAGCGGATTATTTCCTGGGGGGAAGCGAAAACCTGGAAATCGTACACCCCGTCTATCCGAAATTCAGGGTCCCTGTCGGAGCGGGTGGATTCGGGATTTTCAGCGATATGCCGCAAACCATAGACTGTTTCTACCTTCCGGTCCGTCGCGACGCGCAAGGGAATGCGGAAATCGAAATCGATCCCGTCTCGCCCGCGGAGGCCGTCATCGAGTTGCTCCGCCACTCTTTCGTTTCTCATTTCATCGAGGCCCTGGGTCTGCAGGCACAACGACTATTCCTGCTCTCCGGACTGGCCCGCCGGGTGCCGATGCGGCGTATCGCGTATCCGAGCGGGTTCGAGCGCCTGCCCGCCGTGCGCCGGGCGATTCTGGAGGATATCGGGGTGGAAGACAAGACAGAACTGACAGGATTAACGGGATTTACAGGACTGACAGGAAGAAGGGACGGAAGGACGGAGTGAGAGGAGGACTGGAAGCGCCTGTGAAATCTTTCTTTAGTATTGGAAGATGAGACAATGCTTACGAAATAAGACAGCGAAAATGGTTTCCTCCGTCCTCCCCGCGGAACTGAACGGCTACGCCTCTGGAAGAGGGAAGAGGGTCCTGCGAAGGACCCTCTTCCCTCTTCCATCTCCGCCGGCAGGCTAAGGAGACGGATTACTACGGAACCACGTTATACAGCTTGTTGTTGTTCTCTCTCGACTCCGCCACACTATTCCCCGAATCATACACCGCTATCACGAACTTGCCGCTGAGCGCCGACCCCGACGAATAGGTGAAACCGAGATAGCTGCTCTGCCCCGCACCCAGGGATTGGACCGTGTATTCCTTCAGAAGCGCCGTGAATGTTACCGCATTTTCAGACAGGTAGACACTTATTTTGAACTGATCCGCAGGCCCGGCGCCGATATTTCGAACCTGCAAAGTCCCCTGCAGTGTCCCGCCCGAATAGCTGAAGCTCGTCCAGGTGCCGGTCAAATCCGAAGGAAGACCTGCAACGGCGACCGTGCAGGCGCTGGTGGACGTCAGCCCCCCCAAGTCGGTCACGGTCAGCAGGAAATCGAGCGACGCGCCGTTGAGGCTTACATCCGGGGCAGTAAAGACAGGTTTGGAGGAAGTGGGGTCGGAAAGCGTAACCGGAGGCCCGCCGGTCTGAGTCCAGCGGTATGAGGCGATGCCGTCGTCGGCGTCAGTGGAGCCGGAACCGTCGAGAGTGACCTGGTCCCCGGAATTGACGGTCCAACTGCTTCCCGCATCCGCCACCGGCGGAGTGTTGACCCAGGAAACATTCACGATGCAGGTGTCGTTGGCCTGCAGGCCGCCGACATCCGTCACGGTGAGCCGGAACGTGAGGGCCTGTCCATCTACTCCGACATCCGGCGTGGTGAATGTCGGACTGATCGCCGTGGGGTCGCTCAGCGCTACCACAGCGCCCGCTATCTGTTCCCATTTGTACGACGCGATCCCATCGTCCGAATCCGTTGAACCCGATCCATCGAGCGTAACGACGGTTCTCTCGTCGACCGTCTGGTCAAATCCGGCATTCGCAACCGGAGGCCCGTTTACCCATGTGACATTCACAATGCAGGTGGCGGTCGAATCGAGTCCTCCCTTATCGGTTACGGTCAGCTTAAAGGTAAGCGCTGCGCCGCCCGATTCCACATTCGGCGCAACAAAGGTCGGAGATGCCGCCGTCGGGTCGGACAGCACGACGGGAGCGCCGGAGGTTTGTTCCCAAAGATACCATCCGATGCCGTCGTCTGGGTCTGTCGAATTCGATCCGCTCAGAGTAACCAGCGCGCCTTCGTCGACGGTCTGATTCGGGCCGGCATCGGCGACGGGCGGCAGATTGTTTCTATTGAAGCTCGCCGAGATCGAATGCGGACCCGTAACATTCGTGAACGTGTACGAGGACACGGCGCCTACGGATGTCCCATCGACCAGCACATCCGAAATGGTGTAACCCGCGCCGGCTTCGATGAAAAAGGTCTGCTGTGAACCGTGGGTAACCGGCACTCCTCCGGAAGGATAGATAGCGCCGGCTCCCGCGGCGCCGGCTTCGATCGTGTGGGTTGTCCACGCAAACATTGCCGATATGGTGTGGCTCGACGTGACGTCTGAAAACGTATAGGAGGAGACTGCCCCTACGGAGACGCCGTCGATTTGAACATCCACGATCCTGCAATAGGGATCGGGAGTAATGTTGAACGTCAGACTCGACCCCCCGTCGATCAAGTTCAGTCCGCCCGGCGCTATCGAACCGTTACTGCCGGGTGACGATGAAATCCAACTGCACCGCACTTCATTGGAGTAGCAACTCTCGGCGCCATTGGCGTCATAGGCCGTTGCGACAAAGTAGTAGCTCCCGCTGTCGTCGAGGCCCGTCAGAGTGTAGCTCGTTTGATTCCCCACATCCGCGGTGAACTCATAATTCCCGCTGGTCGTTCCATAGTAGAGCTTGTACCCCGTGACGCCCTCCGTGGCGATCGGGTCCCACTCCAGGGTCACCTGGGCCGAATGCGCCGTCTGGGTTGCCAAAAGGACCAGGATGACGACAAACATCACCGCAGGGGCAACATTTATCAAAGCGGAAGAAGAGCGCCGCAGGGGACCCGGCGCGGCAAGGGATTCAATGGATCGGGTATGAGTGCGTACTTTGTGCATTGCCTGTCTCCACTAAGGCTGAATGAAAGGATGGATGGAAAATCGGGTTACTTACTGCAGACCAGGGGTTTCGAGTTCAGTTCCTCGTAACCCATGGGCGTACTCACATCGTTCGTGAGTACTCCGCGGCAACGACGATCGAAATGAAAGACCCTTCTCACCGGCTGCAAAACGGTCTATCGGCGCCGACCGCCCATCGGATTCGAGGTCTTCCATGTTTCGCTGCAACCCATGGCTCCACGGGAATGTGTTACATAGTATTTACATGAAAGACGCTGAAATTGCTGAGCAACTACCGTGCCACATGGCAGCGCGCCCTTCGGACCGCGCTGTCGGCGCGGGATGGAGCAATGGAAAGCCCGATTCGAAATTCGAGGAGGATATGAATGGTTAACGGTTACATGAACAGACGTGGTGCATATCATTTAATTGCAGCAGCGGTAGTCTCCCTTTTCATCTCCGCTGGATATGCCCAATTTTGTCAGGCTTCGGACGGAATTGACAATGTCGCGGAACAGGCGGCGGAATGGGTGGCTCAAGGCAGAAGCGACTACCGGCGGAACAGGTACGATGAGGCCATGGAAGCGTACCGCAAGGCGGTAAGCCTGAAACCCGATTATGCGGACGCCTACCTCGAAATGGGAAACACTTTATATAAGGAAGGGAAATACGAGGAGGCCGAAATCGCATACGCCAGGGCAGCCCGGTTGAGTTCGGGACGTCCGCTCCTCGGCAGTTCCCTTCTCTACGACAAGGATTGGCCGCCCTCCCAACCCGCGAAGGAAACTCAAATGTCGAACGCCCGCCCGCACCAGGCAAAACGAAGGCCGCCCCGCGTGAACGCGAAAGACGACTCGTCGACTTCCGATACCGCCATGCAGCGCTCACTGCGCTTTAGAAATAATCCTTTTCAGAGAGGAACGCGCATGCTCATGCAAAACCGGAACAGGGAGTAGCGGCGGCGATACGGGCAAGGGACGTTTCGGCGAGCGTCAACTCATGGCCTGCAACTTGCTAATAACCCTATAAAAGCAGAGGAGATCACCATAGGCGCATTATAATAATCAGGATTCGCCCATTGAAGGCATTCCCTCAAGGGCAGAGGTTGGATGAATGGATTCGAGTGTACGCAGGCTCGGCTATCTGTTTGCGTTGTTTTTTGCCTTCTGCATATGGACGCCCCGGGAAGCCCGATGCGCAATCTACAATGTCGATAACGCCTCTTCGTGCAGCGACTCGTGGAGTGGAACCGAATACGCTCCCTGGTGCACGATTCAACATGCCGCGGACGTCGTATCTGCCGGCGACACCGTATATGTGAAGCCGGGAAAATATGATGAGAGGGTGATCATAAAAAAATCGGGATTATCCGGAAGCCCTATCACATTCAGATCGGAACAGAGCAACAAGGCTGTATGCAAGGGCTTCTCCATTACCGGCAGCTACATAAACATCGACGCATTCAACATCCTGAATATTTCATCCCAAAGGACCGCCGGAATCTACTGTAAAGGAAATTACACCAGCATTACAAACAATTACATGGAGTATATTCCCTTTGCCGGCGTTTATTCGGACGGTTCCGGAAATTCCATAATGAACAATTACATGCTCATGTGCCAGTACGGAATAATATTCAACGGATCAGGATGCACGGTCAGCCATAATGAAGTGAACGGTTTGAAGAAATGGGACAGCTCCGAGGACAACGATTACATCAGGTTCTTCGGATCGGACCATACAATCCATGGAAACTATCTGCATTCAATGGAGCTGGACGATATCGGAAGCTCCCACGTCGATTGCTTTCAGACCTTCGACAACAACGGGCTGTTTGCAAACAACGTCACCATAGAGAACAACATATGCTCCGACATGCACCAGGGAGCCATGCTGCAGGGTGAGAACCATCACAAGAGCAGCGATATAATATTCAAGAACAATGTATTCAGCAACAGCCACGCCTGGGGACTATGCATCGGAGATATCCCGAACATTCAGGTACACAACAATACGTTCGCAAACATACAATACCATGGTATCGGCTGCGACAATTCGTGCACGATCCGTAACAACATATTCTATAACACGGGGACGGGATACTGGGGCAAATCGGTGGTCGTCTCCGATCACAATCTGCTTTACAAGGAGGGTGGACACTATGAACCCTCCCGGTTCCCCGGCGATATAGTGAACGTTGACCCGGGATTCACAGATCCGTCCGGCAGTTCCGTACGGGCAAACGTCGGAACAGTATCGGGGCGCGACGGGGAGGAATCGAGGTCGTATCCCGATGCGGAAGCGGAAAGCGACTATCCCGGGGTCCGGCGTTCCATGTCCCGAGACGGCGCGGATGGAGATGTCCGGTCTCTTCGCGCCGGCAGCTTCAGGCTGAAAGCGGACTTGCCCTGCATCGACGCGGGCTCGTCCGATGGGGGACCGCCGGGCGATATAGCGGGAACTCCACGTCCTCAGGGATCGGGGCACGATATCGGAGCTTTCGAGTATTCCGATCCGACGATCTGGAGCGATTTCTTTGCCGTGGATACGCGGGAGACCCCCATGACCGGAGATTTCAACGGCGACGGCAAGTCGGACGTCATCACTTTTACCAGGGATAATCCCAACGCGGTCGGGGACGTTTATGTCGCCCTCTCGGACGGCTCCCGGTTCGGGAACAGCGTCAAGTGGAACGACTGGTTCGCCGTGAACCCGGACGAGAAGGTGGTGGTAGGCGATTTCAACGGCGACCATATCGACGACATCGCCACGTGGCTCGTGAAGACGACAAAACAGGTGTACGTGGCGACGTCTTACGGTTCGGGCATGAATGCATCGCAACTCCGGCTCGACGCGGTCGGCGAAAGCGACGACGACGTCATCAAGGCAGGGGACGTGAACGGGGACGGGTACTGCGATATAGTGGCATTCTCCCGTCGGAGGGGAAAAGTGTATGCGGCGCTCTCAGATGGAAACGGCTTCCGGTCCCCCGAAGTGTGGCACCATTTCTTTGCCGTGAACACCTTCGAGCGTCCCGAAGTGGGGGATGTGGACGGAGACGGCAAGGCCGACATCATCACCTTCGCAACGGACAGTCCCACCGCCCGTGGGGACGTCTACGTCGCATTGTCCACGGGCACGCGCTTTTCCGACGGCTACAGCTCCACCAAGTGGAGCGACTGGTTTGCCGTCGATCCCGGCCAGGCAGTGCGGACCGCCGACATCGATGGAGACGGGCTTTCCGATTTCGCCGCATTCCTGCCCTCCCCCAACAACCAGGTATACGTCGTCTATTCGCGCGGATTCGAGATGTCGGAGAACAGGCTGGCGGCATCCGGTTTCCCGTCGGGTCCGACCGACCTGCCCTTCACGGCGGATTTCAACGGCGACGGCAAGGCGGACCTGGTCGTCTTCCGTCAAGGCGAAGGCAAGGTCTACGTGCAGCTTACTCCGTAGCGAAGCCGCGGTTGCGCGACCACCCGGTTTGGTGCTTTCTTTTTGTGTGCAGCTACGGCTTC
>CAYOVG010000202.1:0-12623 GCA_964407285.1 uncultured Syntrophobacteraceae bacterium
CCCCAGATGAGGATCATCGCCCATCCGCTGCCGGCATTGGCCGCAACGATTGAAGGGGTTTTGAATATGCCCGCCCCGATGACGATGCCCACGATGATGACCACGGCATCGAGAACGGAGAGGCTCCTTGTCGAGGGTGTGTTTTCCGCCATGGTATTTGAATATCCTTTGTGCGGTGTTTGCCGTGTGCGCGGTTGTCGGTTGTCCGGTAGCCCGGTGTGCGTGGTGGTCCGGTGTGCGGTTTATGAGGAATCATGCGACACCGTCCGGTTGCCTCAAAGCGCCGGCCGGTGCTGCCGCAAGCTGCCGGAACGTCACTGCATCGGGGTCCATTGGAAGGACTTGCCGTGTAAAGACCCGGTCGGCCGTGGAGAGGAAGCGCACGGGGGGCCGGACTCAAAACCGGATCGACCGGATCGAATGGGTTCCTGTTGACTGGATTCCTGATGTTATGATCCAAGCATTCTTCGTCCACGCAGCCTCTCCTGATGGGGCGCATTTTTTCGGGTAATTTTGCAGGAGTCCGGTATATCTTGGAATAGGGCGCAGATATTATTCCGCCCGGCGAGGCCATGGTATATACGAAGGCATGGGACAGGGCTTTCCGCCCTCAATGCTCCATACGGGAATCGGGCAGTCCGGACGACACCCGGGGTCGCCTTTGCCCGAAAGGCTTTCCTGGTTTGCCGAAATATGCGAAGATTACTCCGAATTATTCTCTGTTCGACAACCCACCCAACCAGAGGCACGGCGCGGAGGGACTCTCGGCACCAGGAGTCACTTGTGAACACCAAGGCATTCACCGAACCGGATTTTAAGGTCATTTTCGAGCAGGCTCCGGTTCTTTACATAGTTCTTGACCCCGACTTGCGCATCCTTGCCGCCAGCGACGCCTACCTGCAGGCAACCCTGACCCGGCGGGAGGATATCATCGGCCGGCATCTCTTTGACGTGTTTCCGGATAACCCCGACGATCCTTCCGCAGATGCCATACGCAACACCCGTGCTTCCCTCAATCGGGTGTTGCAGACTCTCGAGACCGATACCATGGTGGTGCATAGGCACGATGTCCGCAAGTCGGAATCGGAAGGCGGGTGCTTCGAAGTGCGTTACTGGAGCCCTGTCAATTCCCCGGTCTTTAATCCGGACGGCTCTCTTGCTTATATCATTCACCGGGTTGAGAACGTAACCGAGTTTGTGCTGCTGAAGCAGCAGGGCATTGAGCAGGCCAGGCTGACCGATGCCCTGCGGGAGCGAGCTGTCCAAATGGAGGCGGATCTCTATTCCCGGTCCCGCGAGGTGGCCGAGTCGAGCTTGAAGCTCAAGGAGGCCAACGAGGAACTGGCCCGGCTCTACGAGAAGACACGGGAGCTGGATGTACTCAAGAGCCAGTTTTTCGCCAATGTGAGCCATGAGTTGCGCACGCCGCTCACTCTCATCCTCGGTCCAGTGGACCGTTTGCTGAAGCACGAAGATCTGGAGGATGCGGCACGGAATGATTTGCTCGTGGTACAGCGCAATGGACGCACGTTGCTCAGACACGTAAACGATCTATTGGACCTCTCAAAGCTCCAGGTGGGCAAAATGGAGGCCGATTATGTCGAGAGCGATCTAGCCTGGTTGGTGCGCGTGGTGGGCTCCCATTTTGAAAGCGTCGCCAGTGAGCGGCAGATCCGCTTTGATGTGGTTGCTCCAAAGCATATGCCCGCTCAGGTAGACCCGGACAAGATCCAGCGCGTTCTCTTGAACCTTCTCTCCAATGCCTTCAAATTCACGCCCTCGGGATCGGGAGGAAGGGTTAAGATGCAGCTACGAAGTGAAGGCGAGAAAGCGGTGCTTACTGTATGCGACAGCGGGCCGGGTATTCCTGCCGACCAGCGCGATGTGGTCTTCGAGCGGTTCCGACAGATGGATTCAGGTTCCGCAAGACATCATGGGGGCACGGGCTTGGGGCTGTCCATTGTCAAGGAATTCGTGCTGCTCCACCAGGGAGCCGTACGCGTTGGGGATGCACCGGGCGCCGGCGCCAGGCGGCTCGGCAAAGCCTCCGCCAACGAGATCATGGGCAAGGATGATCTCGATTTCTTCCCTGCTGAAACAGCCGAAGGGATAATGGAACAGGATCGCGGGATCATTGAGAAAGGTGAATTGCACACTTTTGAGGAAACGATTCCGTTCTCCGGTACCAGGCGGGTTTTCCTCACGAGCAAGGCACCGTATCATGATCCGGAAGGCAGAATCGTCGGGACCATCGCGATTTCGCACGACATCACGGAACGAAAGGAGATGGAGGAAGAGCTGAGGCGTGCACGCGATGAGTTGGAGCTTCGGGTCCAGGAGCGCACCGCCGAGCTTCAAACCACCATGGCAAGGCTCCAGGAGAGCAATCAAGCCCTCCAGGATTTTGCCTCCATTGCCTCCCATGACATGCAGGAGCCTCTGAGAAAGGTCAGCTCTTTCGGGAACATGCTCAAGGAGAGGTATGGCGATGCCTTGGGGGAAGGAGGCAAAGACTACCTCAATCGGATGCTCGGCGCAACGGGCCGTATGCAAACCCTTCTTAACTCCCTTCTTGAGTACTCGCGGGTGAGCACGAAAGCCGAGCCTTTCAAGCGGGTTGATCTTTCAACCCTTCTTGGTGAAGTCCTCTCCGATCTGGAAGTGAGGATTTCAAGTACCGGTGGAGAAGTACAGGTCAGCGAACTTCCAATAATTGAGGCCGATCCCACCCAGATGCGCCAGCTATTCCAAAACCTCATCGGAAACGCCCTCAAGTTCCACAAGGAAGGGGAGAAGCCGGTGGTGAAAGTGCATGCCCGCAACGACAATGGTCACCATATAATCGAGGTCGAAGACAAAGGCATAGGATTCGAGGAAAAATATCTCGATAGGATCTTCTCACCCTTTCAGAGGCTTCACGGCAGATCGAGCAGCTATGAGGGAACCGGCATGGGCCTGGCCATCTGCAAAAAGATCGTGGAGCGCCATGGCTGGACCATTACGGCAAGAAGTACGCCTGGAGAGCGCTCCACTTTTATCATGACTCTGCCTTCCCGGCAGATCCAGGCCTTGCGCTCACAAGCCGTCCGCCCCAGCAGTGGAGACAAACAGGCATGAGGGATGAAGAGAAGACAAAAGAGCAGCTTATTGCAGAACTCCAAGACCTGCGCCAAAGATTGGTCAAGGCGGAAGAAAGCGAGCGAATCCTAGAGGCTCTCATGGAGCATATCCCCGAGGGGATCACCATAGCCGATGCTCCGGATGGGCGGATCCGGATGGTAAGCCGATACGGGCAGCAGTTACTCGGCAGATCCGAAGAATACCTCAACGCCGACCCCATTGGGCGGCACGGCAAAAGATAGGAGATCTACCATCCCGATGGAGTCACCATTACCACTGGGGAGGAGCTGCCCCTGGCCAGGGCACTGGCAACCGGAGAGATCGTCACCGGAGAGGAGTGGGTTCTCGGAGATTCCCACGGCAGGAGAATCACCACTCTATGCAATGCCGCACCCATCCGGGATGGTGAGGGCAACATTACAAGCGCAGTGATTGCCTGGAGAGATATATCCGAGCGAAAGCAGGCCGAGCAGGCCCTGCGGGATAGCGAGGAGCGTTTCCGTCTGGCCGCTGAGGCTGCGAGGATGGGCGCCTACTCACGTAACCTTGAGACCGGTGAGGATTACTGGTCTCCCGAATTTATGGAGATATACGGCTTTCGCCCCTCCGATCCGATGCCTCTAAGAGTCGGAATTCCCGCAACAGTCCACCCCGAGGATCGGCAAAGGGTCCTGGCCGAGGCACGCGCCCGCCTCAATCACCCCCTCGAGCCCGAATTCGGCAGTGAGCATCGGATTGAAGTACGGAGGAACGGGCATGGGACTCGCCATATGCCGCAAAATAGTCGAGTGGCATGGGGGAAGCATCCGGATCGAGAGTGAACCCGGAAAGGGCTCGACCTTTATAATCGGACTGCCTGTCAAACAGGATGGAGTGGAGGGAAGTCAGGATTCCAACCGTTCGCAGTATACTTGGGATAACTCCCGCGGAGAAAGTTGAGATTGTCCTTGATTTCCTGGGTCTTGATTTGCCTGATGCCGCCTAATGTCAAAGTACTTGATTGATTCAGACGCATGGCTCGCTCCGCGAAAACTATCCGTTCTCGCAATGATGATAGACGCCGAGACACTTCCCAGGCCATTACTCATGGGTGAATATGCCGCGCGCCACGAGCTTTCCTCGATCTCCGGCGAATTGTCGGATCTTGAACTCCATTCCCATTTGCGTGTTTGCGGAGTCCAAGAAAGGGTGAAGAAGCTTTCCCCGCGGTCCGCAACCGTAACGGTGTCGGGATACTTTCTCACTTTGAGCTTCTCCAAGAACCGGCGAAGCAATCCCGCTCTCCAAAACGGGTCGGATTCTTCCCGTTGAAGCTCTCGCTCACCACAGGCCTCTTCCTTTGTTCCTCCGTAACGCCTGTTCTCTTCTTTACCTCTTTGGCGCATCCCCTTCTATTTGTCCGGCGTACAGATATGGCGTGGAGGGAGGCTCTCTTGCTTATCAGGTTAGTGTATTACATACAAATATGTCATGTTTTCGGCCTGCACTAATCCCCGCTCATACATCATGTGGGACTAATAAGCTTTCTTTGCGTTGCGCACCTGGAGGGTAGGGGATTGTCCATAAAATTGTAGGGTCTTTGCGTATTGAGTGATACATACCAAGTGGTTACAAATGTAATACATTGTTATTCGGCAGGGCGAGAGTAATCGTTAACGCTTTGATCATTTGGATTTCTTCATTGGTCTTTGCCCCGGGGTTGGCATGGGGTCGGCGCTACAGCAGGTACGGGGGATTGCATCGGTAATTGGTGGAGCGTAGCGGTGGGGCAGGGGTGTGATTGGAGACCATGCTCCAACGAGGGCGGCGTTTCGGATACGCGGATACTCCTTTGAATCGGATGATTCGGCAACCGGGGAGGAAAAGGGTGGTAATGCAGGCTTCTAAATGGATTGCGGACGGTTCGTCGGTATGGTCGCTGCTGGAGATCATTCCCCAGGGCGCCATGCTGGTGGACGAGGACGGCTGGGTGCTTGCGATGAACAAAGCTCTTAAGACCACACCGGGGATTACCGATCCGGAGAGCGCCGACACGGAGAAAAGGAAAGGGTTTTGCTATCTGCCCGTGTTCAGGATGTCGAGCAACTGCAGCGACTCCGACGGTTGCGGAAAGTGCTGCAGACATCGGCTGATATTGGAAGCTCTCTTGAATAATGGCGAGGTCGGGAGCAACAAAGGCGCGCGCTTCACCGACGACCCGGTGATTCGGCTCCTGATGGACTCCATAAGCGCAAAACCCGTGGAGATTTCCGGCAGGAAACTGATCGTGCTGGTGATTGAGAAGCCGCACGGGCTGTTTGATGCTCGCCCGGGAGCAAATGCCTGTACAGGTATGTGCGGCATGGTAGGTCGCAACGAGAAGATGCTCGCCCTTTACGAAATGTTAAGGGATGTAGCTCCCGTCAATGTGCCCGTGTTGATCCAGGGAGAGACCGGAACCGGCAAGGAATTGGCGGCCAATGCGATCCACAACAACAGTCCCAGGGTATCGAAACGTTTCGTCCCGGTCAACTGCGCGGCTCTGCCCCACGGGCTGCTCGAAAGCGAGCTGTTCGGGCATGTGAGGGGAGCGTTTACCGGTGCCGTCAGCGACAAGAAGGGCCGTTTCGAACTGGCCGACGGAGGAACGATCTTCCTCGATGAGATCGGGGATATGTGCCCGAACCTTCAAGTGAAGCTGCTGCGGGTGCTGCAGGAGGGATGCTTTGAGCGGCTTGGAAGCACAAAGACGGTCCATGTGGATGTTCGCGTGGTAAGCGCCACCAATAAGGACCTGGAGGCCGAGGTCGCGGCGGGCAGGTTCCGAAGCGACCTCTACTACAGGTTGTGTGTGGTCCCGATCACCCTTCCTCCCTTGCGCGAGCGAATGGAGGATGTCCCTCTGCTTGCCCATCATTTCCTCAAGTCCCTCACCAGGAAGCTGGGCCGGAAAGCGGCATCCCTTTCAACGGACGCGCTTTCCATGATGATGCGTTACGATTGGCCCGGCAACGTACGAGAGCTGCAAAATGCCGTCTACTTCGCCCTGGTGCGGTGCAGGGAGGGGGCAATCCGACCCGAGCATCTGCCGCCGTCGCTTGCCGGTCGGGCAAGACGCGCCGTCGGGCCGGCCAGGCGAGAGCCGAAGTTGAAGGCCGACAGAGTTGCCGAGGCGCTCGACGAGGTAAAGGGAAACAGAAAGAAAGCGGCGAAGATACTGGGTGTATCCCGGTCAACCCTCTATCGTTTTCTGGACGGTCGTCATCAGGATGAGGAATGTGGAGTATCGAAGTTGCGGAAGCGGGAAATCCCGGAAAAAGCCGGAGCACCAGAATTGGGCGACATCTGAGATCGGCATGGAAACAAAGCTCAACGTATTGACATGAACGGAGAAGAAAGGGCTTCTCCGGCAATGGGAACACGAATCGCATCCGCGGTGAAAAAGGAGGTCGGAATGCTGCACAGGCGTGTCTTGCTCATTTTTCTTTTTTGGCTCATCGCCTTTCCATGGCCGTTTCCATTGTCGGCCCACGAGGAATGGATCAAACCCTCCTCCGAAGACAAATGTCCGGTATGTGGAATGTTCGTGGCGAAATACCCTGACTGGATCGGTGGAATAATCTTCAAGGACGGGTCCGCCGTTTTCTTCGATGGGACCAAAGACCTGATGAAGTACTATTTTGCTCTCGACAAGTACGACGCCGCGGGTAGAAAAACGGAAGACATCAAGCATATTTATGTTACCGAATACTACAACGTGACTTTTATTGACGCCAGGGAAGCGCACTACGTCATCGGCAGCGATGTTTACGGTCCCATGGGACGTGAGCTTATCCCTTTCAAGGAGGATGCCGAGGCAAACGAATTCATGAAAGATCATAAGGGAAAAGGGGTCATCGGATTTGACCGGATCACGCGGAAGGTTATCGAGTCGCTCGACTGAACTCGACTAAACGGGGCATCCGGGAATCCGAGACGAAGGTGGTCCCGGATGCCTCGGTTGTTTCGTCAGTTCAAGCCGCGACAGCGCTTGAGACCCAATTCATGGAGCGTTTTCAAATTTTTGATAAGCTTGTCGTCGTAGCCGTACGCCTCCAGGAAATCCTTGGGACACTCCTTTTCACAGATCTTCGATATGGTCAAGAATGCGCCGGCGTACTCGGCCGTCCTGCATGTGTCTCCCTGAACGGAGGAATGCCGGGCGCCCTGGTATTTCTCGTTTATCTCCGTTAGGCGGGCGCCGCAACGAGACTTTTGAGCTTCATCCGTCCACTGGACGGTTGGAGTTTCGTTCCTGTTCCTATCCACCTTTTCGGGCTTCTTTTGCTTGATGATCCATCTTCTGTCCAGGGGACCGTCCTTGGAGCCCTTATCCTCGCGCCGGTCACCGCTTTCCCCGGCCGCGCCCGCGCTTCCCCCCGCGGCTTCAACGCTTTCCGCGGCGACTTTCCGGGGAGCTTGGCCGTACTTCTCGCCTTCCCGCGAAAATATTCCCTGCGAAGATTCAATCACGTCTTCAGCCTCACCCGGTTCTTCCGTTGTTCCGTCTCCGTCACTTCCGGGCTTACCGGGCGCTCGTTGCTCCGGACCCTCCTTCGCAGTGGATTGCGCTGCAACGGATGCCCCGGGTCCGGCCGTTGGAGGGGCGGCCGACCTATCCCCGGCATGAACTTCCGTGAAGACAGTGAAGATAAGGATGATGACGAGTGCAAAATTCCGTAGAAGCGCCGGTTTCATAGATGATCTCCCTGAAAGTGCCGAGTCGCCAAGTCGTTCTCCCGTCTGAACCGAGCATTCTTGAACATACCTGAATCCTGCCGCACCGTTTGGGCCGATCGCAGGATAGCGTGGCGGATTCCGGGCAACGCTCATGGTCGTCCATCATTCATCGATCGTGCCGATTGTCGGAATCCTTCGCCCAGGTCACTCAGATATTTAATTAATCCATTGAGATTACTGAACTATTTTCAAAATTCAGAGAGAGAATGTGTTCCGGCGGCGCAACGTTTCGGACCGTGGATACACAATTTCGATACATATAGCGGAACATATCGGATGGGCCGGCTCAGGGGAATGTCCGAACTGTCCCGGTGTCCCATTTAGCGTAATGCAACGTCAGAGGCCGGTGAAAGCGGGTCCCGTTAAGCAATATATGTCTAATATCATTGAAGATATCCTGTATTTATAGTTTTTATGGTTTTTCGGGAGTAGCGCGGTGTCCCATTCCGAGTAGGTTGCCGGCATTGCGGCGAACCACGCCTCGAGTCAGAAAAAGAATCTAATATCAAGACCTTAATGTGGAAGTGCGCTATTGGCTTGCTCGTTGCTCAACTACCCCGCAGATGGTTGCCGATTGGAGCCGGGAGCCCTCGGCTCGATGCAACGACCGGCAGGTTGCATGAAACGGGAAAGGAGGTGTCCTTTCCGAACATTCAGACACTCCAGGACCTGCAGAAGGAGGAAACGATGCAAGGGAGGAGATTATTTCCGGACGCCTCCATGCCGGGCGTAACTTACTTCCAGCAACGCGGGAGGCAAGAATGACCGTGCAATGTAAGCGCTGCATGTCGAGATTGCTGGAGCTGTGCAGCCGGCTGTCGGAGATGGCCGACGAAAGGGTCTCGCATTGCGAGGACGAGGAGTGTCTCTTGCTTTTCGGCCTTGTTCACGACTCTGCCCACCGAATCCAGTCACTTGCCCCGGATATTCATAACCTGCATGGACCCGAACCCGGCAGCGGGAAATTGAATAGAAAGAACAAAGAGAAAGGAGACGCCTGATGCTTGGAGACCGGGCATCTCGTTAAGGCCATGACGTCCATACAACAAGGAAAAGGAGTAACTCAATGGGACAGGAGAGGAGAACGGGAATTGCCGATATGGATGCTTTTGCATCGGTGTTGCTTGCACTGATATGGTGCATTGTGCTTCCTATCGATGCCCAGGCCCTTACTCTCAGAGTGGTGGGCGTGGACAACACAACCTCCCCCGCTACACAAATACAGCTAAACGACTATCGCTGGATGGTTCAGGAGGACCTCACGTTTCATCCGGACGTAAACGCCGCTGTTCCCGATGTCGATCCGGAAGCGCTCGGCCTCAATTTCCACCGCAGTTACATGCCGATTGCGGCCCAGGGGACAGGAGCGCCGGGCACGCTCAATCTCAAGCCGAACAGCCGCTACTTCATTTCGGTGCTGCCCAATGAAGCGGAAAGTTACACCATGGGCGGCACGTCTTTTGGAACGAATGCGTCGGGTGAGGCGGATGCCGTCGTCTACCTGAACAAGCTTCCACTTCCGACTGCCCAGATCCGCGTATTCGTCTTCCATGACAATCAGCCGATCAACAATGCCCCGGACCTCCCACAGGAATTGGGACTCGAGGGATTCCAGATCATACTCGAGGAGCCGGCCGGACGCTATGGCGCAAGCGGCGGGCAGGTTCAGCGGGATGTCTACGGAAACCCCCTGGGGACCGAATACGGCGCCGATGGAAGCGTGGTTCGAATGGGGAATGGAGTCATAACCACAAACGCCAACGGGGTTGCAGTCATCAAGAACCTGGCTCCGGCCAAATACGGCGTCAAGATCGATCCGCCCGACGGCTCATGGATTCAAACCAGCACCCTCGAGGGGACAAAGGTCATAGACGCATGGGTCAAGGCGAACGAGCCGCCGTTCTTCACCGAGTTTGGTCCTCCCGGCCCGCATGTGTCATTTGGATTTACGAAGCTGTTCAACAACCTTCCCGCATCCGGCGGCGTCACGATTTCCGGGCAGGTTGTCAGCACCCACAACTCCCGGCCACCGGATTACACGTTCCACGAGGGCGCCGTGTTTCCCGACGCCTATGTCGGCTTGAACGACCTGTCGGTTGGGGTCGGCGTGGGAGTTTACGCCGCGGCCACATCGACTGGAAGTAGGTTCAGTATTCCAAACGTTCCGGACGGGACCTACCAACTGGTGATTTGGGACAAGAACCTGGATATCGTTTTTGCTTCCGCGCAGATCGTCGTCAGCGCAGGAGCGTGCGATACGGCGGACGGGTCGTGCGACCTGGGCAAAGTGGCCGTTTTTGACTGGTTTGCTCACCTCAGGGGAAAGGTATTCTTCGACACAAACGAAAACGGATTTCGGGATGCCGGCGAGCGCGGCCTTTCCTCATCGGTGAATCTCCGCTGGCGGGACGGCACTGTTTACCAGAATGCGGGAACCGACAATGCGGGCAACTATGCCTTCGATGAAGTGTTCCCCTTTTTCAACTGGCTGGTCGCGGAAGTTGATTTTGCGGCCCCTTATAAAGCGACCGGCATGACCGCCGCGGCCGACGCGGGCGGACCGGTCGATACGGCCACGGAAGCCTTTCCCGGTTACGGCCGCCTGAATCCGCAAGCACAATCACCGGACGACCCATCCAATGAAAATGGCGATACGCTTTGGCGGACGCAGAAGGGCGAAGTGCTCACCCAGGCATTTCAAGCTTTTCTCGGCCAGACCAATGCCATCGAGTGGGGCAAAACCACTTACAAGACACAGTTGGGTGAAAACGGCGGGATCTCCGGCATGGTAGTCTACAAGACGACTCGCGCAGAGCCCAGCCCGGAGGATGACGTCGCCCAGAACTGGGAGCCGGGGATACCTCGCGTGCAGGTCTGCCTGTACCGTGATTCCAACGGGGACGGGGTGATCGACACCGTGAATGCAACGGACGGCGTCCAAAGGGCCGATATCGACAACTATCCTTTCGGCTGGTCGCAAGGCGGGGCCAAAGGTCCCGAGGATGTTGAGAACAGCCTGGAAGGGGGCGCGGGTATATGGGATCGGGGAGACGCCGTCGCCGTCACCTGGACGGACAGCTGGGACGATAACGAGCCCACGGGCTGTCCGGGAGGCGGGCCCGACGGCGGCAATACGACTCCGGCCGACCCGTTCTACCTGGACGGGAAATGCTACGACGGCCTGCGCAACTTCAACCAGGTGCGGCCCGGCGTATTCGACGGCGGGTATGCTTTCCCGGGCTATGACGCGGTCAATAATCCCGGGGGACTCAAGCCGGGCATATACATCGTGGAGGCGGCGCCTCCGCCGGGCTACGAGATCGTGAAAGCTCAAAACATGAACGTAGCGTTTGGCGAAACCTACAAACCCGCCGACCCGATGTCGGCGATGCCCCAGGCTTTTCCGTTCGTCCCGCCGTGCGTGGGCGAACCGTATGTCGTGCCGGAGTTTCTCTCCCTATTCTCCGGAATATTCCATCCCTACTACGATCCGGAATCTCCGATCTACCAGGGTGATTTCGCGACTTCTCCCGTTTCGCTAAATACGTGTGACTGCAAGCAGGTGTTCCTGTCCGCGGGGAAAAACGCGGCGGCGGACTTCTTTGCCTTTACCGAAGTGCCGATTGCCGCGAACATCAAAGGCATGATCCTCAATGATCTGGCCAACGAGTTCGATCCGCTCAATCCGAATTTCGGCGAAAAATTCGCCCTTCCATTCGTACCGGTCTCTTTCCGCGACTGGACGGGACGAGAGATCACTCGTGTCTATTCCGACCAGTACGGCAACTACAACGCTCTGGTCCCATCCACCTATACGGCGAATATCCCGGTACCCAGCGGCATGTCGCCGAATATGCTGCTGGCTTGCATGAACGACCCGGGACCGATTCCCGATCCGAACGATCCCGGTCGGTTCATCACCGATCCCCAATTCAAGTCGCAATACACGCAGTTCTGCTACACCTTCCAGTTCATGCCCGGTGCAACGACGTACCTGGATACGCCCGTGGAGCCGATAGCCGCGTTTGCCGGCCAGAACCAGCAACCGCTCGATTGCGACCTCAAGAACGGCACGCCCGTCATCCGTGCGGTTCGAGGGGACGGCTTTGTCGGTCCTTACGTTTCCAGGGATGAAGGGTTCATTACGATTGAGTCGATGGGATGGACGCCGGTGAGAGACCCCCGGGGAGGGACAGCGCCGTTGCTGCGCGACTATGGATTCGGGGCTTATGTTCAGGGATCGAGCAGGGTGACCATCGACGGCCGCAACCTTGAGATTGTTTCATGGGACAACAATACCATAAGGGCCCGCATACCTTCTTTTCCCGTGCGAATGAGTTCCGGCCGGTTGATGGTGACCAGGGGCTCCGGCGAGCGGCTCACGACCGTCACCGGAATTCACGTGACGATTGGAGCAGCCGGCAGCCCGGCTCCCATCCAGGTTCCGACCGATTACGCGACCATTCAGGCCGCCGTCGATGCAGCCGCTCCGGGAGACCTGATTCTGGTAGGTTCGGGCAATTACGAAGAACTGGTGGTCATGTGGAAACCCGTGCGTCTCCAGGGCGCGGGGGCGCCTTCAACAATCGTCAACGCCGTCAAGACACCCGGAGAGAAGCTCCAGGCATGGCGTGACAGGGTCGCGGACCTGTTCGCGAGCGGAGCTGTCGATGCGCTTCCGGGGCAGCAGATTGCGCCGGACCCGACCGGGGTGGAACCGGGTCTGTTGGGCACGGCCGAGGGGC
>CAYOVG010000203.1:0-12611 GCA_964407285.1 uncultured Syntrophobacteraceae bacterium
CCCAGGTAGCGATCCTAGGGATGGCCTTCTGCAATTCCCTGAAAATGCCCAAGGAGCAGGTGTTGAATTTCGGATTGGGAGCGCTCTTTCACGATATCGGGAAAAACCCGGACGAAAACAAGGCATTGGATAAATCGTCCCGGTGGGATGTCGAGGAGTTTGAGGTGCTGAAGAAACATACGACAGCCGGATACCAGCGTCTGTTGAGCACTCAGGCCATGACCGAGGACCAACTGGATGTGGTGCTTCACCATCACGAGGCCTACGACGGTTCCGGGTACCCGGCCGGACTGAAGGGTAATCAGATCAGCGCGCCGTCGCGAGTAGCACGCATCGTGGATGTCTACGACACCCTCACCACAAAGCGGCCGCACAAGAAAAAACTGTCGGGCTCCGACGCCTTGTCCCTGATGAAAGAGGATATGAAATCCACTTTCGATCCCGATCTGCTGAAATCGTTTCTAGGTTTCATGGGAATGGAAGAGAAGATGAAAAGCACCATCACCGGAGATCGCATCAATATCGAAATGGGAAGCCAGTTGCATATTCAGTGCGACGCGGACATTCGGTTCAAGGCAATCCTCATAGGGATCGATGCGCCGGAATTCATGATCGTTCGCAGTCCCGGGAGCGCCCAACTGAGGAGCCAGTTCTACGAGGGGCGGCCTGTTGTAGTGAAATGCGTGCATTCGGGAAGCGTCTACGGCTTCAGGTCCAAAGTGCTGTGCCATGTGCTGCACCCGAACGTACGAATGCTCGTGATGGCGTATCCCGACAAAATAGAGGCGATCAACCTGAGAAAAGATCCGCGGATATGCTGCTACCTGCCTGTTGAACTTTCTGTTGGAGATAGCCGCCATGGCGGGATCATCGTCGATCTGAGCACGGGCGGATGCCGTCTGGTGGTCAAGCATCCGGGCAAGGGAGGGTTGAGGGCAAGGATTGATGAGGAGGTGGTCATCAACATACCGGCATTTGGAGATGATGAATCCGAGCGATTCTCGGGAACGGTCAAGAGTCTGAGTATCGATGAGCAAAAAGCTGCCATGGGCATTAAGTTCGCCGGTCTTTCGGAAGGTAATAAAAATACTCTGGAGCAATTTGTTGGAAGCATATTGGATGTGGTCAGGAACAACGAACCTTAAGAGTTTCGAGTGATCCAAATAATGGAAATTCAACGGCTCTCATCACCTATCACCTGGTTCTCGAAGGAATACGAACGAAGCTTTTTTCAAACTCCAGTCGTCGGGGACTTAAGGACCCCAGGTGGAAAATGATGAGAAGAGCGACGGACAACAACCTGGTCGGTATGGTTGTGGATCCGAACAGCAATATGCAATCCCTTTTCGCCGGCATGCCGAGACCGATCACGAGGCGGGGAGGAAGGTATTTCAGGAAGTGACAAGAGCGCAAAGCCTGGAGGCTGCCCGGGCGCCCGGAAACCGGACCTGTCCCCCGCGGACCTTATGCGCTCTTTCCCAACGACCTTTCACGCATTCTCTTGATCGACATTTTGCAGTTGGGGCACCACTTACCCCATGAGCCGTCTTCGATGTAGGCGTCATGAACATCCCTTTTCCCGCATTCAAGACACTGCCCGGCCGCAATGTTCTTTCTCTTTCCGGGCCGGTTAATCTCTTCGATTTTCAGGCCGCACAACGAACAGGCGTCTCTATCGACATCAACGGAATCATCACAATACGGGCAAAGCATTTTGACTTTCTTTCTCCTCACTGCCAGAACGATCCCAAAGGGACCGAGAATGATGGACGAGAGAAGCGGCAAGAGATTCTTTTCGCCTTTACTGGTCGCCATCATTACTGCAATTATTCCACAGAGTATCCAGAGACTTACGATTGTATCCAGCATTTTCCATCTCCGCTCGGCTTCAAAATGCCGGCATGGTTTAAAACAGGGCGGCGCTTAAGCCGTCGTCCCCGCGAAGCTTGTCCCCGCGCAGGCGGGGAGCGGGGGTCTATGAAATCTCAAGAGGCCCGGATTCCCGTTTGCGCGGGAATGACGGTAAGTCCGAATGACCATGAGCCCTCTCGAGTGTTCCCTCAAACACACGTTCCATGAACCACGCCAAAAAACCGGGTCATGGCGGTAGACCCCTTGTTCAACGACAACTATTCCCCTTGTTCCGCAAAAACTGCTCCAACGCCATCGCTGCACGAAGCATATACCTGATTGCGGATTGGGGCAACAGATATGGTTCAGTGAAGGGGGATACTTCAGGTGCGCCCCGGCGCCGATGGGGGGCCGGGGAACGGAGACCGGTGCACGAATTGAAGTCGGCCCTGCACTCGTCGGCAGGACATGGTAGATCGGATATGGAGCATGTTCCCCGGCCTCAATAGGGTTACCGCCCACTTCCAGGGGTCCGACAATTTTGTTCTCCTAAAGCCGAGTGACTGAATAAACTAATTATTACAGTCACTTGCGTATGTAAGACATGGAGATCGCGCCACATTCCCCAGGAATTCGCGACGCCCTCTTCACGTCGTCCGGTGACTTGTCCATTGAACGGAAGAATGATTCCAGCTATTCGGACAATCAGGAGACTGACATGAAAACTGTGCATGGAATGAAAGGGTACAGGCTGTTGCCGGTGTATTTTCTCATCGTGTTGGCGGTGGCGGCGATGAGTGGCGTATCATCGTATGCCGTCGATGATCCCAACACCCCGGTATCAAACGATGAAAGCTATATCGACGGCGGGGCTGCCGATGCGCTGATCAATCCGGATGCCGGAGTGTCCGGCGAGGCGAGCGGGAGAGCAACGCAGTTCGAGGGAGGAGGAGAGGACGCCTTCGCTGGGCTCGACGAATTGACCAAGGAGGTCCTGGAAGCCGAGGGAGTCGAGACTGCTCCCCTCAGTCCGGAAGAACTTGCTGAAATCGAAGCCCTGGAACAGATTGAACCCGTGGCGAACCAGGTCGGCGCCGAAACGATCCTGGGCGTTGATACCCGGCTGCAGGTGAATCCCACCACTTACCCGGCAAGGGCGACCGCTCTCATTACCTCCAGCGGAGGCCGGTGTACGGGGTGGTTGTATGGGCGCGACATCGTCGCAACCGCGGGGCACTGCGTGCATAGCGGCGGCGCCGGCGGAAACTGGTACACCAACGTAAGAGTGTATCCCGGCTATAATTTCCCTAATGCGCCCTACGGTTCTTGTACGGCCAGGCGCCTCCATTCGGTGACGGGGTGGACCACCAGCGGGGATGAGCGATTCGACTATGGGGCCGTCAAGCTGAACTGCTCGGTGGGCAATGCCGTCGGATGGTTCGGACATTGGTGGCAGACGGCAAGCCTCAACGGGAATAATACGATCATCAACGGCTATCCGGGGGACAAGCAATTGACCCAATGGGTGAGTGGCGATCAGGTCCGTTCCACCGATACATACCAGATCTACTACAGCAACGATACGATCGGGGGCGTGAGCGGCAGTCCCGTCTGGCAGGACCGGCCGACCGGAAGCAGCTTCTGCGTGGGAGCTTGTGTGGGCGGTATTCATGCCTACGCGCTTCATGGTTCTCCTCCCCATAGGACTTACAACCACGGAACTCGTCTCAGGCAACCGGTTGTCGCCAACCTGGTAACATGGAGGAACGCTCCGTAGACCGTAACCTTACCGTGAATGGATGGAATTGGATTCTTCTCGTGCGGTTACGGTTTTCCAGTCGCGATATGCCGCGTTTCGACAGCCGGTCGCGGCCGGCAGCCGTAACCGCGCGGAAGAGTCCGGATTTCAACTGCTCACAGCGTATATCAATGGTAACGGATATCAAATTAAATTCAGATAGATACTGGGCCATTCGCTCCCGTGTCCGCGTCCTCCGCGCGTTCGTGCGGTTCAATAATCCCGTTAGCGTGCACAAGGGTCGGGTTCCGGCACGGGACATTGGTGCAAGAGTTGGGGTTTCCACGCTCCCGCGCGGGCTCCGAGCGCCGCTTCATCGCAATTCCTGCATGCCCTGATAGGAAATATCCGACTAACCGGGGTTTTCATCCGCCCGGCGGGGACTTCACCCCGCTTCATCATCCCCCGCGCCAGTTCGCTCTTCACGCGAACATGCCCTCCATAAGGACACTGTAAATCGGATATGGGGCAAGGTCCCCGGTGAGACCGGGGGAAACCGCCCATGGACGGAGAGCTGACAGAACTGTTCTGTTCACCTTGATAGTAGAGTGATATCAATTGTTTAAATCGAAACACTCCACAATGTGGCTCACAGCTTTCGAGGGCGCGGATGGAGCGGTTCGGCCTCGTGCCCGCGGCCGCTCTGCGCGCCCGTGCGGTACCGGGAAAACAGCTTACCGAGATTCAAACGAGATTCATTGGAGAAAAAAATGACGAGATCATCGAACAAATGGCCGGTCTGTATTGTTGTTCTTCTGTTCCTGGGGCCGTGGGCCGTCTTCGCCCATGCCGGAGAGTGCGGGAAAGATTCTTTCGATTCTTTCGCCGCGCGGAGCGATCCGAACAGGCCGGTCAGCAGCACCGATCCGGGAGAAAGACGGGGATCGGGCATCGGAGAAGGAGTATCGGGTCGAGTTACGGGTCCCGATAATCGTCCTGTCGAGGGCGCTTTTATCCAGCCCAGGTCTTTGGACGACCCCAGTCCCCCGATTCCGGAGATCGCCATACTCTCGGGCGATGACGGACGGTACTCGTGGCCTCTGCTACCCGGCGACTACGAGATCACGGTGACTGCCCGGGGATACGCCGGAGCCGCTAAAACCACAACCGTCAAGGCGGGACAGGTAACGCCCCTGGATTTCCACCTGGAAAGGGAATCGTGATCCCCGCCCCACGGCGGCCGGGAGATTCACATGCCGGCGTGGTTCATGGACCGAGAAGTCCGACGAGATCACGGCTATTCCTGAGTTACTGAAGATCCTGGAGCTTATAAGGATGCTTGGTGACTATTGACGCCATGGGACGCCAAAAAGAAACAGCAAAGCAGATCATGGAGGAAGGTGCCGATTACGCTATCTCTCTCAAGGGCGATCAGGGGAATTTATATGAAGAGGTACAGCTTTTCCTTGAGGATGCCGCCAAGAAGGATTTCTCCGGTATTGATCACGACTTCCATGAAGATACGGATGGAGATCATAATAGAATGGAAATCGGGAGACATTGGGCAGTATCCGATGTAGACCGGCTGGATGAAAAGCATGAGTGGAAGGATCTTACAACGATCGTCATACTCAAAGCCTGCCGGGACTGCCGCTGTCTCGGGAAGATCCCTGGCGTCAAGCGAAATTGGATGCGATTGCCCTGTAAAACAATTCTTGTCATGTTTCTTCATATGGGGTAGTTTCGGTATCGGAGGTGAAGGCAGTCGGCGTGGAGCCCTGAGAAGGAGAAGAATCATGACGAAAGACGAACTGGTAAGGAGTGTTTCCAGGGAAGTAGACATGAATCAGGGCCTGATTTCCAAGGCCATCGACAGTGTTTTCAGTAACCTGAAGGAGTCGCTCGGGAAGGGGGATTCTTTCAGGATGGTGGGGTTCGGGAGCTTCAGGGTGGTGGAGCGGGCCGAACGCAGGGGCCGAAATCCCAAGACGGGAGAGGAGATCGTGATACCGGCTCGCAAGACGGTGCGCTTCGCTCCCGGCAAGGACCTGAAGGAACTCATGAACCCTAAGGCCGAGGCCGCGGTAGCGACGACAGCCTCATCGCCCGCGAGGAAAGGCGGCAAGAAACGGCAGTAGCCCGAAAAAGGAGTGGTGACGGGTTGATATGAACCGGGTGACCTCCTTGCCGGGGGACGCAATCGAACAACAGTATGCCCGTGGGTTGAATAAATACCGCTCGGAAGGATGCAGCAGAGCATGAAGCTTGTGACGAGATCGGATTTCGATGGTTTGTGTTGTGGCGTGCTTCTCAAAGAGGTCGGCCTGATCGATGGGTTCAAATTCGTTCATCCCAAAGACGTTCAGGACGGCAAGGTCCAGGTGAATGAAAACGATATCCTGGCCAATATTCCCTATGTTCCCGGATGCGGCATGTGGTTCGACCACCATTCGAGCGAAGAGGAGAGGCTCGGAACCGAATTGAAATACAAGGGCGCATCGAAACCCGCTCCCAGTTGCGCGCGTGTTGTCTGGGAGTATTTCGGCGGCCGCGGCAGGTTCCCGGAGCATTTCGATCCGATGATGATCGCCGTGGACAAGAGCGACAGCGGAAACCTCTCGGTTGAAGACATCGAGAACCCGCAGGGCTGGATTCTCCTGAGCTTCATCATGGACCCCCGGACGGGATTGGGGCGCTATCAGGACTATCGCATCAGCAACTACCAACTGATGGAAGCGATGATCGATTACTGCCGGAGTATGACCGCCGAAGAGATTTTGGAAATTCCCGACGTGCGGGAGCGTGTTCGGCGCTTCATCGAACAAAACGAGCTGTTCCGGCGGATGATCGAAGCGAATGCGACGCAACGGGGCAACGTCGTCGTGCTCGATCTTCGCAATCAGGAGGAAATTTATACCGGAAACCGGTTCCTCATATATACTATGTTTCCACGGTGCAATATCAGTATCCAGGTTATCTGGGGGCTGAAAAAGCAAAATATCGTGTTCACCTGCGGTCACAGCATAACCAATCGGACGAGCGGAACCGATGTGGGCCGGCTTATGCTGAAGTACGGCGGCGGCGGACACAGACAGGTCGGCACGTGCCAGGTTCCGACGCCCGATGCCGACAGGGTCCTTGAAGATCTGATCGCTCGGATGAATGCGGACGGATAGGTTCGAGTCGGCGTTCCGACATTTCTTTGCGCTTTTTGTTTCGATACTGAATGTTTTGTACTGATTGATGGATTTCTCTACCTGCTTTTGACTGCCTCGCTGCCGTAAAGTACATGAATATCGTGATTTTGCCGGCGTAGTCACGCGAAACCGGCGTGTCCGTATTGCGGGGAGGACGCGGTCCTCTCACGGGCTTCGGGAAAGCAATGCGGAATGCCGGTTTCGTGTGTGCGCCGGGCTTCCCGCATCCCATGCCCTGCTCTCCCCTTTTATGCTCCTCGTAGCCTTTCCGCTCCGCAACGACTTATCTTTATAGAAAACAGGTTGTGGAAAGGTCCTGCCGGGTATTCCAAACCGGATTCAACGGCATCCTTATTACTATCCGTATTGCTGCCGGTATTTTCTCCGGCGCCGCGGGTTCGAATGGTGGCTACCTGGGTCTTTTTATCCATGATCGTCGCGGGAATCGCCTTCCTGCTCAAAATGGCCTATGTGATCCGCACGGCCCTGGCCCTGCCCTTCACCCGCGGAGCGCTCTACGTCTCCACTTCCCGTGCAAGGATTTCGGCCTTCCTGGACGCCGTCCCGATGGAGTCGGGACAACTCCCGGTCGACCTCGGCTGCGGCGACGGGCGGGTGCTCAGGAAAGCTCGAAAGAGTTTACGGGGTCAGAGGCGTGTGCTATGAACTGAACCTCCTGGCCTATATCAAAGCGAGGCTGCAGAGCGCGGGACTCGACGGGATACGGATCAGGAGGGAGGACTTCTGGAAAGCGAACCTGGGCGAAGCCGACGTGGTATTCTGCTACCTTTTCCCGGATGTCATGGAGAGGCTCGCCGAAAAGATCAGAGCGGAAATCAAACCCGGAGCCACCGTCGTTTCAGCCAATTTCCCGCTCCCCGGCTTCACTCCGGACCGCGTCGTCCGCCCGGGCAAATCCTTCGCTCCAATATATATCTACCGGATCAAGAAGTGAGAGGGATGCCCGACGCCGGTTTCAAGCTCATGAAAACGGCCCCCTTCAATTCATACACGCTCCATATCGAGGGGACGACCGGTTATTCCTACCCGGCGCTTACAGGGGTGAGCAGGGCGACAACTGCATAGCGCACCAGTTTTCCACTGAACACAAGCAAAGAAAACCGGAGGAATCCCACTCCGACCAACCCGCCGGCAAGACACAAAGGGTCTCCCAGGACGGGCAACCACGAGAAAAAGAGAGACCACACGCCGTAGCGATCATAATATCTTCTTGCCCTCTCTTGAGCGGCATCATCGAGGCGCAAGACTTTCCGGATCAGAATGGGAGACCCGTAAACGCCGATCCAATACGTCAAGCATGCGCCAAGGTAGTTCCCGACGGTGGCGACCGCCACCGTCGCAAATGGACTGAACCCTTTCAGGATGAGCGCTACGAGCAACCACTCCGAACCTACGGGAAGAAGAGTCGAAGCCGCGAAGCTCAATAAAAACAGAGCAGGGTAGCCGCTGCCGAGAAGTATCTCGTTCATTTGGGAGCCCGCCCCACGGCAGACGCTGCAAAACCGTGATCGGCAATTCCCGGGGACCTCGTCATCGCCTGGGACCTCCTCCGTTCATCCGGTCTGCAGCAACACATGCTTACGGCAAAATGTCTCTATCATTACCTTCATCCCCGACAGGCAGGCGGAAGAGGCTTTTCGATTCCATGCTTCCGCCTGCCCGCCATGATCAAGATTGCGTGGCGATTAGAAATTGTCGCCGGAAATCAACACCCTTCCCTCCACGTGCCGACCGGGAAGCCGCGCCCTCGAGCGCAGCCTCCGGATCAGCGCCGACGAGACGGGGGCGAGTCGATGAACACCGGCTCCGGCTGAAGTCTTTTCTCCACGGGCTCGATTCTCAAACCGTGGCGCAAATTCAGGACCGCGACCCTGTTCCTCAGCATAAAACAGATCGACGTTACCACGTACAGGGCTGAAAAGAAAAGGTGAATGCGCTCGGGGGCAACCGCGAACGGCAAGGAACCGGAAAAATGCCCCATGACGGCCGGTGCGATGAACTGCCCGATGAAAAGACCGAAGAGAAGAAGCGCCCCTTTGATGTCGAGCCGCAGGCCGATAAGCAGTACGACAGCCAGCAGGGACTGGGCGGCGGTCAGGAGTATCTCGTTCATCTGGAATTGCCCCATGGGGATCGGGGTTTCAAAGGAAGCGCTCGACAGGCCGTAAACGCCCGGGATCATCCCGACAAGCAGGGTCCACTGGTTGAGCTTTGCGGAAATAAGGCTTCCGAGGGCCACCGCCGCATGCCCGCGAAGCGCAAACATGATCGCGACCGTGAACTCCGGCGCTTCGGATGCAACGGGGGCAAGCCACTGGACGAGCAAAAATTCGTTGATTCCAAGGACCTTCCCGGTCGCAACGAGGGCCTCGCTGAAGTGTTCCGCATTGAAGAGGACCACTCCCGCGGCGAAAAGAAACATGAGCGCCGTCGCCACGCGCCTCCTTGTCCTTGGCAGGCGTCCCAGGAGTTCGGCCGGCCCTTCCAGTTCGCACTCCTCGCAGGGACGGCGGCTTGCAAGCCTTATGTACCAGGCGTAGAGCCCCACGAAGACGATGCCGTCGTACCAGGCAAGGCTCCCCTTGATCGGGATGAAGAATGCGTAAAGGGTGGCGAGCCCGAGAAAGAGGATTTCAGTCCGTCTGTCCTCGTCGAGTTCCACGCCGCGCCTGGTCTTCATCCAGAAAATGACGACGATGATCGTCCAGGCAACGCCGATGAGCAGCCGGTTTGCGCCTGTCATGTTGGCGATGGCGTAGTGGGCGTAGTCGCTCCCAGGATTTTGTCCGGCCTGCCAGGTGAAGTACATGTCCACGGCGTACTCGGGAAGCACCGCGATCAGAGCGACGACGGCGAGGGCAAGGGCCTGTGAGACATCCTTTTGCGCCGCGTCGCAGGCCCAGAGGAGCAAAAAGGATGCCCCCAGGATAGCGGTCCCGGTTATGAAAGCCGTCATGGGCGGGGCAAGTTCGGGATGAACCATGCGCAGGAAGAAGCCCGGAACGGTGCAAAGCACCGCCAGGACGATTGGGATGAAGCGTCTCGTGTCTGTCGTCATACTTTCCCCTCTTCAAAACAGAATTGTCCGGATGCAAAGCGCTTCGGGTCCCGGCAAAAAAAAACGAGACCTTCAGCATGAAAGTTCACGCCAAAAGTCTCGCTAATCGGCTTTTCGACCAACGGTAAAGCCAGGCGATTACCGCCGTACTGGTGACTTTACCCTATGTAGCTACTCCCTTTTGATTGAGGGTCATCATCGCATTGCATTCGGCCGAAGTCAACAAGAAACGGAATGCTGGAACGGTGAGAAGCACGGTCCATGAAAAACCATTTTTTCGAGTCATTTTTTCGACAGCAATTGTTTGGCGCTCCGAAAGAACTGCAAGTTCGCATTAACGCGGGAGCGCGGTTTCAGATATCAGATAAGACCATGTTTATTATTCAACCGGCACACGCATGGAGCGTTGATGAAGTGTTTTATAGTTAAGTGTATGCTATAACTTACGATTGTTTGAGTTTCATGTTCAAATATCATATAATATGAATAATAAACTACATTTACACCTGAGAAGCGCTCTGCTAAATTTAGTCAACTTAAGTCCAGGCGCCTCTGTGAACCATTAACAGTACAGAGCAGATAAGAAGACATTTCCAGGCATGTGAGGGCAGAGAAGGGAGAGCTTCATGAGAAAATGTAACCGACGATTATTTATCAGGATTATGTCTATTCTCGCATCTGCGGTCATGGTTGCCGTTTTGGCCTTTCGCGCTGAAGCGGTCCAACCCCAGATGGCCGTCGGCGCGCTTCACACCATAGGACTCAAATCCGATGGTACGGTGCTGGCCGTGGGAGACAATACTTATGGCCAGACCAATGTGAGTTCCTGGACGGGGATTATTCAGGTGGCCGGCGGTAACTTTCACACCATAGGGCTCAAATCCGATGGTACGGTGCTGGCCGTGGGAGACAATACTTATGGTCAGACCAATGTGGGTTCCTGGACGGGGGTCATTCAGGTGACCGGCGGTAACGACCACACGGTAGGGCTAAAAGCTGATGGTACGGTGCTGGCAGTGGGAAGGAATACTAATGGCCAGACCAATGTGAGCTCCTGGACGGGAATAACAAAGGTGTCAGCCGGTAACTTTCACACCGTTGGACTCAAATCCGATGGTACGGTGCTGGCCGTGGGAAGCAATAGTCATGGCCAGACCAATGTGAGTTCCTGGACGGGAATCACCCAGGTGACGGCCGGCTATACGCATACAGTAGGACTCAGGTCCGATGGTACGGTAGTGGGTGCAGGATACAATGGTGATGGTCAGATCAATGTCGGCTCCTGGACAGGTATCACCCAGGTGGCGGCCGGTTGTTTTCATACCGTGGGGCTTAAATCCGATGGTACTCTCCTGGCCGTGGGATGGAATGGTTATGGGCAGACCAATGTGGGCTCATGGAATGGGGTTACCCATCTGGCCATGGGGATTGGCTATCACACGATAGGGCTCAAATCCAATGGTACGGTGATGGCCGTGGGATACAACAACCACGGCCAGGTCAATGTAGGCTCTTGGACGAACATCACGGGAGTTGCAGCCGGTAACTATCATACCGTGGGTATAAGGGCCGATGGCACGGCGGTGGCAATGGGAGACAATAGTCAAGGTGAGTTGAATGTGAGTTCATGGACTGGAATCACCCAGGTTGCAACCGGTTACGACCATACAGTAGGACTCAAATTCGATGGTACTGTAGTGGCGGTGGGATACAACGGCCATGGCGAGTTGAATGTGAGTTCATGGAATAGTATCATTCAAGTGACGGCCGGTTGGGGTTTTACAGTTGGGCTCAAATCAGACGGAACAGTGGTGGCTGTGGGAGACAATAGCCATGGTCAAGCCAATGTAGGCTCCTGGACAAGCATCATTCAAGTTGCGGCCGGCGCCAATCATACGGTAGGACTAAAATCCGACGGCACGGTAGTGGCGGTGGGAAGGAATACCTATGGACAACTGGATGTAGGGTATTGGACTGATATCACGCAACTGGCTACCGGTTACTATCATACGGTAGGTCTTAGATCCGACGGTACAGTGGCGGCTGTGGGACTTAATACCTATGGCCAACTGGACACCGGCCTATGGACGGACGTTATCCAGGTAGCTACTGGCGATAATAATACAATAGGACTAAAGTCCGATGGGACCGTAATGGGTGTGGGATATAATAATTATGGACAGACAGATGTAGATTCTTGGACTGGTATTACTCAAGTGAGTACTAATCACCTCCACACCGTAGGGCTCAAATCCAATGGTAAAGTGGTGGCTGTGGGATACAATAGTTTCAAACAATGTAATCTTTACGACTGGGGAGCATAGCGATCTTTCGGGAAGAAGCCCGGAACGGTACAAAGCACCGCCGGGACGATTGGGATGAAGCGTCTCGTGTCTGTCGTCATAATCTCCCGCTCTTCAAACAGAAGTGTTTGATGAGGGTAGAGACGGATTCCGGAGGTTCTTCGGCGGTCGGCGGGCGAGCGGGCAGGAGGTATGGCCTGACCGTGTGGGACTCTCCCTGTCAATCGATGATGCTCAGGACATTGATTTCCGCAGCGCTGAAATTCGCCTCCGCACTTTGAAGCAGAGAATAAAAAATGACCAGCATCCAACGAGAATCGTTCCCGTGCCCCCTATGGTTATCTCCGAAATCGCAACTTACCTTGCAACATTTCCAAACAGAGGTTTTCTTCGGCGCTTACCGAAACTGACCCAGTGACGCTTAGATAAATTGACCCGGCCGA
>CAYOVG010000204.1:0-12497 GCA_964407285.1 uncultured Syntrophobacteraceae bacterium
CCTGTCGTAGACCCCGAGTCCTTCATTCATCGTTTCCACGAGCATGCGGAACTGCCGCTCGCTGTCCAACCGGGCGTCTTCCGCCCGTTCCCGCTCGGCAATCGCCAGTTGAAGCTCCTCCACGAGTTCTTCGGAACTCACATTCGCGGCCTTCAGATAGGCTACGAGAGCATCGTTCTTGAACCTCAGACGCAGCGATTCCACTATGACCCGGTGCATCTGCATTCCGGCGAACAGCATCAGCACCATGAAAAGAGTCAGCATCATTCCCATGACGAAGTAGAGACGTTCGCCTTCAATATAGAACCGGATGATGACCGGAGTCAGATCCAGGAGTATGAACGTGACGAATACCGGTTTGACCGGCGAGTACACCACGGCGCCTCCAGCCGCCATTCCCCCCAGCACGAAAACGAGAAAGGTCTGATGCTGCATTGACTGCTCCGGAAAGAGCAGAACTCCTGCGGAACCCCAGATAGCGCCCGCGCTGGTCGCCCCGACCAGGAACAGAGTATCCCAGGACAGACCCGTGCGAGACCTCGCCGGACCCTGTCTGTATTCCAGTATGGACAGAAATCGAAGAAAAGTGACCGGGAGCAGGCACCCAAGCCATGCGGCGATCATCCCGAAAGAAACCGCGCCGCTCAGAACGAATCCCAGCAGCAATGAGTTGATCAGCGTCGCAGCCAACCCGATCAATACATTTTTATACAGCAGTCCTACCTGTTCGGGATAGACGTTCGAATCTTCCTCAAAGGAAAAGGTAATTCCCTGCTGGGAAAGTCCGGCGGCATCTCCTTCCCGTTCGACCCCGCTATGATTCTCCAGGTGAGTCATATCTCCTATCCGCCAAGAGTCGTAGTATGCTGTTATCATTTCATCATATCGGAAATAATAACATTTGGGACGACTGTTTTCCAAAAAATGAAAAGAGCCGGGTTGTCAAGAAATTCAGACTGTCTAAGCTCTTCGGAATGCGGGGCGGGGCTTGCTGTCAGTTGTTGTGCTTATGCCGCACTTCCGGGTAGTCGAAAACCGGAATCGGCGAGCGGAGGATGGGCGCGGCATTCCCCTCGGGAGGCGGTCCCGAGTGGAATACGGTTCGAGAGAAGGGATCGGTAATGCGCCACACCCGGCGAACCGGGCCGCCGGGTGTGGTGCTGATCGATGGTTTTGGATCGGAATTGTCCGATAGCCGTCTGCACTCTATTCAGACACGGAGCGAAAGTCCCCGAAGGGACGGAGCGCTCGCGGCGCCGGTGGTCTATTCATTCCTCAGAGTATTATCCCTCAAAGTATTATCGTAATTCCGGGGTTGACCCTCATAGTACCGGGGTTGACCCTCATAGTACTGGGATTGACCTCCGTACGTTCCTCTGGGATATGTCGGCTGATAGTAAGCCGGTGCATTCTGCTCCGGGTCCCAGTCGGGATAGGGAGAAGCGGCATCCGAAGAGCGGAAGGAAAACGGGTGGGACAGGGGGTTCAGTCCTTGCCAGTTTTCCTTCTCCGGCTCGTCCAGTCCGGCCCTCTCATTGATGGCCTCATTGGAATACATACCACGGTTATCGGCGTTCCTGCCCACATTGAGGGAATCGTCACGCTCGCCATAGTAACCGGTCACGCCCCTGTCGGCGCCCCTGTAGCTGTCACGGTCATCATAATAACCGGTCGTTCTTCTATCCGTGCCGGTGTAGCTGTCACGGTCGCCGTAATAACCTGTGGTTCCCCTGTCGGCGCCCACATAGCTGTCACGCTCGTCATAGTAACCGGTCACTCTCCTGTCTGCGCCTACGTTGCTCTGATCCGGGTCCCAGTCGGGATAGGGAGAGGCGGCATCCGAAGAGCGGAAGGAAAACGGGTGGGACAGGGGGTTCAGTCCTCGCCAGTTTTCCTGATCTTCCCGGTTCCGGCCATAGACGTTCCTGTCCACGTTAACGGAACCGCCGCGCTCGTCGTAGTAACCGGTCACTCCCCTGTCGGCGTCCGTATTGCGCTGAACATTCATCTGCCTATCGTCATAGTATGTGGAGGAACCGGCCGGGTCCCCGTAATATGCGGAAGGTCCCCTGTCCCCGCGCATCGTTCCGGTGGCGCCGAAGGACTGCGAGTAGCCCTGGTCACGATAATACGTGCCGCCGGGGTTGGTTCCAAGGTTGGTGCTTCCTGCTCTGCTGCCTTGCGACTCCATGGCGCTTCTATCGTCGATGGTCGTTCTCTCGGGCCGGGACTGACCCATCGTGTATTCGACCTGCTGGTAAAACCCGCTGTTATCCAGGTCCCGGGGTGATGCCTGCCGTGCGGCGACCGGTACGGCGGCAACAAGCGCCAGGACTGAAACAGAAGCGATTATCGTTTTAATTCTGTTCATATGCTTTCTCCTCTCAAAGCGAATTGCTTTTCGATCTTTCGGTCTGTGGTTTCAGCGGCTGAAACCCCGGCATTGCCGACAGGATAGAGCAAAGGATCTAATGACTGTACGAATGAATCTCTTCCCCGCTCCAGGATCCATCCTGCCGGATTTGCGTCGATTCGATTGACTTCTCGGTCTCCCCATCCGTCCATGACTGTTTTCTAGTATAGAAATATAATAAGCAGCAATTGCGAAAAATAAATACTTGAAATCAGGTTGTAAATTCCATGGTGCGGCATCCCGGCGCCTGACTCGGACGTACTCGTCGCCGGGTACCCCTATTTGCCGCGCCGTATTTGCGTGCATTGCCCGTGAAAGATGGTATATTGAATCCGAATGGACAAAGGATATACGGACAAAAAAAGGCCTTGGAGAGGCGGCTTTGAGCCGCAATATGCCGATCTTCGGCGTCACTTCACAGAGGACGTAATGCCAGGGAAGTTTCTCCTGTTCCGGACCGTTCTTGCGGTTGTTCTCGTTGCGGCCGTTTTGGCCTGCGGCGGTTGCATCAAACCGAAAATCGTTCTTTTTCCCGGAGTCGGCGACCCTTTACAGGAGTCCACGCTTCAAGGCGAGGGAAAAGAGAAAATCCTCGTCGTTCCCGTAAACGGGTTCATCTCCGACGGCGAAGGAGGCCTTCCGCTCCGGCCCCGGCCGGGGATGGTCCAGGAGATAGTCGCCCACCTGAAAAAAGCGGAGAAAGACGAAGATGTCAAGGCGCTCGTTCTCAAGATCGACTCCCCCGGAGGGTCCGTTACCGCAAGCGATATGCTCTATCACGAAATCATGGGATTCAAGGAGCGTACCGGGGCCAAAGTCGTTGCGGCCATGATGGGAGTCGCCGCCTCCGGAGGTTACTACGTCTCCCTGCCCGCGGATTTCATCATGGCTCACCCCACCACCATCACCGGGTCCATCGGGGTCGTCTTCCTCAGGCCGATTCTGACCGGAATAATGGATAAGATCGGAATCGAAGTGGAAGTGAGCAAGTCCGGCAAAAATAAGGATATGGGATCGCCCTTCCGGCAACCGACGGGGGAGGAGGAACAAATGGCCCGGGAAATGATCGACAATCTGGCCGGACGATTCGTAAGGCTGGTCGACACCCACCGGAAGCTGAGCGAGGAAGCAAAAGCCGACATGGCAACCGGACGCGTCTATCCGGCCGACAAGGCGCTTCGCCTCGGACTTGTGGATCGTATCGGGTACCTGGACGATGCGATAAGAAAAGCCGGGGAAATGGCGGGACTGCCGGAGGATGCCAAAGTCGTGGTTTACCGCCGCAACGAATACCCGAACGACAACATTTACAACACCTCCGCTTCCGCGGGCGCACCCACGGGGCCGCAACTGAATCTCGTGGACGTGGGCCTCGCGGATTACATTCCTCCGCTTCGAAGCGGCTTCTACTATATGTGGATGCCCGGCCGGGCCGATTGATCCCGGATATTCCATGCGGGCGCGTTGCGGTTTGAATCGTTGAAGCCTACACTTATTTGGTACGGGTATTTGAAGTATGTGGAAGGTGGCGCCCGCGGCGGCCACGCAGTCTTTTACTTCTGGAGGTCATGTCCATGGATGGATCGACAAAAACTATTCTTCTCACCGGATGTTCGGGTTTTATCGGCAATCGTCTTCTGCGCGCCCTCGTCGCGAAGGGATACAAAGTGAAGTGCCTGACCCGTTCTCTGCGAAAACTGGAAGGCCGGCTCCCCGACGGCGGGGATTTTCAGGTGGTTCAAGGCGATCTCCTCGAGCCGGAAACCCTGCCCGCCGTGATGGAGTCGGTGGATGCGGCTTACTACCTGGTGCATTCGATGACCGAGGGGAGCCGGGGCTTCTCGGAGCGAGACCGCCGGGCCGCGGAGAACTTCGTGCGGGCTTCCGATGCCGCGGGCCTCGAGCGGATCATCTATCTGGGCGGACTTGGCGAGGCGGAGGATACGCTTTCGAGCCATCTTTCCAGCCGGCATGAAGTGGGGCGGATACTGGGGTCGGGCCGCGCTTCCCTGACCATGCTGAGAGCTTCCATAATCATAGGGGCGGGCGGCGCGCCGTTTGAGATGCTGCGCTACCTGGTCGAAAACCTTCCGGTAATGGTGTGCCCCGCCTGGGTGTACACGCGCACCCAGCCCATCGCCGTTCAAAACGTGATCGAATACCTGTTGGGCTGCCTGGAGGAGCCGGCCACCGCGGGCCGGACATTCGATATCGGGGGTCCCCGGGTTACCGACTATTTCGAACTGATGCGCATATACGCGAGAGTGCGCGGGTTGCACAGGTTCATATTCACCGTTCCCGTGCTCACCCCGCGCCTTTCTTCCTACTGGGTTGAACTGATCACGCCGGTGCCGGCCGGTATCGTGCGCTCTCTCATCGACGGGCTCAAGAATGAGGTAGTGGTGAACGACAACCGCATTCGGGAGATTATTCCAACCCGGCTCATTTCCTTGGAGGAAGCCATATGCAACGCATTGGTGGAATCGCGATCCGGCCCCGGAGCGCTCGATTCTCCCCGGCAATGCAGACTGCCCGGACATTTTGACGCCTGAGCGCCTTGCCGGACGTCGTACTACCTACCGGATACCTACCGGACCGGCTCCTGCTTTTCCGCTGTAAATGCTGTTCGCGCCGCCTCGAAGTGGTGTTGCGCGGTTTCCGCCAGCATGGCCTCCGCGGTTTCCGCGGCGGATTTGAAGTCGAGCCCCTGGAAATTCGAATCGTCCGAGCAGAATGCTTCGAGGACCCTCCACATCCGGCTCTGCCCCTGGAGCCCCATGACCAGGAACTCCAGTTCATGCACCCGGCTCAAATCCGAGTAGGAAAAGATGGAGTCGTTGAGCTTCAAGCGGCCGAACTTCTCCGCGATCCACGCCGCCGACTTCTTCATCGAAGATTCGGACTCGCCCAGTCCGGCGAGGACTTCCTTGAGGAGCGCCTGCTCCTTTTCCAGGATTGAAATCAATTTCTCCAGAAAATCACCCAATTCCGTCCCCTTGTTATTGGATAGACACCGCCTGGCCAGTTCGATTCCAGCCACCGACTCGGCCAGGTGATCGTTTATGTACGTGGGTAAATGGTATTGCGCCGACATGGATTCCTCCTGAATGCAGGCATGAAAAAATTTCTTAAAGATATATAATACTTGTATGCATACAGCTTGGCCTCTTCAAGAGTGTCGGGCTATTGGTCCGGATTTCTCGAAAGAACGGTGAGCAGACCGCTTCGCGGGTGGTGGTTTGATCCCACGTCCGCACCCTCGGGACGGTTGTCGACAAAATGGCGGTGAAAATGAGGCGAAACAGCGACACTATGATTATCCTGTTCGACGGAGCGTGCAATTTGTGCAACGGGTCCGTGCAGTTCATCATGAAGCGCGATAAGAGGAAGATCTTTCGGTTCGCCTCCATGCAGCATCCACCGGGCAGGGACCTGATGGTATCCCACGGGCTCGACCCCGATGACCTTCGCTCCGTGGTCCTCGTCGATGGAGACGAGGTCTATACCGGGAGTGACGCGGCCCTTCGCATCGCCGTGGAATTGTCGGGGTTGTGGCCGCTCCTGGGGCTCTTGCGCTTCATCCCCCGGCCGGTGCGCAATTTCGGGTACTCGGTCGTGGCGGGGAACCGCTACAGGTGGTTCGGAAAGAGCAGCAGTTGCATGATGCCCACGGAAGAGAACAAAAGCAGGTTTTTGTCTTGAGCCGATGCGAGTCGATATCGCAATCAGCCCATGGAAGATCGGGAAATAGTGATAATGGACGAAAAGCCGGGCAGCAGTCCCATCGAAATATTGCTTGTTGAAGACAATCCGGGCGACGTGCGTCTGACGATAGAGGCGCTGAAGGAAGGCAAGGTGCGCAACAACCTCCATGTGGCCGGAGACGGAGAAGAAGCTCTGGCCTTTTTGCGCCGCCAGGGGCGATTCGCGTCGGTCCCGGTTCCGGATCTCGTGCTCCTGGACCTCAACCTTCCTAAGAAGGACGGCAGGGAAGTACTGGAAGAGATCAAGGCCGATGAGCGACTCAAGCACATTCCCGTGGTGGTGCTCACCACGTCCGGCGCGGATGAGGACATCCTGAGGAGTTACGACCTCCAGGCAAATTGCTACATAACGAAGCCCGTGGATCTGGATCGTTTTCTCGATGTGATCAAGGCCATCGAGGGGTTCTGGCTGTCCGTGGTCAAGCTTCCTCCCAACGGCTGGACCCCATGAGAATCAGATCGGCAGTTTCCAGGTTTCCGCAGGCCGACGATAACTCGGTCGCCGGGGCAGTGAAGGCGAGAATCTCCCGCAATATTACCTTCAGACTGCTCACGGCCTTTCTGCTCCTCTCGATTGTCCCGCTTCTCGTGGATGGTTTCCTGACGGTGATGGTCGGGAAAAAATACCTGTCGGGCATAGTCGTAAACCACCTCAGGTCCCTGGCGGTCATTCAGCGCCACAGGATCGAGACGAGCATGGAGCAACGGATCGAAAAGCTGGCCATACTGGCGGGGCTGACGCCGCTTCGCGAAAATCTCGCTGCTTTCGAGAGCGGAGGAGGGGAGGAGAACCGTGCCGCGCTCCGTGAATTGCTGCACGACGTTCAGTCGGCGGTCAACTGGATCGACGAAATAGAACTCGTGGATGCCCGGGGCGCCGTGCTGGCTTCGACCAATGATGCGGCAATCGGCAAGATGCGCTCCGGAGAAGACTTCTTCCGTCATTTCATGATAGGCCGCACACGAACCCCCGCGCCACGGCCCTTTACCGCCTTTTTCTTCCCGGACACGGCGAGCGGGGATTTGATGGTCCGGATTGCGGTCCCCGTGCGGCGTGGAGACGACGTTCTCGGCGTGGTCGCCGCGTCGGTCGATGCGAACAGAATCGTCACCGTTGCAACGGACTACACCGGTCTGGGTGAAACGGGGGAAACGGTGCTTTTCGGCAAAGCATACGGCAGCAACGAATTCATCCTTTTGCCGCTTCGCGCCGGAGGAGAAGGGGAAACCGCAAAGCCGATAACCTTCGACGAATTGAGCGACCCCCGTATGCGGTTTCTCATGGAAACGCCGCACGCGGAAACCGATGCAACCGACTGGTGGGGTCGCCGTGTCCTTGTTGCCGGGAGCTTCATCGATCGTTACGGCCTGGGGGTAATGGTGAAGATCGACAGGGATGAAGCCTATGCTCCCGTCGAGAGGCTTCACCTGGTGTCCCTCCTTGTGGCCGTTCTCACGGCGGTGCTCACTTCCGCGGCCGCCCTCTATATTTCGCGCTCCATAACCCGGCCCACGCTAAGGCTGACGGAGGCGGCGCGCAGGATCAGCGACGGGGACCTGGCCACCCCCATCGAAGTGGCTTCCAGGGATGAGATAGGTCAGCTCGCGGATGCGTTCCGGGCAATGACTTCCCGGCTCGTGGAGGCCAACCTGACCCTCGAACGAAAAGTCAAGGCAAGGACTGAAGCGCTGGCTCGATCCAATGCCGATCTAAGCCAGTTCGCCTACGTGGCGTCTCACGACCTCCAGGAACCGCTCCGGATGGTCGCGAGCTATACCCAACTCCTGGCTCGTCGCTACAAGGGCAGACTCGATACCGACGCGGACGAATTCATCGCCTTCGCGGTCGATGGGGCCAACCGCATGCAGAAGCTCATAAACGATCTCCTGCTCTATTCCCGCGTGGGTACGCGCGGGAAGGAATTCGCTCCCACCGATTCCGAAGAGGTATTATCGGTGGTGCTTTCGAATCTCGAACTCCTCATCGAGGAAGCCGGAGCGAGCGTTACCCGCGACCCGCTTCCCGTCGTCATGGCGGACCGCTCCCAGTTGATCCAGTTGCTCCAGAACCTGGTGGCCAACGGGATCAAGTTCCGCCGGGAGGGCGAAGCTCCGCGAATTCATGTCTCCGCGGGACGCAACGGTTCCGAGTGGGTCTTTTCCGTAAGCGACAACGGCATCGGCATCAGCCGTGAATACTGGGAGCGGGTGTTCGTGATCTTCAAGCGGCTGCATGGAGTGGGCGAATATCCCGGCACGGGCATCGGACTCGCCGTCTGTAAAAGGATCGTCGAACGCCATGGAGGCCGGATCTGGATTTCCTCGACGCCCGGGCAGGGGGCCACTTTCTACTTCACCATGCCCGCGGTGGAGACCGATGAAGAAGATGGAAAAACCGGCAAGAAAGAAGCTGATAAAGCAGAAGCTGATAAAGAAGATGGAAAATATGTCGATATGGAATTAAAGGCTATGGAGCGAGAACAACCTGAAATCGATGTTCAGTCGAGGCACTCCGGTGCATGGAAGGCGGGAGCGGGAATAAGATGGAATTCAAGTCTGTCAAGGTGCTTCTTATCGAGGACAATCCCGGCGATGCGAGGCTCATCCGGCTTCACCTCGCGCAATCGCTCAACGCTGCTTTCGATGTCGAATGGACCTGCAGTCTCGCGACAGGACTGGAACGCGTGGCCGCTAAGGGGATCGATGTCATTTTGCTGGACCTGGACCTTCCCGACAGTCAGGGTATCGAAACATTCCATCGGATTCACGAGCGCGCCCCGGAAATACCCGTAGTGGTTATGAGCGGTCTCGCCGACGAGGGGGTCGCGGTGGAAGCCGTGAGCAACGGGGCTCAGGACTACCTCGTCAAAGCGCAGGACGACGGCATTCTGGGACGCGCCGTGCTGTATGCGCTGGAGCGCAGGCGACTGGAGAGGGAACGGCAGATCTACATCGCAAAGCTGGAGAAGAGCAACCAGGAGCTCCAGGATTTTGCGTTTGTCGCATCACACGACCTCAATGAGCCGCTACGCAAGATCCAGGCATTCGGAGACCTGCTCATGGAAAAGAGCGCCGAATGCCTCGGCGCGCAGGGGCTGGACTATCTCACCCGCATGAAAAAAGCGACCGGGCGCATGCAGGAACTTCTCGACGGGTTGCTCGTCTACTCGCGGGTGACGACGAGAGCCAATCCCTTCTCCATGGCCGATTTGGCGGTCATCGCCCGCGAAGCGGTTTCGGACCTGGATATGCGCATCGAACAGACCGGCGCGCACGTCGATGTCGAACCTCTTGCCGAGGTGGAGGTCGATCCCGTGCAAATCCGGCAGCTTTTCCAGAACCTTATCGGCAATTCACTGAAGTTCCACGGGGCGGCGGCGCCTCGGATAAGAATCCATGGAGCGTTCGCCGGAACGGCCGCGGCAATGCACTCCGGCGCGAATTGCGCGGACGATCCCGGTTCCGGCGATGCCTGCGGCGATAGCGGCGGCGCCTGTGACGATGCCTGCTACAAAATCTTCGTCCAGGATAACGGGATAGGTTTCGACGAGGCGCACCTGGAGCGGATCTTCAAGCCGTTCCAGCGCCTCCATGGGCGCGGCAAATACGAGGGTACGGGCATGGGGCTGGCCATCTGCCGAAAAATCGTCGAGCGCCATGGCGGCGGCATCACGGCAAGGAGCGCGCCGGGGAAGGGCGCTACTTTCATAGTCACGCTCCCCGTCAGACAACCCGGGGAAGCGGGTTCGTAGAAGCGCCGGGGCCGGTCTGCCGGGGCCGGTCTATCCGCACCGGCCTCCGCCGTCGGCGGCGCGCTTTTCCGCTTCCCGTTTGACGGCGATGAGGAGTTGCCTGGTCAGGTGATGGAGACGTGAGGGCAGGGCGATGAGCGCGCTTGCCGTGGCGAAGGGCCCGCTGAACTCTTCGACGCTCGTCAGAATCACCGTTCCCCCCTCCTCTCGAAAGCTGAAGGAGTGTTCGGCGTGGATGCCCAGGCGTTCCCCTTCCCAGACGACTTCCCGGCCCGGATCACATCGGGTCACCCGCGGCGTGATCCTGATCGGCAGGCTGAAGGGGCGGATGGTGAAAGCAACGCACGCTCCTTCGGTGATTTCGTCGCCTTCCAGAAAACAGGAATCCCGGCATACGCTGTTCCACCGGTTCCACTCGTCCAGGCAGGTAAAAACCCGCCACACGACCGGAAGCGGCGCATTGACGGCTATCTGTTCGTGAATGACCATGCGTAAGTCTCCCGGCTGGTCCCGCCGCGCTACTGTCATTTACCATTCGTGCGACATTGTGCGTTCCTGCGATGCCGCGCTTCCGTAACGGCCCGTTTTATGCGCTCCGCGCTCCTGCAACGCGTTGCATGCCCTTGCATGCATCCCCCCGGCGCTGTCGCGCCTGCAATCCGGTAATCGCGTCTGCAATCCGGCAACGGGGCCATACCATTATTTTAGATTCTTCGCCGGTCCGAGGCAATAGAACGGCGCCGTAAGGGTGTCGCGCCTCATCGGCTCCCTCGTTAAATCTCCGGAACTCCCTCATTCCTACGTTCGTTCCGCCGGGTCCTTATGACGACTCCTCGGCGGCCAGCCTGCGAAGGATTTCCTCGTAGGCCATTAGTATGACCTCCGGTACGCCGGCCTCGTCCCAGAGTTTCCGGTTTTCCGGCTCCTTGAACTCCTCCACGACATAGCGCCGGTTGAAGGGCCACGGAGCAATGAAAACCCCTACTTCGATGTTGTCGGCGACTTCGGCGTATGTCCCGACACCGGGTCTTCGCCGTATGTACCATGGGTTCTCCCGGACCTCCGGGCTGTTCACCAGGTAGAACCCGTCCTTGATCCTGCTGAAGTCAGGCTCGCTGTCGGACATCTTCATTCTCCCTTTTCATGTATGAAATCCGGTTGTGGCGACGGTCCGCGGCAAGAAGCAATATCACAATTTCCGGGCGATGAAAATCCTGCTGTGACAGGGGAGAACGGTAGCGTTCGGCTCGGTCCCATCCCGAACCCTTCTTTTCCGCAAACCCGTACACCTTTTCCGTGCAGTTCCTCGTTCCGGCCTCCTCGATAATACCGGCGATTTCCCGCTGTTCCCCCGACGCCTCGTGGAGGTAGGTTCTGAGGGACCGGGATAAAACCGGGGAACAGCTCATCGAAGAGCTTAAAGCTTTGCATGGCTGGCTTTCAGAATTGGAGGGCGATAGGCGATCTGGAGGTTGCTCTTTCCGAGCCGGGAGGATATGTCGAGATTATCGAGCTTCCCGCCATTGAAGCTCTGATGCGGCGAAGATGGCCTTCTTTTCCAAATGACGAGAGACCTACCCCGTTCCATCGGTCCGTGAATGAGGACGGATTTACCGTGGAGAGTCCGAATGTCGGAAAACCGGAAACCGCGCACTCGGCCGGTACAGTTGGAGCCCGCTGGGGCCGGCTGTAAGGCCCCAACGCAAAAGAGCCGATCCCCGGTTTCCCGAAGATCGGCTCTGCTATTGACTCTGGCGGAGAGAGAGGGATTCGAACCCTCGGTACGCCTTTACAGCGTACACTCGCTTAGCAGGCGAGCGCCTTCAGCCGACTCGGCCATCTCTCCATAGCGCAATCAAAACCGAAATGTGTCCTCGAAGCTTATTCTGGCGGAGGGAGTAGGATTCGAACCCACGGTTCCGCTGCTAACGGAACAACGGTTTTCAAGACCGCCGCCTTAAACCACTCGGCCATCCCTCCCGCGTCCTACATTCCCCAGCACGAGAAGCCTTAAAGTAGCATCATGGATCGCCTTTGTCAACACATTCTTGACAGTCCCGCAACGCACGACACAAGAGAAGACCGTTGTGGTAAATCTCAATCAGGCTATCTCCGGCAAAGCGCTTGCCGGTACCGCGACTCCGCAACGCCTGCCGACAACACTGGTCCCGGTAAATCCATTTTCGGAAATCGCCTTGTTTCCCTCTCAAGACCTACACCAAATTCCTCGAAACCGTCTGAGGCGAACAGGGGCCGGTATGGCTTCGTTAAGGCTTCGTTAACCGGAAACCGGAGTTCTCGGACAGTCTCCCAGCGACAGGAGAAAGGCTTTAGAAAGTCTTCTTTTGCGCTCCGGGAACGCTTTGCGCCGCGGCGGGCGCGGACGGTCGCATCGGGTGTGCCGGGTGCGGACGGGTGCGTCGGGTGCGACGAGCGATGAATCCGCGAAAGAGTCTCCCGCCCCGTCGGAGACGCTGATGGAGAGGCTGTCTCACGCCGGCGCCGCGATGGACGGGCAAAAGCTTCCATCGGAGTCAACCGTTGCGGTTGTCGCAAGCTTGGAAGCAG
>CAYOVG010000205.1:0-12490 GCA_964407285.1 uncultured Syntrophobacteraceae bacterium
TCGCTTCCTCGCCGAAAGCGATGGCGATGTGTTCCAGCGCCTGAGACGCCTTTGGTTCGCGATAGAAGTCGTGCCAGATGATCCCGTCCGGAAACCGTTCGGGAGGCTTACCGTCGGGAGCAAGTTCCCATATAGCCCTCGCGGCGATTGCGCTCTTGCCTATCCCTCCGGGACCACAGAAAGTGATTACCCTTCCCGGATGCAGATCATCGAGCAATTGATTGAGTTCCCGTTCACGTCCCGTGAAGTGCTCGGGGTTACGGGGCATTTCCATCGGAATGGGACGCGAAGAACTCGCGAAATAGACACTTCCGCCTGCAACGATCGAGGTGCTACCCTGATCCGCCTGGGCGATTCTTTCCCCGTTTGCCGCATCCATATTCATAGTCGTTCCGATCCCCCCGGTTGGAAAATATGGAATGTCCCAAAACCATGTTTCACATTTCATGAGAAGCAAGCTTTCCGGATCTTGATCAGGCCGCGGCGCCCCCTCGCCTCAACACTGACAGCCAGGCGGAATTGCCATACGTCCTTATCCGGAACCGCTCTCTCAGGCGGAGATTGATTTCATGTTGATTTTATGCGCGGGTTGCCCCGTCCGGTTGGAGACGAATCTACTGTAAGGAAAGATACCACGGACCGTCAAGAAAAAAGCGGGCGTTCATGAAACTATTGGTTCGTACAGGAGGGGTGATGCAGGGTGGAAACGAGCAACGTACATCCAGTGCATCGGACACGACAGCCGGACCCGCGCCGGCAGCTTCGCAATCAGCACCGGCCATAACAAAAAAGGCGGTAAGGGACCGCCGTAATCGGCAATTCCTTACCGCCCGCATCAACAAGAACAACAAAAGCAAATCAAATCACGACATGTGACGTCGCGGCGCCCTACCCCGCCACTTCTTCCTTGACGGAGACGGCGATCTTGTAAAGGATGCTCAGCACGAAGCAACCCGTAGCCCAGACAGCGGCAACGATCATCAACTCGGGAACCGTGGGCGAATACTCGACCACCTGTTCCATCGGGTTCGGGATGAAACCGCTGATCACGAAGCAGATGCCCTTTTCGATCCAGAGCGACAGGAAAACGGCCGCGCAGGCGATCTTGAGGGTGTTTTCATTCGTGCGGGTATTGGGGTTGATGAGCAGCGCCGTAGCCAGGAACGCCAGGATGGTGGAAGCCCACATCCAGGGCACCAGCTTCGCATGTCCATGGATTCCGGTGAACAGGTAGATGAACCCGTGCGTGTGTCCCGGAATCTGGCTGTAGAAGGCCGTGAAGAGTTCCAACACCACGAAGAAGATGCTGATGATCATCGCGTAGGTGATGATCTTGGACAGGGTCTGAATCGCCTGGGTCCCCGCGTCGAACTTCGTGTACTTCTTGAGGAAGAGGCACAGCAGGATCAGCAGAGCCGGACCCGCGGCGAAGGCGGACCCGAGAAAGCGGGCGGCGATGATGGCGCTGAGCCACATGTGCCTTCCGGGAAGGCCCGCGTACAGGAAGGCCGTAACCGTATGAATACTGACTGCCCAGGGGATGGAAAGGTAGATCAGGGGGTGTACCCATTGCTGGACCTTAACGCCCTTGCGCTCCGCCGTCAGTACGTTCCAGCCGACGATGATGTTGATGAACAGGTAGCCGTTGAGGACCACCATGTCCCAGAACAGGACCGAATTCGGCGTCGGATGCAGGATCACGTTGAGCAGACGCTGCGGCTGGCCGAGGTCGACCACGATGAACAGCATGCACATGGTCACCGCCGCGACGGCCAGGAACTCGCCCAGGATGGTAATCCTGCCGAACACCTTGTAGTTGTGCAGGTAGTAGGGAAGAACCACCATGACGGCCGACGCCGCCACGCCGACGAGGAAGGTGAACTGCGCGATGTAAAGTCCCCAGGATATATCCCTGCTTAGACCCGTTACGGTCAGGCCTTTCGTCGCCTGGAAGATGTAGGCCGTGAAACCGAGCCCCATCACCACGAGCAAGGACAGCAACAGCCTGTAGTATCTATCACTACCGGTAAATACCCTTTCAAGCATGACTACCCCTTATATCAAGTAGTAAACGTTGGGTTCCGTGCCAAGCTCCGGTTTGCGCCGAATCGAGTAGCGCGATTGGAGGGCCTTTCTCACGCCGGACTTGGGATCTTCCAGATCTCCGAACATGATGGCTCCCGCCTTGCAGGATTCCACGCAGGCCGGGATTTGCCCCTTGTCCAGTCTCTCTTCGCAGAAGGTGCACTTTTCCACGACGCCGCGCATCCTCGCGGGGTAGTCGTAAGCGACATTCTTGAGATAAGGCTTGGGATCGCGGAAGTTGAAACTTCTGGACCCGAACGGGCAAGCCGCCATGCAGTACCGGCAACCGATGCAGCGGTGCGGGTCCATCATGACGATCCCGTCCTCGGGACGCTTGAACGTCGCCTTGGTCGGGCACACGCGCACGCACGCAGGGTTCGCGCAGTGGTTGCACAGAACGAGGAAAGGCTTCTCCTTGATGTTTTCAGGGGTAAACTCGCTTTCCTGACCGGGAAAAGCATTCTCGAAGTGCTCCGTCCATATCCACTTGATCTCTTCCTTCCGAGTACCGATATCCGGAACATTATGGACGTGGTGGCAGGCGGCGATACAATCGGTGCAGCCGGGTTTTCCCTTCTCCCAGCATTTCTTCATGTCGACGACCATACCCCATTTTTTGGCTACCAGAGCGCCAGGAGTCGGGGAATACATGGGCTGCCCGTTCCCGGCAAGCAAATCCACGGCCGGCAGAGCGCTCAGCCCCAGCACGCAGACTCCACCGATTTTCAAGAAGCTACGTCTGCTACTCTCCATCACTTCTTCTCCTTCGGCTCTATATGACAATTCCAGCAATAGGGGTTGACGGCCAGGTAGGTATGGCACTGGTCGCAGAACTGCTCCTTGTTCGAGTGGCATTCCGTGCACGATTTCTGGAAGTTGATGTCGTAGGTCTTCCCGTTGTACGCGGTGAAGACCCGCTTGCCATCACGAACCGCGGCATCCCGCCAGTCGTTGAGAACCTGCATGTGCTCGGTCCTCATGATTTCCTTGGGATACACGCACTGCTTATCGGCCAGTTTCTGAATTGCGGGAGTGTCGAGCTTGATATCCGGAGTCGCGCCGGCTTTTCCATGGCTGTACCACAGCGGAAATGTCAACAGCACCACAGCGATCAGAATGCCGGGGATTACTTTATCCGCATTATAGATCTTCATCTTCATCTTCCTCCATTCCAGCGAGGGGCTCACCGCGCAAATCGGTGGTTCTTTCCGTCTCCCCTTCCATGACCAGGGCGTTTCCGACCAGCTCATGAAGACCGCAGACACCCACATCCGGCACCCAGTAGTCCATCAACGCCGGCAGGACCGCCCTGTCGATGGCGCAGATGCAGGAAAGCATGTTCACGCCGAACTTGTCGTGCACGTGCTTCACGGCATTGGCCCTGGGCAGGCCGCCTCTCATGCGCATCTCCATGAACTCCTCGTTGTTGAGGCCGGAGCCGCCGCCGCAGCAGAAGGTCTGCTCGCGGATGGTGTTGGGCGGCATGTCGCTGAAGTTGTTGCACACGGCGTTCAGGACGGTCCGCGGTTCTTCGAAGCAACCCATGCCGCGGGAGGTGTTGCAGGAATCGTGGAACGTCACGTTCAGATGGTCGTTGCGGCTCGGATCGAATTTGAGCTTCCCGTTGCGGATCAGGTCGGCGGTGAACTCGACGAGGTGGACCATCTTGGTCGACTTCGCGTTCTCGAACTTCGTGCCGGTGATCGGAGAGATGGGCTCCTCGAGGAAATCGGCGGGGCCGTTCATCGTATCCATGTACTGGTTGACGACGCGCCACATGTGGCCGCACTCGCCGCCGAGAATCCACTTGACGCCGAGGCGCTTCGCTTCCGCGTACATCTTGGCGTTGAGGCGCTTCATCATCTCATGGGAGGTGAAGAAACCGAAGTTGCCGCCCTCGGACGCGTAGGTGCTCCAGGTGTAATCGAGTCCGAGTTCATGAAAGAGCATGAGATAACCCATCAGGGTGTACGTACCGGGGTCGGCGAACACGTCTCCCGAGGGGGTGATGAACAGGATCTCGGCGCCCTTCCTGTTGAAGGTGGGTTCGACGCGGATGCCGTTCAGCGCCTCGATCTCGTCGACGAAGAACTCGATCATGTCCTTGAAGGCGTGCGGCTGGATACCGAGATGGTTTCCATTGTGGAAGCAGTTCGCAACCGGTCCCGCGATCCACTCGATACCGCATCCCAGCAAATTCAGAAGCTCACGGCCGATGATGGTGATTTCGGCGGTGTCGATCCCGTACGGGCAGAATACGGAGCAGCGGCGGCATTCCGTGCACTGGAAGAAGTAGTGGAACCATTCCTTGAAGACCTCTTCCGTGAGGTCCCGGGCGCCGGCCATGCGGCCCATGATCTTACCCGCCGTGGTGTATTCCCTGCGATAGACGGAGCGCAGCAACTCGGCTCTCAGCACGGGCATGTTCTTGGGGTCGCCGGAACCGATGAAGAAGTGGCACTTGTCGGCGCAGGCGCCGCAACGTACGCAGATATCCATGAAGAGCCGCAGGGAACGGAACCTCTCCAGACGCTCCCTCAACCCGTCGAGCACGATCTCTTTCCAGTTGGAAGGCAGCTTCCAGTCCTTGTCGATGGGGGACCACTCTCTCGGGTTCGGCAGGCCGACGGCTTCCAGGCTTTTCGGTTTTGCTCCATAGCACCACGTACCCGGCCTGAAATTCACCGGAATGTCCATCCAGTGCGTCTGTGGCGGCCTGTGGGAGAGCTTTGCGGCTATTTCGCTTGCTTTAGGGATACTCGCCATTTTTACTCCTTTTCCACCGGTAATCCAGCTTCAATCATCTTTTCTCTGAAATGATCCTCGTACTCTTCGTACGTATGGGTCTTCACGGGGTAATTCCAGGGATTGACATGCCTGTTGATGCGGCTGTCATTGGGCATGTTTCTCGTCGGGCTGAAGAAAATGCCTGCGAAATGCATCAGCTTGCTGAACGGAAAATAAGCGAACAGGACACTCACCAGAAAGAGGTGGATGTAGAACAGGACGCCGACTCCTTCCGGAACCCGGGGATGAAAGCTCACCAGCCCCATGGTCAACTGCTTGATGGTCACGACATCGACCTTGGCGATGTAACGCATGAGGACGCCGGTAATACCGATGGTAATAATGAGAGCGAGCGGGAAATAATCGGCAGGAAGGGAGATGAAGCGAACCTGCGGAAGAATCACCCTCCTGGCGAAAAGGTACGTCGCGGCAGCCAGGAATGCCAGATCGCTGAGGTACAGGGTCGGCAGCCCAACTTGAAGCAGACCGTCGAAGGTCTCGAAAATGTGAACGAAAAACGGAATGGGCTCGGTGAAGAGCCTGAGGTGCCGGATGACGATGGCGAAGAAAGCCCAGTGGAAGACCAGGCCCGCCAGCCACAGCCACTTTTCCCATTCGTAGGAAATCTTGGGGCCTTCCCTCAACTCAACCCGCGTGTTCCTGAAAAGGGAGCGGAAGAGCAGTATCTCGAGAGCCATTCTTCCAATCACGCCCGCCTTGGTGCTCGGGTTGTCGAGCTTGTTCTGTTTGATCCAGGGTAGACTCTGCTGCTGCCCCGCAGTGGTCGGGATGCGGAACGGAACTGGCGAGCTTGCCCACGTGAACACGCGGTAGATTACTCCCGCGAAGAACACGATCATGGCCGCATAGGGTACTATAACACCGAACAGGTATTGTAACCCCAGCCCTTCCACTCCCGCGATAACTGCCACCACGAGCGCCAAAACCGCCGATAAAGCTAAATTCATGCCCATCTACTAATACCTCGTTTACTTTTGGTTATCACTTGGTTCATCCTTGATGCCCGACTCCTGTGCCGAAATCTCCTCCACTAAGTTTGCGCGCTGCAACAACCTGAAAGTTCTATTTTTCACTTCCTCGACCCTAATCTCGAACAACTTCTCACGGCATGCCGAATATACATTAAACGAAAGCAGAACGAGTTCGTCCACCTTCGTATCAATCGCACGCAAGTCCTCCTGGGAAACCGCATTTCCCCGGATCCGGTCCTTCAATTGTTCCCTTATTATTTCCTTGAGCGAGAAAACGAACGCCAGCGCACGGGCGGGAGTGAAGTCCTGGATTGCCCTTATCCTGATTATTCTGTCCAGAAAAGGGGTGACCTTCTCATGGTCCATTTTGATGAGCCCATGCTCGAAAACGCCGTCTATCCCCTCGTAAATGGCCTGTCCCACGGGATTGGCGAACGGATTTTTTTCCCTTCTGAGGAACCGGGCGGTTTCGTCGGGATAGCTCTCCAGGACGAGTTGAAACCAGCTCTTCAGGATCTCTTCTTTATTCTGCGACAACAGTTCTGCTATGCTACTCATGTCCTTTTCAGTTTCTCCTAACGGCCGACGCAACCCCTCCCTGCTTCTATAAATCTATTCGAAATGTCTCCATTCCCACAAGAAAAGCATCCGGGCGACGGTCCCCGCGCCCTCAAAGCAAATCGATCGACCGGCTCCAAGCTGTTTGTGAATGTATTCTCTATATACCGAGTGACAATTCCGTGTCAAGAGCGAAGCTTACCCAGGGGAACCCTCCTCCGCTCCCGACCTGCTCCGTCGTATTCAAAACTTAGAAGGGCTTAAAAGTCAAGGATGAAAGCAATTTCCGGCATCGAGAACCGAGAGCCGGACACACCCCGGGTTCACGGCCTCAGTAGTTCATGCAGTTGACGGCTCAATCCGAAAAAAGCAGGCCCGTCCCTCTCCCTGGGTCTCCCGAGCCCGATGCGCATCTCCTCCCTGATTCTCCCCGCCCCGCTGTCCAGCACGAGTATCCTGTCCGCCAGGAGCAGCGCCTCGCCGGCATCGTGCGTAACAAACACGATAGTGTGGGCAAACCGGGCCCAGAGCGCGAGGAGCAGCCCCTGCATCTCCTCCCGCGTCCGCGAGTCCAGCGCGCCGAAGGGTTCGTCCATGAGAAGGATCTTCGGCTTGAGTATGAGGACTCTCGCCAGGGCCACCCGCTGCTTCATTCCTCCGGAAATCTCCCCCGGCAGGTAATGGCGGAATTCGCTCAGTCCCACAAAGGCCAGGAAGCGCTCAACCTCGCTCCGGATGAAGTCTTTCCCCATTCCCTTGCCCTTCAACCCGAAGGCGATGTTCTCCTCCACCGTCAACCAGGGGAAAACGGCGTCCGCCTGAAAGACGACGCATCGGTCCGGCCCGGGTTTCTCGATCCGCTTCCCTTCCACGACCACCTCACCGGACGTGGGAGGCGTGAACCCCGCAATGATGTTCAGCAGGGTGGACTTCCCGCAGCCGCTTCGTCCCAGCAGGCAGATGAATTCTCCGCGGGAGGCGGTAAACGTCAGCCCGTCCAGAACACACGAAGCGGAGCCGTTCACCCGGTAGGTTTTCGACAGGTTCCGGACTTCGAGAAAAGGCTCCGAAGGGGCCGCGGCAACCACGGAATTCATGGAATCCACCGTCAAGGCGTCCTCCTCACGCTCTTGAAGCACAACCGCATCACGGTCTTCAGCACCTCGTCGCTCAGCCTGCCCGTCACGGCGATGATGATGATCCCCACCATGATCATCTCGATCTCTCCCCCCATGCGGGCATCCATTATAACGGCCCCCAGGCCGTCGGGGACCCCGGAGAGTTCCCCCAGCACCAGGTAGGCCCACGATATTCCCAGTCCCAGGCGCAGACCGGTGACGATGTGGGGCATCGCCCCCGGTACGAGGATGGCGAAAACGGTGCGGACCTTCGATATGCCCATCATCTGTCCCGCATGGAGCAGAAGCGGATCGATCCGGCGCGCTCCGGCGGCGGCATTGAGATAGATGGGAAAAAACGCCGCCAGGGCCACCAGGAAGAGTGTCGTCTTCAGTCCAATGCCGAACCACACGATTGCGAGCGGCAGCCAACTGATTCCGGGAACGGCGCGCAAGGCATTGACGGACGTGTCCAAAACCACGTGGAAAATGGAAATGCGACCGGAAGCGATGCCCAGAGGAACGCCCAGGGCGGCCGCAATCGAGAACCCGATCGCCACGCGGGCCAGGCTGGCCGCCGCATCGCCGGCAAACCTCCCGGCGTAAGGGGACTCCCCGGCCGCCCCGAACATATACATGTACGCCGTGCGGCACACATCCGCGGGATGGGGGAGCAGATAAGGGGGCACAAGGCCGTTATGGGAAACGACAAACCAGCAAAGCAGGCACGCGGCGGGGAGGACGAAAGGCCATAAAGGGGAGCGGCGTTGCATCGAGGGGCTCTCATATTTCCGTCTTATTTCGGTTTCCCGGTTTTCATCCCTATTTGTCCGCGCCCGCGCCTTCCGGTTCCCCGAGTTGCGCCTTCACCCTCTTCACGAAGGAGAGGTCGAAAAGCCTGTCGTAGTCGGGTTGCCGGTGGATCAGGCCGAGCGCCTGCATCCTCTCTCCCAGCGCGCGGGCTCTCCCGACGAACGCCTCGTCCATCTCCCAGGAAAGCTCCATATTGTGGGCGGCCTTCTCCAAAGTGCTCAAAGGCGTACCGAATTCGGCCGCCTTCTTCAGCCACTCATCGGGGTGCTCCGTCAACCGCCGGGTCGCCCGCGCGTGAGCCAGCACCAGGTTGTGCACCAGTTCCGGATTCCGTTCGATCGTCCTTTGCTGGACGATCAGACCGGCATTGATCGTGCCGATGCTTTCGTCGAAATAGGGATAGGCAAGGACCTTGCCGTACCCCCTCTCCACCGCCTGCGTCGGGAGGGGCTCACCCGAAAGAAAGGCGTCGATACTGCGCGCGGCCAGCGCGGCCCCCATATCGAAGAAATCCACCCGTATGAGCGTCGCGTCCTTTTCCGGGGAGATCCCGTTTCGGGTCAGAATCTCTCTCAGAAGCACCTCGTGCATCGTGCCGGGCACGTATCCGATCCTTTTTCCCTTGAGTCCCGAAACATCGCTGAAGGAACCGTCGTTGCGGACCACCAGGGCGGAGCACTTGTTGCACAGAGCGGCAACCATCACCACCGGCTGTCCCTTCGCGGCGGACTGAATGGCGTGCACGAGCGTCGTGCCGCACATGTCGAGATCGCCCGCCAGGAGGGCGGTCTTCTGGTCGGCGGGATTGGTGAAGGAGAAAACGGAAATCCTGGTATCGGTTCCCGACGGATGGAACCGGTCATACAGGAAAGGCTGAATCGTCTGGGCGGTCTTCCAGGTCCCGACCCTCACTTCCTGAGCGGCGGCAAGCAAAATCCGGCACGCAGGCGACGGGAGAACCAGGAACAGTGCAAAAGACAAAGACAGAACGGACTTCAAACCAAACATCGCGCGGATCATCGGAAGCACCTTTCATGTCATTCGAGACGGAAGCAGTTCGAGGACAACTCCGGTTTCCAGCCCACCTCCCGGAGCATGCGGGAACAATCGTCGGCCCCTCGCCCTATTCCGCCGCTGCTGTCCGCCCTCATATCCCGCGGGCTCGACCCAACCTCCGGAAAGAGGAGGTTGGCCCCGGCCAGCAGCGACGTCGTATTCGGTTCGTGCGTGCAGTGCGCCCTGGGGACATCCCCCATGACCAGCCGGCTCACGGCAACGGCCCTGGCCAGTTCCAGTTCGTTCAGCATGCCGTATTTTTCCATGGGAGAACCGGGAAAATTGATCCTTCGCATGGCGCCGCTATAGGTGGCCCCGTAGGCGCGGGCAAGAAACATGAGATCGACGATCTCCTCATGGTCGTGCTCCGGCCCCAGCGGCTCCACGCAATTCATCCACTGCAGACCGACATCCTTCAGCACTTTGATGGTATGAATGCGCCTTTCCGGCTTGAAGGGCGTGTCCCTGCCCTCCCCCACACGCAGCGCGTGGTAGAAACCGACGAAACCGGCGTCGAGAAGCCTCTCGCCTTCCCGGTGGTCGATGTCCCGCGCGTTGGCGACAAGCGGCACGGAGACGACATTCCCGAGCATCCGTCCGATTTCCAGGAGTCTCTCGAACGGATAAGTACCCGTGGTCATAATGTTGAGCGCGTCGGCCGATTGCGCCTCCGCCATCCTTGCCCAATCGACGATCCGCTCCTCGGCGAATTCGAGCTTTTCCTTGAAGATGCCCGCCTGTTGCGTCAGAGAACAGAACCTGCAATCCATCGGGCACGGCTCCACGTTGACTCCGATATGGAAGTGGACCTCCCCCTTATTGCCGAAACGGAGCCTCGACAGTTGATTCGCCGTTTCCATCAACGCATGGAATTCGCCGGAGAGAGTATCGATACGCATCAACCTCAACGCTTCGTCCCTTAGAACCCCATTTCCATCCGCAGCCTTCTTGAGAATATCCGGTATCCGAACAGCAACATGCGAACTCAATGCTTATCTATCTCCTTCCACCTTCGGCAGCAATTTTTCCACCACGAAAAGCACGAAAGGACACCGACAAGATAGAGATATTCTTTCGTGCTTTTCGTGACTTTCGTGGTAGAAAACCCCTCACGACTCGACACAAAGGCAATTCCTCTACTATTTAGCGAAAATACCTATACCATGCATACTTCACTCTAACTGATGCCTTCGATTTGTGCAAATCAAAAGGACAGGCAGCCGTCCGTTTCGACGGAGACGTGCGCTGAATCCCGACATCCGTGATGAATTTTGTATAATGGATTCCGAAATGCAAGGGCTGGATTGCGAGAAGGCGGTGTACCCCGGACGACGAATTGTCCGGGGCTCCGGTTTCAGAAAAGTGTTGTATTCGCCATCGGACGAATCACGCGCATCGGAACCGTCAGGCCCCGACGCTTTCCGCCGTGAACTGCTCTTCCTCCGTGGACCCCTTCAGGGCGGTCGTGGAGACGTTCGCGCCGGCTATGGTCTGCGCCACCAGGTCGAAGTAGCCCGTTCCGACAAAGGTCTGGTGCTTTACCGCCCGATACCCGTCCTTTTCCCATTCGAATTCGCTTTCCTGTAGTCGGGAGTAGGCGCTCATGCCGGTCTTCCGGTAGCCTCGGGCCAGTTCATACATCGAAGCGTTCAAGGCGTGGAAGCCCGCAAGGGTAACGAACTGAAACTTGTATCCGTAAGCCGCCAATTCCCGCTGGAACTCCGCGATGGCCGCATCGTCGAGCTTCTTCTTCCAGTTGAAGGAGGGAGAGCAGTTGTAGGCCAGGAGCTTGCCGGGATGCTCGTCGTGAACCTCTTCGGCGAATTTCCTGGCTTCGGCGAGGTTCGGCTCCGACGTCTCGCACCACAGCATGTCCGCATAGGGGGCATAAGCTTTGGCCCTGGCGATCGCCGGCGCAAGCCCGGATTCAACACCGAAGAAGCCTTCCACCGTCCTGTCGCCCGTCAGGAACCTCCGGTCCCTTTCATCGACGTCGCTGGTGAGGAGCGTGGCGCTGTTCGCATCCGTTCTTGCGATGATAATGGTGGGCACACCGCAGATGTCCGCCGCCAGCCTAGCCGCAATGAGCTTCTGGGTGGCCTCCGAAGTCGGGACCAGCACCTTTCCCCCCATATGGCCGCACTTCTTGGCCGATGAGAGCTGGTCCTCGAAGTGGACCGCCGCGGCCCCCGCTTCGATCATGGCTTTCATCAGCTCGAAAGCGTTCAATACGCCTCCGAACCCGGCTTCGGCATCGGCTACAATGGGCGCAAACCAGTACGGCTCATCCTTTCCTTCCATGTGGCTGATCTGGTCCGCGCGTTGAAACGCATTATTGATCCTCTTGACGAGACCCGGCACGCTGTCCACCGGATACAGGCTCTGATCGGGGTAAGTGTGTCCTATGCTGTTGTTGTCGGCCGCCACCTGCCAGCCGCTGACGTATATGGCTTTGAGTCCGGCCTGCACCTGCTGGACGGCCTGGCTGCCCGTCAGGGCGCCCAGGGCGGGGATAAACGGCTCCGTATTCAACAGGCGCCAAAGCCGATGCGCCCCGTTCTTCGCCAGAGTGTACTCGATCGGCATCGTACCCCGGAGCTTTTCCACATCCTCCCGGCCGTACGGGCGCAAAACGCCGTTCCAACGATCATCCCCGTTCCATTGCTTTGCGGGTCCTGAAACGAAATCCTTGATGTTCATCTGGTATTCTCCTCCTATCCAGCATCCGGAGACCGACATCGGTCCGGCATCCGGCCTCTCAAAACCATCTATCCAATTGTGCGCCGGCTTTCAAACCGGGTTGAACTGACCGCGCGAAATCATCTCCTCGCTGATCCGTGCGGCCATTGCGTATTTCTCGACTTCGCCGTCATCCACGTCCGACGGCAGTTCTTCGAGAATCCGATCCAGCTCTTCCCCGAAGAGCTTGCTGATGAACTCGCACGAGTGCCTGACCTCATTGCCGCCTGCATCCACCACCGCGACTTCATCCTTGTGGAGCATGCGCTGAGCTATCATCAGGCGGTAAATGCGGTCCGTGGCCAGGTCTTCCATGTAACCGTCCAGGAGGCTGGCCCCCCG
>CAYOVG010000206.1:0-12433 GCA_964407285.1 uncultured Syntrophobacteraceae bacterium
ATGTGTTGCACCACCACACGGACCCGCTGTATGCAGGCGCCTGCTGGGAGGGAAACGGCGGCGGCGCGAAGGCCTGCTTGCCGGTCTACCGGTTGTCGGGGCGGCTGGAACTCAGGAACGTTACCTTCGGCTACAGCAGGATGGAACCGGCTCTTATCGAGGACTTCAGCCTGGAGCTTACGCCCGGCAGGAGAGTGGCCCTGGTGGGCGGGTCGGGTTCGGGCAAGTCCACGATCGCCCGTATCGTATGCGGGATCTATCAGCCCTGGTCGGGAGAATTGCTGTTCGACGGCATGCCCTGCAACGCCGTTCCCCGGGGGGTGCTGAGCGCATCGCTCGCCTACGTGGACCAGGAGGTGCTGCTTTTCGAGGCGCCCGTTCGGGACAATATCACCCTTTGGGACAGTACGGTGGCCGAGATGGACATCATTCAGGCTGCCAAAGACGCGGCCATTCATGATGAAATCAGCGCGCGGGCAGGCGGGTACGACAGCCTGGTCGAGGAGGGGGGCCGTAATTTCAGTGGAGGGCAGAGGCAACGGCTGGAACTGGCCCGAGCCCTGGCGGGCAATCCGTCCATGCTGGTGCTGGACGAGGCGACCAGCGCCCTCGATCCCACTACCGAAAAACTCGTTGACGACAGTATCCGCCGGCGAGGGTGCACGTGCCTGATCGTGGCGCACCGGTTGAGCACGATTCGGGATTGTGACGAGATCATCGTGTTGGAGCGCGGCAAGGTAGTGCAAAGGGGCACGCACGAAAGCATGAAAGACGCCGATGGACCCTATGCCCGCCTGATCGGCGGGGAGTGAGGACAAAGCAGGCCATGGCCGAATCGCCGCCGTTCCGGGAATGGGTGGATTTGGGTGGGGTTTGTTCGTCCGTTGAGGGGAACAACCCGGTTACCCTCAACGGGCGCGACAGCGCGTGGATCGTATGTTCCGGCCGGATGGACGTGTTTGCGATCGTATCGGGGGACGGTCCCTCCGGCGGCAGGCGCACGCACCTGATGCGCGTGGAATCAGGCGGGATGGTATTCGGCGGCGGAAGCGCCGCGGATGAGGTTACGCTCATTGCGGTCGGGGTCCCCGGCGCCACGGTGATCGAACTGCCGCGGGCGACGCTTCGGAGCCGTGCGTCGGACCCGGGCCACCTCGACTCGCTCGTTCGATGGATCGATGCCTGGACCGGCGGGCTTTCCTCGGGCGTTTCGCGGGGGATACCCCCGAAGACGAGCGACCGCCTGGCTCCGGGCGATGAAATCGCTCTGGCTCCCCATCACAGCGCGCGGGTCAGAATGGGAACGCTCTGGATAAGAGGGTGCGCGTCTTCCGATGATTCTCGCGGGTCCTCCGATGATTCCTCCGGCTCTTCCGTTTTGTTCATGGGCAGGTATCCCGTGCCCGCGGGAACGGCGGGTGAAGGCGACGGCGGGACAATGTCCTCATCCTTTTTCCCCATTTCTTCGAAGGTGTGGATCGAGACGGCGGACCGGCAGGCGACGTTCGAAGCCGTCGAGACGCGGGACTGGCTAGGGAAAGATCCGCAGTGGCGCGGACTGGATGTTTTCTATCGGGCCATCCTTTCCATGGCCGAGCAAAACGAGCGGGATGCGCGCGCCGCGGCCATGGCGCGCATCGAAAACCATGCGATCCAGGAACGCAAGACCGCCCGCAACAGCCTGAAGCGGTTGTCGTCGCTGCTGACGGCGGCCGGGGGTGAAGAAATCGGGGAGGACGGGCGAACGGACGACCCGCTCATGGCCGCCTGCCGCCTGGTGGCGACCGCCGGCGGGATGCGGATTGCCGCTCTTCCGATGCGGCCCGAGGGGAGGAGAGTCGATAAGGCCCGGCTCGAGGAAATCGCGGCCGCCTCCCGTTTCCGGGTGCGCCAGGTGGTGCTTCGGGGCAATTGGTGGATGCAGGACAACGGAGCGCTCCTGGGACAGATCGAAGACACCGGCAGTCCCGTGGCGCTCATTCCGACTTCCCCCCGAAGCTTCGATATGGTGGACCCCGCGGCAGGGACACGGGTCCGGGTGAATGCGCGGACCGCCGACCGGCTCTCACCGTTCGCCCACCAGTTCTATCGTTCCTTTCCGGACCTGCCGATGTCCCTTGTGTCCATGCTCAAGTTCGGCATGGCCGGCGGCGGGAAGGACCTGTGGGTCCTGCTGCTGATGGGGGCCCTGAGCAGTCTGCTCGCGCTGTTGTCCCCGGTCATTACGGGACACGTCATCGATACCGTTATCCCCGAGAGCGACCGGCCGCAGCTTCTCCTGCTGATGTCGGCCATGGCGAGCGCCGCCGTCGCCATGGCCGTCTTTCAGGTCGTGCGGGGAGTGGCGATGGTGCGGCTGGAAGGGCGCATGAACATGTCCGTCTCCTCCGCTCTGCTGGACCGAATCCTCAACATGCCCGTTTCTTTCTTCCGAAGATTCACGGCCGGCGACCTGGCTTTGCGTGCGAGCGGCATCAACGCCATCCGGCAGCAGGTGTCGGGCGTCGGGGTAATGACGCTGATGAACGGAATGTTTTCCCTCTCCAACCTGGCGCTTCTTTTCTACTACAACGTCAAGCTGGCGCTCGCGGCCCTGGGATGCATCCTGGCGGTGGCGCTTTTCTTTGCGCTCGTTTGTGTGTTAAGCCTTCGGTATCAGCGGGAGATCACCGAACTGGAGGGAAAGGTTTCGGCCCTGGTGCTGCAGTTGATCGGAGGCATATCCAAGATTCGCGTGGCGGGCGCCGAAGTGCGTGCTTTCGGTGCGTGGTCCGTGCAGTTTTTCCTTAAAAAGCGCGCGGCGTTCAAAGCCGGGGCGCTGACGAACTACCAGGAAGTATTCAACGCGGTGTTTCCCGTTTTGTGCACGATCGTCATCTTCTGGATGGGAACCGGGGTGCTCGCGGAAGGGGCGGCAGGCGCGGTCGCGGGAAGCATGGCTTCGGGAAGCATGGCTTCGGGAAGCACGGCTCCGGGAATCATGGTTTCGAGCGGCGCGGCTCCGGGTTTGGGCGCGGGTGCGGCCACCCCGTTATCGACGGGCGACTTCCTGGCTTTCAATGCCGCGTTTTCAACCTTTGTCGCCGCCGTCGTCGAGATGGCCCTGGCTTTTCTCGCTCTCCTGCGGGTCGTTCCGGAGTACGAACGGGCGTTGCCCATACTGCGGGGCATTCCCGAAATCGATGCGGGGAAAACCAATCCGGGTGAGCTGACGGGAAACATCGAGATAGCCAACCTCACCTTCCGCTATGTGGAGGATGGGCCGGTGGTTCTGAAAAACGTCTCCATGCGGATGAGCGCCGGGGAGTACGTGGCCGTGGTGGGACCGTCGGGGTCCGGCAAGTCGACCCTTCTGCGGCTGCTCCTCGGTTTCGAACGGCCGGAGAGCGGCGCCGTCTACTACGACGGCCTGAGTCTGGCCGATGCGGACGTGCAGTCTGTGCGGCGACAGATCGGCGTCGTGCTGCAGTCGAGCAGGATCATGTCGGGGGATATCTTCAGGAACATCATCGGCGCCTCCAACCTGACGCTCAACGATGCCTGGGAGGCCGCCCGCATGGCGGGACTCGACAAGGACATCGAGGAGATGCCCATGCAGATGCACACGGTAATCAGCGAGGGCGGCGCGACCCTTTCGGGCGGGCAGCGCCAGCGGCTGCTGATCGCCAGGGCGCTGATCAAGCGGCCCCGGATCGTCTTCTTCGATGAAGCAACCAGCGCGCTGGACAACCAGACCCAACGGATCGTGAGCCGGAGCCTCGAAAGCCTCCATGCCACACGGCTGGTCATCGCCCACAGGCTCAGCACCATCATGAACGCGGACCGTATCTTCGTGCTCCAGGCCGGCCGGCTCGTGGAAGAAGGAAAGTACGAGGACCTGATGGCCAAGGACGGAGTGTTTGCCGCCCTTGCAAAGCGCCAACTGGTGTAGGAACGGGAACGGAATTGATGCCTGCCGCCGGGTGCTCGATGCCCGGCGCCTGGTGTCGGTTGCTCGATGACGGATACCGGATGGAAACATGAATCTTTTCGAATTGACCTGTGAGGAGCTTGCAGGGGAACTGAAGAGCCGGTACGGCAAGGGGCTCTATCATGCCGCCGCCGTCTGCCGGGAGGTCTTCAAGAGCGGGAATGCCGCGTTTGCCGAAGCCCCGGAGTTTGCCCGGTCGCCGGAACTTGCCCGCCGGCTGGCCGAGGACGTGCGGTTGCCGTCGTGCCGCATCGTCGCCAGGCGCGAAGGCGAGGTGACAAAATTCGCTTCCGTCCTGTCGGACGGCAGCATCATCGAATCCGTCGTCATTCCCTCGAACGGCCGCACCACTCTTTGTATCTCCTCCCAGGTCGGTTGCCGCATGGGGTGCGGGTTTTGCGTGACGGGCGCAATGGGGTTCAAGCGCAACCTCAGCGTCGAGGAAATCGTCTGGCAGGTCCATGCCGCCCGGTCAGGACTCGGCGGCAGGGTCGACAATATCGTGTTCATGGGGATGGGAGAACCCTTCGACAACTTCGAAAACGTCATGCGGGCGGTGGATGTGATGAGCGATCAGCGCGGGCTCGACATTGCGCGCAGGCGCATCACCATTTCCACGGCGGGGCATGCGGACGGCATCCGAAAACTTGCGGCGCTCGGGCCCGGGGCGCGAAATCTTCGCCTGGCCGTGTCGCTCAATGCTGCCGACGACGCGCTTCGCACCACGCTGATGCCGATAAACCGCAAATACCCTCTAGCCCGGCTGGGGGAAGAGCTTCGCGCGTTCCCGCTCGGAAGGGACGGCGTCATCTTCATCGAGTACGTCCTGTTGGCGGGGATAAACGACTCCCCCGAGGATGCGGGAAGGCTTGCCCGGTATCTGAAGGGACTGAAGGTCCGGGTGAACGTCATCGCGTTCAACGAAGGCGACGGTCCCGGAACCTATACGGCCCCTTCACCTGATGATGTGCGCCGGTTTTGCGGCCGGCTCGCCGAAGAAAAGCTTTTCGTGAGGCTGCGGCGCTCCCGCGGGCGGGATATCATGGCCGCCTGCGGTCAACTCGGAGCGTCCCTGTCGCGCTGATGAAGGACCCCGGCTTTGTTTTTTCGATTCGGGTCTGAAATCGCCCCCCCTGGAACCCTCTGTTCGTCTCTTTGTTTTCCTGATCCAACGTCGTTCACTATAACTTAAAGCAGCCGTCGCCTTGCTGCAAGAGATTCCGGATCGGGCGACTTCCCGGTCCGGATGAAGCGCTGTGGACGCATCATCGCCCTTCGTCTTCCCACTATCGCGATTCGATCTGTCTAATTATCTGAAACTACAGTCCTTTTTGTCGTGAATTGAGGATAAGAGCCCATTTTTTCTCCATAATTTCTCTTTAAAATAGAACGCAAATGTATGTTTTCATATGGCTATGGCAACGCAAAACCATAGTGCTTCCCGGACATACGGCACGGTACGCGACGAGCTCTTCTCTGTGTGCCGTATAAGTCTCTCATGCCGCCATGAACGAGGACTGTCTTGCGCTTCCCGTTTTACAGGTTGCCGTTTCTAAAAGGGCAACAGCTTTCCGTCGTTTGCTTTTCTTTGGTTCCGGCATGGTTCCGACATAGGTTCCGGCGGAATCGGAGTTTGCCCCGAGGATGCTCCATCCTCGGGATATCATCCCGCGGTTGGTCCCGGCGCATGCCCATCGGTCGTTGGATTGCCTGATTGCATGGGCAGCCTCCCGGAGAAAGGAGGTGGATAAGGGCTCCGCTCCATCGAGCGTCAATGACTGCGGAAAGACGTGGAATGAATCCCATGTGATAACTCCCTTGCAGGGAAACGTGAACTTACGAAACGAGGAGGAATGAATGAACGGAAAGCTGCTCTACGGATGCCTGGCGATCGTCGTACTCGGACTTTCCTTTCCGGCCCGGGCGGAAAGCTCGACCATGAGAGAGATTCTGTTGAAATCGTTAGGCGGCGCATTGTATTCGGACCAGGATCTCTCGCTGTGGAAGAACCAGTCGTGTAAGTCTTGCCACCATCCACGCGCAGGGTTCGCCGACCCCGACAACGCCGACAATCCCAAGGAAATGCCCGTGTCGGACGGGTCCGACACGGCCCTCTTCGGTGGGCGTAACGCGCCGACGGCGTCCTATGCCGGTTTCAGTCCGAAGCTGCATTGGAACGCCGAGGATGGCCTGTTCATCGGAGGACTCTTCTGGGACGGACGTGCGTCCGGTCTTTCCTCGACCGTAACGGGCGGGCTCGGGGATGGTCCCACGGGCGACCCGTTGGCGGACCAGGCCAAAGGGCCGTTCCTGAATCCGGTTGAAATGGCGCTGGCGGATGAACTGGACGTAGTGGAGGTTGTTCGGTCCTCGAGCTATGCGTGGCTCTTTCAGGTAGTGTTTCCGGGCGTTTTGTACAACGACGACAAGGTGGGAGTCGCCTACGACAACATCGCCGAATCCATAGCCGCTTTCGAAAGATCCTCGGCCGTCAACAGGTTCAACTCCAGGTTCGACGGATTCGTGAGAGAGCAGGGAGGAGATGTCGGCTCGTTCGGAGTCGAGATCGATCCGTCCACGGGATTTAGAAAATACGTCGGACCGCCCGAGGGATTCAAATCCGTCTTCTTCTCCCATGAGGAAGCGGATGGCCTGGCGCTCTTCAATGCGGATTCGGAAGTACAGGCGGGGATTGGCACAGGGGAGAATGTGGGAGGCGCGTGCTATCGCTGTCATATTACGGAGCGGCATGATCCGAAGATCTACGGACGGAATGCGACGGTAGATCCGAACCCCCTGAGAGACGATGGGACTTACCCTCCCATCCTCACCGATTTTTCGTACGACAACCTGGGGATTCCCAAGAGCGCGAACCCTCTGATCGCCGGCAACCCTGTCGATTACGGCTTAGGGGCCGCATTCAGATTGAGCGAGCTTGATGCGTTGAATCCAGCGGGGGATAATGAGGCGAACGAGCGGGGGAAGTTCAAGACGCCCTCGTTGCGCAATGTGGCCGCGACCGCTCCCTACGGCCACAATGGATTGTTCCACGATCTGAAATCCATAGTTCATTTCTATAACGTCAGGGATGTCGAATCTTTCCCTGAACCCGAGACGCCGGAGAACGTCAACACGGACGAGCTTGGGAATCTCGGCCTGTCCGGCGAGCAGGAAGACCGGATCATACTGTTCCTGAAGACGCTGACCGACGGATAATGTCTCTGAAGACGCACAACGACAGATAACCGGATGTGGCCGGTCCCCCCGCCGGCCGCTCCTTCGCCCGCCTGCCCGCCTGATCGCCTGCACATGGCGTTAGCCTGCGACTGCATCACGGCGCGGGACAATGCACGGTGAGACGGGTTGTTGTCACCGTACGCATCGATCTGTGGAATCCGATGAAAGCTGTTCTCTTGTTTCCGACAGAATCACCACCGGGATCGGGCGTTCCGGCTCATCCCCATTTTCCCCCGGGGGGTGGCCAAGATGCCCGGACAGCCGTTGCGCATCGGCCGGGCCGGGAACGAACAGGAACCAGTTCCGGTCTACCGGCGGACGATCCAGGAGAAGGTCACGGGGCAGGCGCCACTCCCTTTCCACCTTCCACGAGCACCTCGGGGGGCGGTGGAGCTGGAAACGGAAGCGTTGCGACGGGGTCAGCCGGGAGTAGACGCTCTCCGGTGCGTAAATGACGGGCTTTGCGCCCATCTGCCGCAGGGACGATCTCTTTACCGCCACGCCGAAGGGTTCGAAGGTCCATCGGATGAGCGCCCGGTTCCAGCGGCGCATGGAGTCCAGTTCCATGGGGGGCCTCGATGTCCACGACACAACCGCCTGCTCGCCTCTTACAAGCTTCAGGCTCGCCCTGATTTTCTCCTCCAGCACGATACGAATGAGAGTGTCCAGCACCGTGTGCCCCGAGAGACCGTCGCCTCGCAGCAGGCTCAACAGGAACTCCTCATGCGACTGGCCGGGCCACGGTCCCGGACATGCGCGGGTGTAGTGGTAGAGGTATTCCCCCCAGGCCACTTCTTCATTCCGCAGCACGGTTACTCGCAGGCTACCCGGAGCATGCGCGCCGACCGGACTATCCGCGCCCTCCAAATCACCCGGCCCATCCGATTCGAGCGAACCGTCCGGGCGACGCAAAGCACTCCCGCCCCGCATTCGGCCATACTCATATCCATACCCATCCGCGCGCTCACGCGAAGACGGCAAGGGTGAGTACTCCGGGGCATCCCCCTTACTGCCGGCTTTCCCGCCGCTCCCGGCATCTCCCGGCGGGTCCTCTTCGTAGAACGGATGCGCCCACGATGGGAATTCCCTCAGAAGCCTGATATTGCCGGCCGCCTGCCCGGCCGCTCGCCCGCGCCGCTCTCCGGGATGAAAAACCCACTGGGGGCGCGGGCAGTGGATTTGTTGCCCGACGAGTACGTTTTCCAGGTTGCCTCCGGCGCGCACTTCCAGGACCATGTGCAAGTCCGAGAGAAAGGCGACCAGTCTGTCACGGCAGATCATAGCCCGTTTCACCGGGCACCCACCCGTCCCTGCCATGCACGACACGAGCAATTCGCGATGAGCCGGTCCCGACAGGTCCCCTTCCGAAGGTGCCCGGCGCGACCACGCCGCATTTCCCTCCTCGCCGTCCGCGTCCAACGCCGCCGCCTCCAGGGTTTTGGCGATCGGGAAGGGCAACACCTCGATGAGAGGCGACTCCAGGCGCCGCGCATGGGCGCGGACCAGGTCGTACGTAAGAGTGCCCCGGCTGGCGACGTATCCGAACTCACCCGGACGCAACCGTTCAAGCCGGCCGGCCATTTCCCGAAACACCCTGAGCCACGGCTCCCGGGGAGATACGAGTTTTGTTTTCCTGGAATTGAAGACGGCCGCTCGGGGGCGGTTCTGAGCTTCCGGAGCGCCGACCCCGTACAGAACTTCCGGACATGCCGGGCTTGCGTCCGGGGAAGGCGCGACTCCGTTCCACGCAAGAGTGCGAACTCCCAACCGCGCGAGCCGACGGGCCTGCTTTCGAGCCCGTTCGAAAAGCCCGCGGTCGTCCTCTCCCGCCACGGCCGGCCATTCCTCCCCATTCCGCACGTCCTGCCGCCCCTCCGACAACCAGGACCACAGCTCCTCTTCCTCCTCCAGGCCGCCGGCGAGCCATCGGGCTATCCAGCGATGGCGCGCGGGACCGTCCCACTTCCCGGAATTGCCGAGAAAGACGGCGAGAACGAGAGTGGAACGGTTCAGTTCATCGGACAAAGGCGTAATAAGGCATGAGGAGGAATTCCCGCACATCGCGCCTGCTGCCCTCCCGATGCTCCCGTCGCCAGGATTAATTCCCAATTTTCTTCTCCATTTCCGGAATCGGTGAACCCGCAAACCGAAGCCCTGTTGGGCCGGATCTGTGATTACACCATAAATTATGGTTTCCACGCAATCTTGAAACATGTATACTACGCAAAAATCAGGCGTGAAGATCGACATTGGCAAGATAGCTGCAAGCTCGTGTGAATGGCCTGAAAGGCCGTGGAGAACACGCAATCGACGTGTAATTATGTCTTCCGGAGAGGATTGCTGATGGCCATCAAACAACACTCGCGGCATGAAATCACGCTCCCTGACGACCCGCATAAGAACGCAGAAGCCGATATGGTGATGGAAGACCCGGCCGCGTCTCATACCGCTATCGAATCCGGTCGGCGGGAAAGACGGACGACCTTCGTCAGGTCCTTCCGTGAAGCGGGGCTCAACTTCGCCGGCGGAGCGCTGAGCGCGCTCCTTTCGAAAATACGCGGCATGAGGGGAGGCGCCCAGGATTCTCCCGAGGAAACGCTGGAGGACGGCGCCACTTCGGGAACATGGGAAGCCCGGCTTCAGAATTGCGTAAGAGACATTTGCCTTGCGACAAAGTCCATGGAGGACGAGTTCCTTTCCATCGGATCGAAGCTCCAGGACTTCCATGGAGAGACGAAGGAAGTAGCCGGACTTTCCTCGTCCGTGGCGGGCCTTATGTCCGGTGACGAGATCAACGCGACGGTCGAGGGGCTGCGCGGCATCTTCGAGCGGATGCAGGAACTGGAAACCGAGTCGCGACGCGGCACGGAAACACTCGAACACATTCTGAAAATCCTTGGAAGCATCACCAGTTCCATTGCCGGTTTCAAAAGCATTACCCGCACCCTGAACGTGCTTTGCGTCTTCACCAGGATTGAAAACGCCCGGTTCAGTCAAAACGATACCGGGTTCGACACCCTCGCCGCGGACATCAAGAAGCTGTCCGTGGACATCGAAACCAAATTCACGGATATTGTCGCTAAGTCCAACGAACTCAGCCAGTTGATTCTTCAGATCCTGTCCAGGGTGAGAGACCTTGAGAACCGGCAGCAGGGCCAGAAGCGAACGATGCTCGATCAGATCATCGCCAGCCACCGTCCGCTCGCCGAGAGGATGCGGCTTGCGTCCGTTCACGCCGGACAGATATCGGAACGCTACGACGCCATAGTGCGCAGCATCGGCGAGATGGTGGTGTCGATGCAGTTCCACGACATCACCCGGCAGCGCTTCGAACATGCGTCGAAGGGGCTGGACGGCCTCATTCCCGTGGCGGCGCGTCTGACGGGGAGAGTCCCCGGCGGCGCTGGGGGCAATCTGCTCCCCCCGCCGGATGCGATATCGGGCGACCGGGCGCCGGACCATAAGACCTTGCGTAAGGGAGAGGAAGAGGCCATATGCGAGGTGGGCGACATGTGCGAACTCCAATCCGTCCAGCTTCGCAATTCCTCCGATCAACTGACCGCCGCCGTGGGCACGATCATCGACAATCTGTGGGCGACGGCGCGCAACATCGAGGCCATCTCCAAGGAAGCCCTGGATATAAGCGCCGCCGACGGGACGGGGCAGTCCTTTCTATCCGAGGTGGAAGCAGGGCTTTCCTTCATTACCGCGACGCTCAACGAGTATACGGAGGCGAACCGCGAGCTTTCCGTCGCCATGCGCTCCGTGGCCGCGACGCTCCTGGACATGTCCGGTTTCGTCAATGAGATAGAGCGGATCGGGATGCAGATCAAGATGATCGCCCTCAACGCCATCGTCAAGGCCGCACACATCGGTGAAGAAGGCGCGGCGCTGAGCGTGCTTGCCGAAGCCGTTCACCACCTTTCCGGGAGTACCTGCGAGAAGACCGCCAAGGTTGCGGAAACGTTCAAGGAAATTGTAAGGGCCGCCGAAGGGTTGTCCAACGTTATTGCCGGGGATGGAGAGGGAAAGGACGAGAAAACGCTCTCGATGGGCGACGAACTGCGCAGGCTGGTGGGCGCTCTCGGCGGCATCAATGAAAACGTCGCCGCGCTGCTGGCCCGGTTGCAGGATTCGGGCCGGGCGCTCTCGGAAGATATCGAGGATACGATCAAGGGGGTTACCGTTCATGTCGGCGTTGCCCGTATTGTCGGCAGGGTCACGGCGGGACTGGAGGATATTGCGGCCTGCTCCAGGCTGATGACGCCGAATAGGAGCCATATCGACCGGTCGGAGACCGTAAAGGCCCTGGAGGCGTCCTACACCATGAACAGTGAACGCGAGGTTCACCAGTCCATCATCGGCGGCGCGGTATCCGGGGAGCCGGATGTGGAGCTTTTTTCGGAAGTGGAGCTCTTCTCCGCCGAGGACGGCCCTGCCGCGGACCCCGGTCCGCAAGCCGCAAAAGAGGGCGAATCCTCCGAAGACGACGATCTCGGCGATAACGTGGAGTTGTTTTAAAGGAAGATGGAGTAAGTCCTATGCAGTACAGAATCGAACAATCGGCGAAACCGGGTGAAGGAACTCTTTTCCTTGAGGGGGAGCTTACGATACACTACGCCGGCCAGTTGAAGGATGCCCTGTTGAAAGCCGTCGGAAGCTTCGACGCCATCGTGATCAGTCTTGGAAACGTACAGGATGTCGACCTCTCATGCCTTCAGTTGATTTGTTCCGCGCATCGCACTTCGGCCAAACTCAAGAAGAAGCTCTCGTTGGCTGCCGATCCCCCCGACCTGTTCTTTCAGGCGGTCAGGGATTCCGGGTATTCCCGCACGCGTGGATGCGGATCGTTTGAATCTGACGAAAATTGCTTGTGGACAGGAGGAAAGCATTAATGGCAAAGACGATAATGACCGTGGATGACTCGGCAAGTATTCGACAAATGGTGAGTTTCACCCTGAAAGACGCCGGATACGCCGTTATTGAAGCCGTGGACGGGAAGGACGCCCTGGCCAAACTGCCGGGCGCAGGCGTCAATATGATCATCACGGACCTCAATATGCCCAACATGGACGGCATCGAGCTTATCCGCCAGGTGCGCGCCAATGCGGAATGCAAGTTCATTCCCATCATCATGCTTACGACTGAATCTCAAGCGGAAAAAAAACAGGAGGGCAAGGCCGCGGGGGCAACCGGGTGTACCGTGAAGCCTTTCAAGCCTGAACA
>CAYOVG010000207.1:0-12416 GCA_964407285.1 uncultured Syntrophobacteraceae bacterium
ATCCGGCATTTTTTTGATGCCTCGGGGGGGGTGAACTATGGGTTTCTTGTTAGCGGTTGGGGGGGCCATCATCCTCCTCGATCAGATCACCAAGATGCTCATCATAAAATTTCTTCCGCTCATGTCGGCGGTAACCGTCATACCGGGATTTTTCAATATCGTCCACGTCAGAAATCCCGGCGGCGCCTTCAGTTTTCTGGCAGGGGCCGGTGCGTCCTGGCGGCCGTTCTTCTTTCTGGCGATGAGCCTGTTGGGAACCGGGATTATCGTGTATGCGTACCGGAAGGTCGAGAAGCGGGATTTCTGGAACAGATGCGCGCTGGCGCTTCTGTTCGGAGGGGCGCTGGGCAATCTCATCGACCGCCTCCGATTCGGAGAAGTGGTGGATTTCCTGGATTTCTACATCGGAGCGTATCACTGGCCGGCTTTCAACGTTGCGGACAGCGCGATCTCGGTGGGGGCCGTTATGCTTCTGATTGTTCTCCTGAGAAAGTAGGGGGCTGCCGGGTTTCCGTTCCTGCGTACTCCCCTTGTGCGGCGGCCGATGGTGAGAGTCGGAGACCGTCGGTCGTCTGGACGGCGCGGTCTTCCGGCCGTCCAGGCGACCGTGCCGTTACGAGCGCGAAGACCCTGCCGCAAAGAGCGCAAGGACCGCATCACAAAGAGAGCGCGGGGCGATTGTCGGAAGATCGGCGGTTCCCACTTCACCCTTCATCGCCCGTCCCACTCACCCCCTGACCCATTCACCGACTCACCCATTCACCCACTCACCGACTCCCTACCCCTTCTCTTTCTTCAGAATCTGGACCGATATATTATGGGGCACCATTTGTTTAAGTTTTCTATCCCATACTTCCTGCTGTATAATGAGATGATCGTCGAAGATGTCGGCGATGACGCCGTTGTTGCCGCCAATGGGCGTACCGATCGTCACTATGTAGCCCTTGCCGGCGCTATCCTCGATCACAGCCCGTCTCCCCATATCTCCCCAGAGGATTGCCTTGAGGCCCCGCTCGATCTCGCCGATGCTCATTTTCTGAAGCGGCGTCAGGGGTCTGGGCGGTTCGGGAGGCGGCTCCTCGCCTTCATCCGGACCGATCGGGGGCAGGGAGACCTGCACAACGGGCGCTTTCGCCGGGGCCATGAACGAGATGAACGGGTCGGTCAGGCGACCGGGGGTATAGGTGAAGCTCTCCCCCTTCAGCGCTTCGAGCACTTCTCTCCCGGCTGCGGAGTTGGGTCCGGTTTCGGGCGGTCGTTGAGGCCTGTCCGGCAAGGCCGAACCGGGGTCGAACAGGGTCGGACCTTGATCCGGAGCGCCCTGTGAGGGTGGAGCGGCAGTCTCCTGCGGTGGGACCCCCGCCGGAGGCTGCAACGGCGCACCGGCCGCTTCCCTCGGGGGCGGACTGTCGACAGCCTGCGGAGGAACCTCCGCCCGCAGGCGGTGGGGCGACCATGGCAGTATGGCGCACACGAGGCAAAACAATGCGAAGACGGATCTCATACGCCTTTTCCCTTTGTTGCACGTACCCATATCGGCGGACTCCTGACCTCTATATCCCTATATTGAAAATGCAAGGCCTATACCATTGAAAAGGCCTTCCAAGATTGACATTAACCGGGGAAAAATGCAATAGGAGAGAGAGAAATCCACAAACAAAATTCGGAAACCGGCGCGAGTCCCGTCAAGATTCGCGGTTTTCGGCGCACCGGGTGTGCAGCCGCGGTGGATGCCGCCGTTGCGCTGTGTCCCGCCGGAGTCTTTTTCACAGGGAATCGCTTCTCATGAGGAAGAAACAGAAAATTCTTATCATCGATGATGAAACCCCCTTCCGGACCGCTCTCCATCGCTTTCTGGAGAGGAATTACGAGGTGTTCGGCGCTGAAACGGGAGGCCGGGGAATGGAACTCGCCGTCCAGGAGGAGCCGGACCTCATACTGCTCGATATCGGCCTTCCCGACGGGAGCGGGCTCGATGTGCTGCCCCGGCTGAAGGAACTGCGGCCGTCTCCGACCGTCGTCATGGTTACGGCCTACGAGCACGTTAAGGACGTGGTGCTCTCCATCAAGCAGGGCGCGTTCGACTATCTCGTAAAACCCGTCGATCTCGACGAATTCGAGTTGACGGTGAAAAACGCCCTGGAATACGCGGGACTGAAGAATGAAGTCGATCGCCTGCGAAATGAGGTTCAACGACTCCAGCACGTGGACCACCTGATAGGGAAGAATTCCCTGTTCCTCGATGCGCAGATGCTTGCAATCAAGAGCGCTCAGAGTCGCGATGCGGGCGTCTTGCTCCAGGGGGAAAGCGGCGTCGGAAAGGAACTCTTCGCAAGGCTCATTCACGCCCGGAGTCCTCGCGCGGCGTACCCGTTCATGGCCCTCAACTGCGCCGCCTTCAGCGCCGAGATTGTCGAAAGCGAGCTGTTCGGCTACGAGCGGGGGGCGTTTACGGGCGCAAGAGCGGACGGAAAGGAAGGATTGCTCGAAGTGGCCGACGGGGGCACCCTGTTCCTGGATGAAGTCGTGGACCTGCATGCGGAAATCCAGGCGAAGCTCCTGCGTGTGCTGGAGGAGAAGGAATTCTTTCCGCTGGGGGGAACGAAGAAGAAGAAGGTCGATGTACGGATCGTGTCCGCGTGCAACAAGGACCTCTGGCAGGTGGCGGAGGAGGGCTCATTCCGTAAAGACCTTTACTTCCGGCTCGCAACGGTGAAGATCGATCTGCCCCCTTTGCGGAAGCGCCCGGAAGACATTTTGCCTTTGACGCAGTTCTTCATCGACCTGTTCAACGACAAGTACGGCAAGCGGTTCAGAGGCGTAAGCACCGAGGCGGAGCGGGTCCTCCTGGCGCACGCCTGGCAGGGGAACGCGCGGGAGCTCAGGAACGCCATCGAGCGAGTGGTGCTTCTCGAAAACGAGGAAATGATCCTCGGATCGCATCTCGACTTTCTGGGAACGCAGAAGGGCCCGGCATTCTGCGCCCCCGCCGCGCCCGTTACGGGGGACGGTTTGCGGGTGGAGTTTCCCGAAGAGGGGATAGCTCTGGAGGAGATAGAGAAGGAAGTCATCAAGCGGGCATATGATCGGTGCGGGAGGAATAAATCGAAGACGGCGCGGTTTCTCAAGCTTCCCCGTCACGTGCTTCTTTACAGATTGAAGAAGTTCCAGATCGATGAATAAAATCGTCCATTTCAGCGACTGGTGGATGATATTGTTCTATTGACGTAAGTTGGCGTAATTGCTAAAATAATTGAAGTGGTGGAGCGATTTTTCGAGTATTCGAATTCTTTGTTTGCATAATATTATCCAATTTGCGGCCCATCGGGGCGCGGGCGCGGGTCCCCTTCGATTCAAGCTGTTTGCGCGTTTAGCCCGAAAACGTGATTTGGCATCCGTGTTGCAAGAGAGAAGGGGCAACGAAAGAGCAAACTGGGGTGCTGATGTGGAAAATCGAGTGCTGATCGTTGAAAATGAAGCTCCAATGAGACGCTCTTTAGAAGGTTTTTTGGAACGGGCGGGATACACATTCGACAGTTGTGCGACAGCTCGAGAGGCGATGGTTCTTGCGGAAGCTCTAAATCATGATGTTGCGATAGTTGAGTATCATCTTCCTGATGCGAACGGAGCTACCTTGCTGAAGCGGTTGACTCAAACGATACCTGATCTTCCCGTGGTGCTGTTATCTCAATATGATTTTCAAGCTGTTGCGAGTGAGCTGATTCGAGTTGGATTTCATTCTTATCTGAAAAAGCCGTTTGATCCTGTTGAGCTTGAGGTTGCGTTAACGAGTGCTTGTTCGAAGTTGCCTATGGAGATGCCTGTTCAAAGCTTTTCGGGTTGAAGCTCAACTGTGGAATGGAACGTATGGGCCCTTCCAATTATGAATGGGGGAAATGCTGATAGTTTGGGCTGATCTCATCCTGTGTTTGAAGTTGAATGTGAAAGCTGAAGCGAAATTTACCGGGACATTACGAGCGCGATTTGTTGTGGAATTGATCTGATTCTTGCTCCTGCTGGGTTTTTCGTGTTGAATGATCGTGTTGCCGTGTGAATGAGGTGTTCGAGTTCTTTCTCATAAGTGACATCTGAATTGACTGTACATGTGAAGCTGATCCGGCGATTCTGAAAAGCCCCCTTTTCATGCGAAAGAGCCGTGAGGGAATTAACCCTCACGGCTTTTTTTATTGCTTCGCGCCGAAACCGCAACCATGTGATGGGAATAGCCATGCAACCCAAACGTGATTAACTATATGAATGTACAGCAAGAAAAGGTCATTCGCGGTTGCGTTGGACGAATTCAGGCATGGGAGAGCCCGCTATGATACCTGTGGTAATGGAGCAACTCCTTGCAAAAGGCGAAGCGCTGAAGGGGATCAGAATCCTCGACATGACGGAAGACTTTCTCGGCCCCTGGGCGGCTTCTCTGCTCGGCCAGTTGGGTGCGGAAGTAATACATGTGGAGCATCCGGGGACCGGTGACCACAAAACCCGTGTCATAGCTCCCCGTGGAAACTATCCGAGGCATCTTTCGCCGGCGATGATGTGCGTCAACACGAACAAGTATTTCGTCGGCATCGATATGGAGAAGACCGAAGGGGCGGACCTGATCGAGAAGCTCGCACTGGCGTCGGACATCGTGATGGAAAGCTTCGACCCCGCACTGCAGGCGCGAAGGGGAATCGGGTATCTCGAACTGCGGGAAGTCAAGCCGGAAATGATCTACCTGAGCCTGCGGGGGCTGGGCGACTGGGGACCTCTATCGTCCGCTTCCGATTGCAGCGACGGCTGCGCCCAGGCAATGACCGGGTTTTCCGAAATAACGGGATTTGCCGACGGTCCGCCCCTCAAGACTTCCGCCCGGATGAGCGACTTTCTGGGCGGGACGCTGGGCGCGTTCTATAGTCTTCTCGCCCTGTACCATCGCAAGAGAACGGGGAAGGGGCAGTACATCGATCTCTCCCGTGCCGAAGTACTTATGCGCGCCATGGATTGGACATGGATCTACGGTTCCCTCGAGGGCAGGGTACGGGGGCGGTTCGGCAACAGGGACATGGCTGTTGTGCCGTCCTGTATCGTGAGGGCGAAGGATGGATTTCTCGTGCTCGCCGGTTTTTCGAAGGAGGAATTCGACGGGCTTTGCACCGCCATGCACAGGAATGACCTCAAAGAGTACACCGACATCGACAAAAGGTTCCCCAATGCTGAAAAGATCTATGAAGCGATCGAACTGTGGGCGAAAGACATGAATGTCGGGGACATCGTCTATCTTGGCGAGCGCTACGGCTATGCCGCCGTCAAGGTCCTCAATGCCGAGGAGATCCACAAGTCTCCCCATTTCAACCAGCGGCTGGCGGTATGGAAATTCGATGACCCTCTCTGGGGGGACCTCGCCTATCCCTTTGCTCTGCACCTGGAGGAAACGCCGGGAAGGATCAAGTGGTCGATGCGCCCCGTCGGATTTGACAACGAGTATGTGCTGAGGGAGATCCTGGGGCTTTCGCCCGAAGATGTCGAGTCGCTCCATGAAAAGGGCGTAGTGGGCAAGTGGAATGAAGGGGCGTTGCATGCCGGCCCTCCGCCCGGCTGGGACGGAGTAAGAGGAGTCACGCACCCGAGTGACCCCGTTGCTTGAATCATACCGCTCGGGAACAGATGGAGAAGAGACAGATGGAGAAGAGATGGATTGGACCGACTGGGTAAGAGAGAATACTGATCCTTCGACCGCTTCGAGCAAACCGGAAGCCCTTGCGGGGCTTCGGGTGCTGGATCTCGGCTACGGGAGTTTTGCGGGTCTCTTCGCTTCTTCCCTGTTGTCCGAATCGGGAGCCAGGGTCATCAGGGTGGAACCCCTCGAAGGTGATATCGCCCGCAGGATGACCCCCTTCGGACGCAAGATCGAAGGCGCGGGGCTGCCGTACCTGGTGGAAGGCAGGAACAAAGAGCACATCACGCTCAATATCAAGAAGGACAAAGGGAAAGAGCTGCTCAGGGAACTGGTGAAAGGGGCGGATATACTGCTGGAGACCGGTTTTCCGGGGACGATGGACGAGGCGGGGATCGGGTGGAACGCTCTCAAGAGAGTGAACCCGCGGCTCATATACGTGGCGCTGACGAGCTACGGCCAGGTGGGCGAACTCTCCGCGGTGGCCAGGATGGCGCGTTGGAGATGTTACGATTCCGTTGCGCAGGCCCTCTCGGGCGTCGCCTCCACCACCGGGATGCCGGATACCGGAGCGGACGGCTTACCACAGGAAACCAAAGCCCCCACCCTGGCGGGCGGTTGGATGGGCTGGTATGCGGGAGGCGCGTATGCCGCCGTGGCGGTCATGGCGGCGCTCTTTTCCCGCGAGATGACCGGGACGGGGCAATTCATCGATATCAGTCCCGCCGAAGCCCTGATGAATTTCAACAACTACGCCCTGCAGTTCCATCACCTCACGGGAACCGAGCCGGACAGGACCGGCAACATGGACCTCGGAGCGCATCCCTACTGCTATTTCCGGTGCAAGGACGGCATGGTCTTTCTGAGCGGGTACACGGACGAGGACTGGCGCTCGTTGTGCGGCATGATCGGAAGGGAAGACCTGGCCCTGCGTTACGCCACCCTGGCCGACAGGACGCAGTATCCGAACGCTGTACGGATAGTGGAGGAGATCGAGCGATTCACGCTCGGGCGAACACGGGCCGAACTCGTGGATATGTGGCGTTCCGCCGGGAAGAAGAACGGAGTCGCCGTCAGTGAGGTCCTCACGCCCGCCGAGGCGTCGGAGCCGGACCACTGGCGCGAGCGCCAGGCCCTCGTCCAGGTGGAGGAAGCCCCCTGGGGCAAATTCCTCATGCAGGGAATTCCGGTCAAGATGAGCGAGACTCCTCCCCGCATCAAGTGGGTCTGCCGGAAAGTGGGGGCCGATAACGAGAGCGTCTATGGGGAACTGCTCGGGCTGGACCGGGAGGCGATGGACATCCTGAAAGACCAGGGGATTATCTAAGCTGTTGGGATCACCTAAAAAATGTGAGACATCGCGACCTTCCAGAACCGGTCCGCAATGACCATCGCCACACCCGCGCTCACCCAGAACGCTCCTTTCACCCAGTCGCGCTTGCGGGCCGAAAATTCCACGGCGCCCGGCATGGAGCCGTTGTACCCTCGGGCGAGCATGGCTTCGTAGACCCTTTGGGTCCTCTCGAAACTTCGCACCAGGAGCATCCCCAAAAAGTTGGCGACCGTGTGAATGGTCTGAAAGTCGGTGCGCTTCCGGAACCCTCGCGCTCGCATCGCTCTCACCATGCGGGTGGCTTCGTCCTGGAAGACGAAAATGTACCTGTGGGCGAGAAGGACCATCTGGCAGACCATGAGAGGCGTTCCGAGGCCGGCGAGGGCTTTGACGGTAACCGGGAAGGGAGATGTGGCGAGCAGGGGTTCGACCAGGAGCGCGATGGCGGAGGCCTTCAGGCAGATGAGCACCGCCGGCGGGAAGCCCCTGAGGTTGAAGGAAACGAACGACAGATGCTCGAATACGACGAGCGTATCGCCGCTCCTGGCGGGTGCGGTGATGGGCATCACGACGAGAAACATCCCGAGGAATGCTCCCATGGCGGCGAGCCTGCGCAGGGGATAGCGGAAGGGAATGCGCGCGACGCAGATGGATGCGATGGACAGGGCGAGCACCAGGGTCGCCCAGAAAAGCTGGGTGAGCGATGCGGCGCAAAACATGAAGAAGAGAAGGGATGCGAGCTTAATACGGGCGTCCCACCGATGGAACGGAGAATCCCGGCCGGCCTGGGAATCGATTGCCGGTATGCTCGGGTCCCTCTCGTCTTGCTGCATTCCGTTCGCAGTTTTGCGGGACGAAGAGAACCGCACCAGGAGAATGCACCCGATCCAGGCGGAGACCAGCCCGAACGCCGCCAGGACGAACCACTCCACGGGCAGTCTCAGCACTTCGACATCGGCGGGTCCCATGGCGCAGTCTCTCTAGCCGAGCCACACCGGGGTGGACAAGACATTCAGAAGATCGGGTTTCACTTTGTAAAGGAACGAAACCACGAAAGCCGATATCGCGGTTTCTATGATCAGTACCGGCAGATGGGCGATCATGGCGATCTTTGCGACCCCGAAAAAGTCTTCCCCGCCCGTCATCAGCAGGAGAGCCAGGATGAGCACGGCGAAAACCACCCCTGCGCCGCCCGCCAGCGCTCCGGCAAAGACGTATCGTGAAAAGGACTGTCCTTTTGCGATCCGGAAGAGCAATCCGGATATGAGAGCCGGAATGCCCATCAGCACCGCATTGGCCCCGATAGCGGTAATGCCGCCGAACTGGAAGAGCAGGCTCTGGAGGACGATGCCCAGGGCAATGGAGATGAAAGCGCTCCTCCCCAGGAGGATGCCTACAAGGCCGGGAATCAGGAGATGCACGCTGGTGGGGCCGATGGGCACATGTATGAGGGATGCCACGAAGAAAGCGGAGGTCACAACGGCGGTTTTGGGCAGGTCCTCCGGGTTGGTTTTCCGGGCGCTCCATGCGGTAATCGCGAGACTCGCCGCGAAGCCTCCCACGGCGACGGATATCGGCAGCACACCATCTGAAATATGCATAATTCATCTCTTCCGCAATGAATAATTACTGCAACAGCTGCTTTGCTGTTCGGGTATCCCGGAGTTGCGGCCGGGAGGCGCGACTCCGGGATATGTTCACTTCCTGTTCGTCCGGCGGCTCTGCAGGTAGAGCGCTATGCCGGTCAACCCCACAATGTAACCGATGCCGGCGACAATCTCCTTCAGGCCGGGTTTGGAGAGGTCGTCTCTCAGCGCCGCTATCTCTCGCTTCAACTGCCCCGTCTCCCTGGTGATGAGAACCTTTTGCTGCTGGAGCATGGCCGCCAATTGCCGGCAGTCCATATCCGCCCCCGAGGTTGAGCCGTCCTGCGGGGCGCTCTCCCGTGAATCCGATTCAACGGCCCGGGGTTGCCGGACAGTCCCGGTTTGCTCCTGTGCTTCGGCGCTCCGGGCGGCAAGGAAGCCGCTGCCGCCGCAGACGGCCAAAGCGAAAAGGAAGCCGCTGCCGCCGCAGACGGCCAAAGCGAAGAGGAAAGGAAAACCGCATCGGATTACTCGCACGCGGAACCTGAAAGCCATGGTTACTCCCCGAGTTCGCTTTTCTTCAGGAGAAACGTGCTTCTGTGGCCCATGGAAGCATTGATCGCGATAGTCAGATCGTCCTTCTTGGGGATGGGAAGAACGCATTTTCCTTCCTTGTCGGTCACCCCTTCGGCCACCTTTTGATTTTGGCTGTCCAGGACCTCCACCGTTCCTCCCACGACCTTTTTCCCGTCGGGAAAATAGCTTTCGGTGTGGATCTTTCCATCTTCAACGTAGGCGAAGATGTTCACCTTATGAGCGTGGGCGGGCGCGGCCCACAAGAAAACCGAAAGGAGCAAAGCGAGGCCGGATGCGACGGCGTATTCCATTTTCAGCGATTTGTCACGGCGGCTCAATGTGTCTTCTCCATGGGGGTTATTTAATCGGGATCATTGCTTCGGGGCCGCTTTCATGTCCGTGGCGTAAACCCAGTAGACCGCCCCGATCTCGACTTCTTTGGGCTGTCCGTCCTTTTTGTGTTTCCACGGCGCGGTCTGAAGCGCGGCGAACCCCCACCATCCTTCCCTGGGCATCGCATAGGTAAAGACGCCGTTCTTGTCAGTCTTGACCACCTGGGTCACGTACGGGTCCGAGGGGGCCGCGACGACGGAGCCGTCTTTCTTGGACGATCCGTTGAGGTATTCGATTTCAACTTCGGTGTTGGGAACGGGTTTTCCCTTCGTGATCACCTGGCCGGTGAATACGTTCCCCGTCCAGAAGCCGTAGGGACGTGTCAGGGGAATGATTTCGGTTTCGAGTCCGACCGGCTTGTCCCAGCCTTCCTGGAGCCCGAGCGCATCCACGCAGACTTTGGTATAATGGACGATGAACTTGTCTTCCGCGGCTTCCCAGTAAGGAACGGGTTCCACGAAAAAGGTGTAATCGCCCGGTTTCTTGATGGCGAGGCTGGTTTTCCAAAAGGTGAACGCACGGTCCTGGTTCGGGCCTTTACCCTGATCGCTTTGCAGAGTCTCCATGAGGTCTTCGGCCTTTCCCTTGTACAGCACTCCGAACCGCTTGGGCTTTTCCATCTCCATGTACTGCATCTCCATGGGATGGATGAACTTCACTTCCACGCCGATGGTCGACTGGTCTTCCTGGGTAACGATGTCGTCCGATGGAATGACGGCGCCGAAGTGGGCTTGCGCCGTGGAATCGAAGGCAAGGGAAATCGGCAGGGCCAGTACAATCATCATGAAAAACCAACGCAATCGCACCATTGTTTCTCCTTCCGTGGTCAGGGCAAGAAGATCGCAACGCCACTTCCCCTCCGGGTCCACCGGGGCTGGTAAAAAGCCGACCTGATGACGATCTTCATGACCGTATTTTAGGATTTCCAAAAAATAGAGTAAGATAGGGAATGGCAATTATGGCTGGACCCCAATTGCGGCGGTCCCCACGCCTGCCGGCGTTCCCCCGTTCATCGGGGTGTGAGGAAGTTTCAACTTCCAGATTGACACTTTTCTAAAATAATCCGCGGGAAGTGTCAATAGCTAAATTGCCTTGACAATCAGGCGGGATCATGATCTTGTCCGAGCGCCCCGGCGGGGCGGGGTAAACCGGCAGTGGGGTTGGTCGTATCATGGAGAAAGCGCGTGGAAGACAAAGAAAACACCGTCAGGTATTCCGAGAGCGAACGGCATTCGGGTCGGCTTCCTTTGTTTGAGGTCCAGTCCCTGCGATATTCCTATCCGGACGGCCATCCGGCGCTGGATGGGATCGATCTGGCAGTCTTCCCCGGCGACAGGGTCGCCCTCGTGGGGCACAACGGAGCCGGCAAGACGACGTTCATCAAACACCTCAACGGCCTTTTCCGGCCTCACGGCGGCCGTGTCCTCTACAACGGGCTTCCTCTCGAAGGCGCGCACCTGGACGCCGCACGGCTGCGGATCGGCATGCTGTTTCAAGACCCGGACGATCAACTCTTCTGCAACACGCTCGACGAGGACGTGTCGTTCGGACCGGGGAACCAGGGGCTGAGCCCGTCCGAGATCGAGAGCCGCGCGGTGGCGGCGCTTCGCAAGATGAACGTGGAGCAGTTCCGCCACAAGATGCCTCACAACCTGAGCTACGGCCAGAAGAAAAGGGCGGCCTTCGCCACCGTTCTTTCGATGGAGCCCGAGGTGCTCATTCTCGATGAACCGACCGCCAACCTGGATCCGAAGCAGGAACGGTTCTTCACCGAATTCCTCAGGGAGTTCGCGGGCACGCTCATATGCATAAGCCACGATCTGCCGTTCTTGTATTGTCTGTGCACCAGGGCCGTCGTTCTGGAAAGAGGGAGGGTGCACCACGACTTCCTCATGCAGGACCTGGTTTCGCATCGGGCCTACCTGCGGGACCACGGACTCGATTTCACCTTCAGGCTGACCTGCTGCCAGGGTGACGATGGGGCTCGCGGAGATCACGATCACCATCATCATCACGGACACGATCATCACCACGATCATGGCTACGACCATCATGACGACCACCACCGGGATGGCGACGGCCGCGTGCATGCCGCCGACCCTTCTCATGTGCGTTCCCATGTGCATATCCATACGGGTGCTTCCGATATGGATGCTTCTACGGACAGCCGGTCCCATTCCCATCTCCATTCCGATTCCCGCTCCGAATTGCGTTCCTCTTCAGGCGCTGCGCCGTTGCGGTTCTACGGCGGCGGTGATGACGGAAAGACCGACAGACCCGGGAACGATGACGGCCGCCCGGAAAAATCTCTGATGCTGATGCGGGACTACTCCTTCCGGTATGCCGATGGGACGTGGGGGATCAAGCAAATATCTCTTTCCGTTCGGGAAGGGGAGAGCGTTGCGATAGTCGGCGAGAACGGAGCGGGGAAATCGACCCTCGTGTCGTGCCTGGCGGGCATTTCGGAAGGGACGGGAGAATACCGTTTCGATGCGATGCCGGTTCGGGGCAAGTACCGCAAGAATCTGTGGCGTCAGATCGGGATTGTCTTCCAGGACCCGGCCGATCAGCTTTTCAACCCGTCGTGCCGGGAGGAGGTGGCTTTCGGGCCGCGTCAACTGAGGCTTCCGGCGGGTGAAGTCAGCGACCGGGTGGAGGAAGCGCTCTCCCTGGTGAGACTCACCGGCTTCGAAAACCGGGTGCCGCACCACATGAGCGCGGGGGAGCGCAAGCGGCTGGCGCTCGCGGCCGTGATCGCCATGCGGCCGAGGGTGATCATCCTGGATGAACCCACGGCCAACCTCGATCCCAGGAGCGAGGAACTTCTCTGCGAACTCCTGGCGGGACTCGACGTAACGAAGAT
>CAYOVG010000208.1:0-12413 GCA_964407285.1 uncultured Syntrophobacteraceae bacterium
GCGGGTCGGCCTGGGCACTCACGCCAGGAACGAGGGACTTCGCATCAAGCCCGGCGATGGGCTGGCGGGGAAGGTCTGGGAGCGAGGGGAAACCATCGTGGTGGACGACTACTTCTCCTGGCCGGAGCGGCTCCCGGAGTACGACATGGATTGCCTGCACTCGGCCATAGGCGTGCCTCTCAGGTCGGGGACGCAGATTCTGGGAGTATTCGGCCTTACCTACCAGGAACCGGGTATGCGCTTCGGACTCGAGGACATCGCCCTGCTGAGCCGTTTTGCCGAACTGGCCTCCATCGCCCTGGACAATGCCCGGCTGTATGCCCGGCTTCACAAGGAGCTGCGCGTTCGCAAGAAGACCGAGAAAGAATTGATAAAGGCCATCGACGCGGCCGACGCCGCGAACAGGGCCAAGAGCGAATTCCTGGCGACCATGAGCCATGAAATACGCACTCCGATGAACGCCATCATCGGCATGTCCGACCTGATGCTCGACACCGCCCTGACGGCCAGGCAGAAGAGTTACCTGAACCTGATAGGAATTTCCGCGAGGTCCCTGATGCGGCTCCTCAACGACATCCTGGACATGTCCAAGGTGGAAGCGGGGAAACTCGACATGGAGCTCGCTATCTTCGAATTGCACGACCTGTTGTACGGCCTGCCGGACCTGTTCCTCGGACAGAACTCGGGGAAGAGAATCGAGCTGATCATTTCGGTGGACGACGATGTGCCGTGCCATATCCTGGGAGACCAGTTGCGGCTGAGGCAGGTGCTCGTCAATCTGATCGGCAACGCCTTCAAATTCACCGAAAGGGGACACATCCTCATCGAAGTGAAATGCCGGCGGGAATGGCCGGACGCAATCGAACTGGCGTTCTCGGTGACGGATACCGGCATCGGGATTTCTCCGGAAGAAATGGAAACGTTGTTCGAGGCGTTCACTCAGGCGGACGTGACCACAACGCGCAAATACGGCGGCACCGGACTCGGTCTCGCCATTTCGAAACGCCTGGTCGAGATGATGGACGGGCGCATCGAAGTGGAAAGCGCCCCCGACCGGGGCAGCACATTTCGGTTCACTGCCAGGTTCGGCAGGCTCGACGGCGAGGATACGTGCAAAGTCGTGCCTCCTCCCGAACTCCTGGGAACCGCCGTCCTGCTGATCGACGACAACGACGTGTCCCGGCGGACCATCGAGCAGGTCCTGGTGTCGTCGGGATTCGAAGTGGTGACGGCGGATTCGGGCCGGGAAGCTCTTGACGAACTGAAACGCAGGGAAAAGTACATGTCTTTTGAGCTGGTCGTGGTCGATTTCGACATGCCGGAACTCGACGGGGCGGCGACCCTCGAGAGAATAAGGGCGCTCCCGCGTCTTTCCGGCGTCCCTGCCGTAATGATGACCCTATCCGGCCACGAAGAGGAACTGAAGCACGCCGAAGATGCGGGGATGAACGCGCTGCTGGCCAAACCGGTCAGGCAGTCCGTGCTGCTCGACACGATCATGGGCGTCTTCGGAATGCGGACGGCGGAAGCGGGCGCGGGGCGCGGAACCGGAGCACGGGGGGTGTCGAACGCCATCAGGCGGCTCGAGGGAGCGCGTGTCCTCCTGGCGGAGGACAACACCATCAACCAGGAGGTTGCGGTATCGGCCCTGGCCAGGGTGGGAGTGGCCGTCGATATTGCCGAAAACGGGAAGGATGCGGTCGAGGCCGTCACGCGAGGACGCTACGACGCCGTTCTCATGGACATCCAGATGCCCGGAATGGACGGATACCAGGCGACTCGCATCATCCGCGGCGACCCCCGCTTCAAGCATCTGCCCGTCATTGCGATGACCGCGCACGTGCTGGATAAGGACCGGGAGATGTGTTTCGAGGCGGGAATGTCCGACTTCCTCTCCAAACCCATAGAACTGGAGGACCTCTATGTGACCCTGGCAAGCCACATAGACATGGGGAACGCGCCGGACGGGAGGAGCGCCGGGACGGACCGTGAAGGCGCTACGGAGGAAAGCCCCGCCGCGGCGACCGCGTCGGCTCCGACCATGTCGGCTCCGACCATGTCGGCCGGGAATCCCGGTTCGCCGGATCTCGCTTCCTCGCGGGATCTCGATCCCGGAAGTCCCGATTCGCCCCGAAGCATCGATCTGGACTGGGCGCTTTCCCGGCTCGGAGGTGACAAAAGACTCCTGAGACGACTGCTGCAGCAGTTTCGCACCGACTATGCCGATGTCCCGGAACAGATCAAAAACGCCATCGGGACCGGGGATGCGGAACAGGCCGGACGCATTGTCCACACCATAAAGGGGCTGGCGGGCACTCTGGCCATTACGAACCTGCACAGGGCTTCCATCTCCCTCGAAGCCGAACTGCGAGGTTCCAACGAGAAAGATCTCCCGATGTCCATGGCCGACTTTGAAAGCGCCATGCGGCAATTTCTCGAATCGGTGGAGGAACTGGACGCGCTTTGGGAGGAATCGGCCGACGGCCCGCGGCCGCTCACGGGGAGGGCCTCATCGGCTCATCACGCGGCGGAAGCGACGGAGGGAGCCCCCGGTCCGGAACCGGAGCCGGGTACGCCGGGAGCCGATATCTCCGAACTCCTGGTCCGGCTCGATGTGCTCCTCCGGGATAACGACCTCGAAGCCGGCCCCCTCGCACGGCAAATAAAGGAGCACATGGACAACTCACCGTATGCCGGCCGGGTGGAAGACCTGGAGGACCAGATCTTCCGGCTCGACTTCAGGAGCGCGCGACGCACCTTGGGGGAAATCGCCGGCGAATTGCATGTGCCGTTGGAGAACGGGCCGAATGAATAGCACTCTTTCCAAACCCAAAATTCTCATTGTCGATGACGTGCCCGCGAACATTCACGCTCTGTGGGAGGTGCTCAAGTCGGACTACAGGATCGTCTTCGCTCAGAACGGCGAGGACGCCCTGAAGCTCGCGACTTCCGAGACTCCTCCGAACCTGATTCTCCTCGACATCGTGATGCCCGGAATGGACGGCTACGAGGTCTGCAGGAGACTCAAGGCCGACGACGGAGCCCGCAACATACCCGTCATCTTCATTACGGCCAGGCGCGGCGAGGAGGATGAAGCCGAGGGCTTGCGGCTCGGGGCCATCGACTATATCACCAAGCCCATCAACGTGGCGATCGTCAAAGCCCGCGTGAAGACCCACCTCGAACTCGATACGCACAGAAACCGCCTCGAAGAACTGGTCCGGCAGCGAACCGCCGAACTCACGCGGACGAACGAACGGCTCCAGGATGAAATCGCCGCCCGCAAACTGGCGGAAGAGGAACTCCGGGAGGCCCACGGCCAACTGGAAAGAAGAGTGGAGGAGCGTACTTTCGAACTCCGTGAAACCAACCAGCGCCTGATGCAGGAGATAGCGGAAAGGAAACGTACCGAAAAAGCGCTGCAGGAAAAGGAGGAATACCTCCGGACCATTATGGCGACCATCCAGACCGGCCTGGTCGTCCTCGACCCGGTAACGTTCAAGATCCTGGACGCCAATGCGTTCGTTCTCAAGATGGTCGGGCTCGAATTACAGGACCTCGTGGGTAACGACTACAGCAAGTTCATGCTCCCGGAAGCCCCCGACCCCCTTCCGTCGCCGACCGATTTTGCGGGTCCGGGGGACCAGGCGCCGCCGGACGGATTTCTGCGGACCGCGAACGGAGGCATGGCCCATGTGAGGAGGTCCAGCGCTCCCTTGAGAATCAGGGACCGGAGCTTCCTGATCGAAAGCTTCCTGGATATCACCGACATCAAGCACCTGCTCAAGAAGCAGGAAATCAGCATCAACCTGGCGAAGAAAATCCTCGGGCTGGTGAACGGGACCGCCCCGCGCTATACGGACCTCGGCAACGGACTGACGCTCTTTGCCGATGCCGTTTCGATACCGTGCAACGCGGAAGGAGGCGACCACTTCTTCGTGCGCAACCCGCCCGCGAACGGCCGGCCGGGACCCTCCAGGACGGTCGTCAGCGTGAAGGACCAGTCGGGCCACGAAGTGGGCTGCATCCTGCGCAGCATCATCTCGGACTTCGTGCACAACTCCATCCTCGATGCCGACCCTTCCATCCCCATCGAGCGCGCCGTGACGGAACTCAACAAGGTGGTTTGCGGTTCGGGCCTCTTCAACAGGGACGACTTCTTCACTTCCATCAGCGCCGAACTGGATCATGCAACGCTCCTGCTCCGCTTCGTCTCCGCGGGCCATCCGCCCTTCTTCCTCATCCGCGGCGACGAGGTCATGGGTCTCCCCCGGTCCGGAGGGGCGGGGACCAACATTCCCGTCGCGGTGGGCGCGGGAATGGAGTTCACGGCCGGGGAACACCATATCCAGCCCCACGACAGGCTCATCTTCTACACCGACGGCCTGAACGAGATGCCCCAGAGAAATCTCAACAGCACGGTGACCACGGATGAGATGAAGGATTTGATCGGGGAGATCGTCCGGCGTAACCCCGAAGCTACGGCTTCCGACATCATGCGCGCGGTCCTGGATGCCATAGCGAAGATGTGCGATGAAGAAGTCGTTCCCCCTTCCAGGAATTCCTCGGGAGACGACATCACGGTCCTTTGCATGGAGGTGGAAAGAGAAGACAACTGCACCGAACGTGTTTACAGGCCGGGAAGCACCGATGAAGTGTTTCGGATCATAGAGGACCTCTATGGACAACTCGGTTCCGAATGGAACCGCCGGGGATACCGGAAACCTGAAATTCGCCTTCGAACGGTCCTCGAGGAATCGATCCTGAACGCATGGAACCATGGGAATTGCAAGAAACCGCACAGGCCCATTACGGTCAAATGGCGTTACGGGAACGATTTCCACCTGGAGGTCCTCGACGATGGAGAGGGATTCGACGTCGGGTGCGTCCCCGACCCCACGCTCCATGAGAACGTTACCAAACCGTTCGGACGAGGAATATTCATGATGCGCTGCTATGCCGGCGACGTAAAATGGTTGAATTGCGGCCGGCGCCTGGTATTGACGTTCGAAAAGGATTTCGTTCCGGGAAGTGAGGGTGAGGACGGCCGGTCATGCGAGTCGGCGCGCTTCCGGCAGTGCCGGCGGTGACGTCCTGCCTCCCGCCGGTGGAAGATCAGGGCAAAGAGCCCGGCGGCGAGGCGGACCGGGGAAATAAAGCGGGATCGATGCGGGGACGCCGTGCATTTCCGCGCAAAAGGCTTATTTGATGCGGCTTGGTATTTGTTTGAAACGGCCTTTCCTATGCCGCTACTATCGACATGGAGGTGTCAGCGATGGAGCTTAGGGTTGCAAATGAAGGAAAACGCGTCAGGTTCAGTATCAAGGGAGTTATAGACGAGAGGGGAGCCGAACAGATCAAGAAGGAGTTTCAGAGTCTCAACCTGTCGTCGGCGACGGATATCATCTTCGACTTCCGGGAGGTGTCCCACATCGGCAGCGCCGGAATAGGCAAGCTGTTGCTGCTGTACAAGGACCTCGCCATATATGGAGGCAACCTGTCGGTCGAGAATACGTCCGCGCCCGTTTTCGATCTGTTTAGGGTGCTGAAACTGGATTCCCTCTTTAAAGTATCCAGAGTTTAGTGTACGCTCGAAACGCGTCCGCGACAGGTTGCCGTACATCGTGGACAGTGGGGGCGAGGGCGCGGTAAGTGCCCTCCGTCATGAGTCGGACACTTTCGGAAAGAGTTATTTCCGTTACCGTGGACTGAAGGCGTTGGATGGGAATCGAAACGGCGACCCGTCCCACGATGATGCATGTGGAAAGAACTGGAGAAGCAAGCCATGCCGGCAAGAATGAAGTTATCCACGCGGATACTGTCCCTGGCTGTCATAACCGTCGTGTGTTTTATGATAGCGCTGACCTTTATCTACACCCGATTTTCCAGCAAGATGTACGATGCGAAGTATGTGAAAACCCGCAACCTGGTGGAATCGGCCTGGGGGGTGCTGGATTACTATGCAGGCCAGGCGAAGCAGGGGGCGATTTCCGCCGATGAGGCCAAAAGACTTGCGAAGGAAGTCGTAAAGAAGCTACGCTACGAAAAGGATGACTACTACTGGATCAACGACATGGGTCCGGCAATGGTCATGCACCCCTTCAAGCCCGAACTGGACGGCAAGGACCTGTCGTCCAACGCGGACCCCAACGGGAAGAAGCTCTTCGTGGCCATGGTCGAGGTCTGCAAGAAGGAGGGGCAGGGCTTTGTCGATTACTACTGGCCCAAACCGGGAGAACCGAAACCGGCGCCCAAGATTTCGTACGTGAAGTCGTTCCCGGAATGGGGCTGGATCATCGGTTCGGGAATATACATCGACGATGTGCGCAAGGAGATCCAGCAAGTTACGACCATCGTCGGAGGCATCGTGCTCCTCATCACGCTGGGCGTCCTGGTGCTGGCTTACCTCATGTCCAGGTCCATCAGCGGCCCCATATACGAGGTGGCGATGGGCCTGGAGGAAATCGTAACGGAGGTGACGGCGGCGTCCACGGAGTTGCAGGAGTCGAGCCAGGCGCTGGCGGAGAGCGCATCCGAGCAGGCGGCTTCCATAGAGGAGACGACCGCGGCCCTCGAGGAGATGGCCTCCATGAGCCAGGAGACGGCCGGCCTGACGGTGGGAGCCAATCAACTGATGAATGAAAATATCGAGAAATCGGGGCAATCGCTCAAGGCGCTCGTGGAATTGACCAGGAACATGAGCCAGATCGAGGCGGACAGCGACCGGATCAGCCAGATCATCAAGACCATCGACGAAATCGCGTTCCAGACCAACCTGCTCGCGCTCAACGCGGCGGTCGAGGCGGCGCGCGCGGGCGAGGCGGGCGCGGGGTTCGCCGTGGTGGCCGATGAAGTCCGGAACCTGGCCATGAGGGCGACCGAGGCGGCGCAAAGCACTCAGCACCTGCTGCAGAACACGGTGCAGCGGGTGAGCGAGGCCGCGCAATCGATCAAGTTCATGAATACGGCCTTCGAAGGCATCGTCGAATCGGCGACGGTGATGGGCGAGAAGACCGCCGCCATAACGGCGGTGAGCAAGGAGCAGGCCGTCGGGATCGACCAGATAAGCAAGGCTGCCCACGGGATAGACACAACGACCCAGCAGGTAGCGGATTCGGCGAGCACCTCGGCTTCGGCCGCGGAGGTCCTGACGGAGCAGATTTCGAAGATGAAGGTTTCCGTCGATGCGCTGGCGCACATAGTCGGCGGAAGCGACGCCATGGCCATAACCCGGGGTGGCGGCAAGAACAGGAAGACGGGTCCGGGGAAAGGCGCCGGAATGGACCGCGCGCCCAGGAGGACGTTCTCCCTCAAGGCCCGGATCAAAAAGCGGGAGCCGGTGAAGCGGCCCGCCCTCCGGAGCGGGGAAGTCGGCTCGCGGGAGATCGTTCCGATGAGCGAGAAGGATTTCGAGGATTTTTAGGCAAATAAGCGGGTTTGGGCATGGTCCGTGGACCGTGTGTTTGAGGTAACGCTCGAGAGGACTCACCATCGAGAGGCTTCACCGTCATTCCCGCGAAAGCGGGAATCCGGACTGTTCAAGGCCTTCCGGCCCCCGCTCGTGCGGGTCCTACTCCGAAGCGTTACCCTGTTTTGAACCATGCCCCAGAATAGAATCATACAAAGGATTTTCCAAGTGCGCACTGATACGAATCGCGTTCATTCTCTTGCGGCTGTCGTTTTCGACTGCGACGGCGTCCTGGTGGACACCGAACCTCTGCATTACCGGACATTTCAGGAAGTACTCCGCCCCTTCGGCCTGGAATACGACTACGAGGAATACAAGGAGCGCTACATCGGCTTCGACGACCGGGACGCCATCCTGGAGGCCTTCCGGCGCGGCGGGCTCACCATCGAGCCGGAAAAGCTGGCGGACCTCATCCGGGCCAAGAGCATGGCGATGGAAAAGGTCGTTTCCGGAGGGGTCGAAACCTTTCCGGGTCTCGTCGATCTCGTCCGGGAACTGACCGCGCGCCGGGTGCCGATGGCGGTCGCGTCCGGGGCCATCAGGCACGATATCGAATTGTTTCTGAAAGCCCTGGAAATGGCGGACGCCTTTCCCGTGATCGTGGCCGCCGACGATGTGAAGAAGAGCAAGCCGGACCCGGAGACGTACGTCAAGGCCCTGGATAAGCTCATCCGGGTCGCCGGGCTGGACGGCGTCCACACACGGCAATGCGTGGCCATAGAGGACACCCCTGCCGGCATCGAATCCGCCAGGGCGGCCGGTCTGTTCGTCATCGGCGTCACGCACTCGTTCCCGAAGTCCGACCTCGCGAAGGCGGATTTCGTGGCGGAAAGCCTGACCGAACTCAGCCTGACGCGCATGAGGGAACTCGTGGCGTGAGGCAACTCGCGGCATGAGGAAGCTCGTGAGGTGAGGAAACTCCTACCGTGAGGGAACTCCTGGCGAACAGGGAATCGTATTCCGTGAACGGTTGAAATCCAGACTTTGTTGTCGCAGGTAAGCTTTCGTCGGTCACGGCTTTCGGCCGGCCGCGACCAGCCTGTCGAAATCCGGACTTCTTTGTGCGGTTACGACTTGCCGCCCGCGACCGAGTTGTCGAAAAGCAACAGGCCACGGACGGCGACCGTAACGGCACGGGAAAAGTCCGGGTTCCACCCGTTCACGGCCTGCCGTCGCGGGGTTGCCATTTCAGCATTATCATCCCAACGTAATTATTTTCCCAATGAATCCCGATGGTCTGCCCGAACACATCGCCCAAATCCATTGACAAGGCCCGCATATTGTGTCATTGCTACTCGCGCTATTTCTTGCTTGCTTCTATCTATAACGATGCGCGGGACCTTGCCATGAAAAAGATCACCATTCTGCATCTTTCGGACATGCAGTTCGGTAGGAACCACCGGTTCAACGGACGTGACCTCGCGGGCGACAACCCTTACGACAGCCTCCTCGAGCGGCTGAAAGAAGACCTGACGAGCCTGCGGAACAGCCACGATCTCAAGCCCGACCTCATCGTTGTGACGGGAGACCTCGCCGAATGGGGCATGAAGTCCGAATTCGCGGATGTCGGGAACTTCCTCGAGAAACTCGCGAAATTCCTTGACCTCGACCGTAATCGTGTCGCCGTTGTTCCCGGCAACCATGATATCAACAGGGACGCCTGCGCGGCCTACTTCAATGAATGCAGGGCGGACGAACGGGAACCTCGGCCCCCCTTCTGGCCCAAGTGGAGGCACTATCATGCAATGTTCCGGGAATTCTACGGAGACACTTCATCACCGGCCTTTTCCATTGAAGAACCCTGGAGCCTGTTCGAGATTCCGGAACTGAACGTGGTCATTGCGGGAATGAATTCCACCATGGTGGAAAGCCATGATTACGACCCCGAGAAGGAGGAGAAGCTCGGTCCGGTCAGGCACTACGGCTGCGTCGGCGAACCGCAATTGCAGTGGTTCAAGAAGAGGCTCGGAGACTTCAAGCAGAAGAAATGGCTGCGGATCGGGGCGGTACACCATAACTTCCTTCGAGGTTGCCTAAATGATGATGAGAATCTGAAGGATGCGGATACACTGGATCGCATCCTCGGCGATTCGTTGAACCTGCTCCTGCATGGCCATACGCACCAGGGAAAAACCGGTTGGATCAATCGCAATCTCCCCGTCATCTCCACCGGCAGCGCGGCCTTGAACAAAGATGCAAGACCCGAGGAGATACCGAACCAGTATCAGATCATTCAGGTCTTCGCCCGGAAGATAGTACGCTATACCCGGTGCTATTATCCGGAAAGCAATACCTGGGGCCTCGATCCACGCGGTTCGAGAGATCTGAACGACTGGATCAGTCAGGATGAAGTTGCATTTGCAGACATTACCGCCACCTTCCCGGAGGCGGACCCGACGATCCACGCTGAAACGGCCGATTCCCCACCTAACATCGAGACCTATGACGAGCATAAGATGGATTCGCCGGATTTCTTCCGTGAAAGGGGAACCCCACGCGACGACTTCGTAAGTCGCGTCATGCACGCCTGCGAGCTCCACAATCCTGACGCGAAGATTACGCTGTACCGCACCGCCGACAACGCATTACCCTACCTTGCGGTTTCAAAAAAAGAAGGCTACGTGCACCAATATCCAATTGGAATAAGCGAAAGTGGTCTCACACAGGACATCCTGAAATATTTCCTTTCACAGGTTGATCCCAAATACCGGGCATATGATTCCGGCATAACATCGCAACTGGTGTACGGCGGCAGTGAACCGGCGCCCGAGGATCTGGTCAGGGCCGCGGATCGAAGGCGCGTGAAGGTCATGAGTCTGAGCGATTACCAGGGAATTTTGAACCTGGGGTCATATGTACGGAATCAAACCACCCGGCTGGCCGCGGATTGTCTCTATCCGCCCGGCCTTTACGTACCCCAGCGAATGGAACATATTTTCGGCGCGGAAAGGGAAACAATCAGTAATGCACTTGAACAAGTCAGAGATTGGATTCTCTCCACCGCTCCCCGCTTCATCCTTGTGATAGGAGACTTCGGTACCGGAAAGACGTTCCTGCTTCGTGAACTGGCAAGAACGCTCGGAAATGGCGACTCGCCGGTCATACCCATGCTGATCCAACTGCGCTCCCTGGAAAAAGCCCACAGTCTCGACTCGCTCATCGCCCAGCACCTGACGGGCGCAGGCATTGACCGTATAGATCTTCCCGCTTTCCGTTATATGCTCAAACAGGGACGCATAGCCCTGCTATTCGACGGCTTTGACGAACTCGCGCTTCGGGTGAGCTACGACCGGGCCGCGGCTCACTTCGACACTCTATTGGAAGCCGCCGGCGGTGACGCGAAGGTGGTCGTCACGAGCCGCACCCAACATTTTGAATCCGAACGGCAGATAAGAACCGTCCTCGGTGAGCGTGCCGACCGACTGGCCGGTCTGCGCTACTGCAAGCTTCAGGGTTTTGACGACGAACAAATCCGTCGATTTCTGGTAAACCGATGGAACAGTGAGACCGTCGCCGATGAATGGATGGTGCTGCTCCACGACATCAGGGACCTGATCGGACTGTCTCACAACCCTCGAATGCTCGGTTTCATTGCGGGACTCGAAAAGGAGCAACTCATTGCGGTAAAGAAGCGTGACGGCGCCATCACGGCCGCTTCGCTGTACCGTTTGCTGCTTGAACGCTGGTTGATTCATGAGTACAAAAGGGCGAATCCTCCGGGCAGCCAGGTACTGCTTCCTGACAAAGCACGATGGAAAGCGGTGACAACCGTGGCAATCCGGCTGTGGGAGAGGACGGAACCCACGATTTCACTGGAAGAACTGACGGACCACGTTGCTTCCGCCGTCGAGAAACTCCTCCCAGGACATGTGGATAGGTGCATCGCGACGCAATTGATCGGCTCGGGTAGTCTGCTGGTTCGAAATGATGAAGGTGGATTCTTTTTCGTTCACCAGTCTGTGATGGAGTGGCTCGTGGCTAACCGGGCCGCGGAGCAGCTCGCCGAGAACGGTGAATCACCCGGCCCGCTTGCTATGCGCCCTTTGTCGCCCCTTATGGCCGACTTCTTTTGTGACCTTGCCGGTAGAGATAGAGCTGAGAGCTGGGCCAACGAAATTTTTGAGAAGAGCACACACGGCAATGAGGTGATCAAAACCAACGCCCTGCTGGTGTTGGAGCGTATGGGTTTGGTTCCGCGGAGTGCAAGGGGAAAGAAGGGCCTGGATCTCGCCGGTCAGGACCTCCGGGGGCGCGACTTTTCGGGCCGGGATCTCAGCGGATTGGACTTGAGCCGCGCCGACATGGCCGACGCCAGGCTGATGGAAGCCGATCTTTCCCATGCCCTGCTCCATGGGGCGAACCTGGTCGGTGCGAACCTGACAAAGGCGAATCTCTCCGGCGCTGAATTGACAGGGGCGAATTGCTCCAGGGCTTCATTATTGGGTGTGGACCTGCGCGGAGCAGCTACGGAAGGAAGCCGCTGGCGCATGGCAAAACTGACCGGTGCTCGGTTTGACGCCGGCTTTCCGGACGGCGTCGATGCTTTCGGCGCGGCGCTGCCGGGCATGACCCAATTCCAGACATGCGTCGGCTTTGCTTCTCCCGTATATGCGGTAGCCATTTCGCCGGACGGTCAACTGATCGCCTGCACACAGGGAAGTTGCATCGGCCTCTGGGATGTGGGGGCCGGCCGACAGGTACGCTCCTTCCAGGGGCATGACGCCGGGGTCTGGAGTGTCGCCTTCAGCCCGGACGGCAAAACCGTTTGCAGCGGGAGTTCCGACAACTCCGTCAGGCTCTGGGATGTGGGGAGCGGCCGACAGGTGCGCTCCTTCATAGGTCATGATTATGGGGTCCGGAGTGTCGCCTTCAGCCCGGACGGCAAAACCGTTTGCAGCGCAAGTTCCGACAACTCCGTCAGGCTCTGGGATGTGGGGAGCGGCCG
>CAYOVG010000209.1:0-12392 GCA_964407285.1 uncultured Syntrophobacteraceae bacterium
GGGTGGTTTTTGGTTTTTCTGAGTCGGGAGACCTCCCATTGATCGAATCGTTGATTGTCGAGAATGGTTTTCGCATTAAGCGTAAATTGAGCGACTGGCGACAGGACTATAATTGTATTCTTTTTGAGCTTATTTAGTTAGACAACATAATAAAGAAAGAGAGGTCAAATTTCTCTAAATACAAGATGAACTGGCCATATGGATATGTTCGTAGTGGTGGAGGAGATTAATTCGTAGTATCTTCAAAAATGAGGATAGCGCGACGCTTGTGGTCGGGAATGAGATGGGCGTAGCGCTCGGTCATTGTGAGACTGGAATGCCGCAACAGTTCCTTAATCGTGAGGATGGGCGTTCCTTCCAGCGCCAACCAACTGGCAAAGGTATGGCGGAGCGTATGGAAGCAAACCTTTTGTCTGCTATCTGTCACCCCCTCGTTTAACTTGAGCCGCTTAACAGCGCGCTCGTAAGCATCTGATACTTCTTGGATTTGCCCGCCTTTGCGGTTCCGAAACACCAGTTCATGGGGAGGATTGTTCTTTGCCCGACCAAGGAGCATCTCTTTTACGAGAGACGTCATATAGACCTTTTGCGCCTCTCCGCTCTTGGAATCGGCAATGTTAATGATGCCGGATTCAAAATGGATATTGCCCCAGCGAAGTGCAAAAATCTCTCCCGCTCGCATCCCGGTGTGAAGACTGAGTAAAGCCATGTCTTTCAGTTGTGGGCTGACCCGTCCCAGTTCCGCAAGAAGCGCGTCCGCTTCTTGGCGGCTGAGGAACCGCTCCCGTTTGTTATTGAGCTTATCCGGTATGGCGACGCGTTTTATGGGGTTCTCGCCTGTCCACAGATTCCACACCAGCGCTTTATTAATGGCTTGGCGGATGAGCACCAGGATATGCTTTACGGTCTGCTTGGAATAATCCTGCCCGAGCAAATCCATTTTAATCTTCTCAAGCAGAAAGGGACTGATTTCTGAAAGCGGCAGTTTCTCAAGGATAGTCCGGATATGTACCTCATAGCGATTCGTTTCGGCTTTAAAGGACTTGCGGTTCGTGTCCGCCCAGGCGGCGTACTTTTGCCAGACCTCGCCAAAGGTGATTTCCTTTGCCTCATTTTTTTTCTTCTGGGGCAGTTCCTCGCCGTGACGGATGCTTCGGATGCGCTCCGCGCGCACCTGCGCGGCCATTTGGGCGGTATAGCCTTCCGAGGCCCAACCCGCTTTCTCCCAGACTTTTTTCCCGTCGGGCAGTTTGAAGCTGATGTCAAAACAGCGGTCGGCTTTCCCGTTGTATTTGCGGGTGGCGTGCTCGCGATAGTAGACCCCCTGGAATTTCTCGATACGGACTCGTTCCATGCCTTCGTTTCCTTATCTTTTCGACTGTTACCCGTGCTACCCTATAGCTACCCTATTGAGTGATTTCTAGGGTTTTTCGAGGAATTTGTCAAGGCAAAGAAGAGTCCCAAAACAAGGATTAAGCTGGCGGCATTACTAGGATTGTGATGTATTGGTCTTTGGCGGGAAGAAGCGGGAAGAGAGGCCCGCGATGGACTCCGGAACCAAAGGTCCCGGGTTCGATCCCCGGGTCGCCCTCCATAGGAGAAGCAATAGGTTAAATGAGGGTTTGCCGGGTTTCCGGCAGACCTTTTTTGTTGCCGGTTGCGTCTGGGTTGCGGAGGGTTGCGCGTTATCGAGTTTATCGATATCGGTGCGGCTCTCCAGTCGCCGCTCCGCCTCAACTTCACCCCGCTTTCTTTCTCGATGTTCTTGAGGGTTCCAACCTTCAGATCTTTTTCCATGTACCGGCGCCGACACCACTTTCCGCTCCTTGGCAAGCTCGTGATGGTTTCCGGAAATTCTTATCACTTCCCAGCCTTATTTTTCCAAGATTTTGATAGCCTGCCTGCCGTCCGCATGCTGTGTAAGCGCCCCGATGCCTCATTGGAGTGCGATTTCCTCCATGCGCGCGATCACAAAATCGGATCACCATTGGATATATAATGCGATCGGGTGCGTCGTCCCAAGAGAGCCGCACCCAACTGCGCCATAGGCTTTGCGGTTCACACCATTGGTGCCCCCGCAATCTCTCTCGTGTGTTTTGGAGCATGCAAGTAATTGTTGCACTTTCGACGTGTATTGGGTATTTAGAGAGAACACTATACTACTATTCATTCGAACGGTATTCCCGACACATATCGGGTGCAGCAACGAATCCTGAAGACTGATTTCCGGAAAAGAATGGCGAACCTTGTATCCTTGGGTCCTATTCCATCCTCGAGTGGGAATGTTTGTCGCCATGGGACGCTGTCATGATAATTGAGCCAAAAGCCAAGAGAATGGATCGTGCGGAGGGCATCGGATACCGCACTATTGTGCTTGCCGTTTTCACGATGGGGTTCCTTGCCTGCTGTACCCCCCAAATCGAGCCGCGGAACTTTGGAGAAAAGGCGCTGCGCTACGACATCGATGGTCCATTCCAGTCCATGGACCCACTGGATTCCCATTCCGGTTCTTCCTGCGTCTTTCCTCTGCTGTTCAGTTACCTGTGGGTCATCAACGAGGAATGGGTGTTGGAGCCCGACCTCGCAGCCTCGTGGAAGTACGACAGAGCCAACTTCACCTGGACGATCTCCCTGAAACCCGGCGTCAGGTTCCACGACGGAAAACCGGTTACCTCTCGTGACGTGAAGCACTCTTTACTGGCCGGCCTCAGTCGTCATAATCCCCTGGTCTGTGATAAGATAAAGGAAATCGTTCCCACGGCTGATACCTCCCTGCGCGTGGTGCTCAAGGAACATGATCCCGACTTCCTCTTTGCCATCTGGGGCGTTGAGATCATACCGGAGTCCGGGACCTTCGACGCAAGAGGCCGCCCCGTCGGATCGGGACCGTTCCGGTACGCGTACCGGATAGGAGGTGGCGAGATAGGTCTCGTTGCCAATAACGATTACTTCGGGGGGCGGCCCGCCCTGGACCGCGTGGTGTTCTGCGCCGTGCCCGACCCTGCAAAATCCCTGGAGCGGCTCATCGGTGGGAAGACCGACATCGCCGTCAGCCTGGACCCCTACAGCTTCGGCGTCATCCTGGAGCGCCAGGACGAGTTCCAATCCGTCGCTTCTTCCCGCCAGTCGCAACTCATGGTCCTCTACAACGCGAAGGACCCGTTGTTCAGCGATGTCCGGGTGCGCACCGCTTTGACCATGGCCGTGGACCGAATGGACCTGGTGGGAGCAGTCCTTGGCGGCAGGGGCACGGTTGTCTCCAGTCCCGTAACGGCCGAATCCGTCTTCCACGATCCCGGCACTCAACCCTTGCCCTTCGATCCGGACCGGTCCCTCGAGCTGCTCGGCGCCTGCGGCTGGTCCCGCGACCTGAACAACTCCGGGCGCCTGCAAAGGGAAGATGTCCCTTTCGAATTCACCCTGATCGTGCCTGAGGGCGATCAAATTCAGAAGCGCGTTGCGGAGTACCTTCACACGGCCTGGGACCGCGTGGGTATTCGGGTACGCCTGCGCTACCTCCACAACGACCAGATCTCCCTGGAGTACCGTGAGCGCGGCGAGTTCCAGGCAATACTGATGGAAGTGTGGTGCGGCCGTGGAATCCGCGCCTTTGAAGTCCTGAAAACGGTGTGGTTTCCCGTTGCGGCCAATGGGGCCATGCTGGGCGGCATCGAGGATCCGGAGGTGGCCCGATTCCTGACGGAAGCTGAGAAGCCCGGCCAGGGAAAATTGAACTGGGTGCGCCGGATAGATGCCCGCATTGCGGATCTACAGCCCGCGACCTTTCTTTTTCGCAAGCTGAACCTGGACGCCATGAGCCGCAGGGTCCACCTGCCTTTTCCCATGCCGAAATTGAGCAGCCAACCGGGTATCTGGAAACTCCGGCACGCATCCATAGTACCGGAAATTGGCCCGGCGCAATCACAGTGCCTGGTGGTCCAGGAATCGCTCTGAAGCGTGTTTCATCCTCTCCCGGCGGGCGTGCTCCTTCCGTGTTTCCGCTCGGTCTCACCGATAGCGCCTCGTCAAACGCACGGGATATGCAAACGAAGGGCCTTCCAGACCATAACGATGCCGAGGATCAAAAGCATCATCGTGGTGATGCGCCTATAGCTCACGTCGTCAATCTTTCCGTAGCAGGCCGAACCCAGGAATACCCCCAGTGCGAGAGCGGGCAGAGACACCATGCCGAGTCTCACCACGCCCGCGGTGATGAGCCCGTTTGCCGCGTGCAATGCCGATATGCCGATTCCGGTGGCGAGGAAGTAGCCTATCAGCGTCGATTTGATTACATCCTTATCCCACGGCAGTAAAGATATGTAAACGACGACCGGCGGGCCTGTCATTCCTATACTTCCGCCAAGACACCCGGAGAAGAAGCCCGAGACCCAGGCCCAGCGGGCGTGCGCCTGCCGCCGTTTCGATTCCTGCTCCCGCGGTCCGGCGCACAGGTAGTAAATGGAAAAGCAGAGCAGCACGACGCCGATGATGAGCTGCAAAAGCCATGGATCGACCGTTTCCAGGATGTATGTCCCTGCGCGGATGCCGGGAATCGATGCGAGCAGGAGCGGCGCGATCTCCTTCCATGCGAAACGGCGCCGGAATTGCGGGAAGAGCAGCAGGTTGATGGATAGCGCAAGGATATTCGCCAGTGGAATCACGGTCTTTATGTCCAGAAAGAGCGCGAGCAAGGGTACGGAGACGATGATCGAGCCAAATCCGGATAGTCCCTGTGTGAATCCTGCAAGGGCAGCAATGATGCTGATGAAGAGGTAATCGCTCATCTCCGGGTTCCTTCACGCCTCCGCTCCCACGTTCCATTCAACCGTAGGCGTTTTCTTTACCATGAAAAGCGCGAAAAGCGCGAGAAAAACGGAAAAGGAGAAATGAACCGAAGAACGCCGCCCCCCGCCCGATCAATGGGATGCGGTTGAGGCATAGCGCGCTGAGGGGCTGAAAGTGCGGGAATGAGTGACGGTTTTGAAGTGAATGCTTATAAGTAATGAATTGATTCGGATTTTTGGGTTGGTCGAGAAGGGGAATGAATCGGCGCTGTACTGCTGTTCCGGACGGACCGGCAATTCAGGTTGAGTTCATTTGAAATTTCCGTTTCAGGGGGCATCCATGACCGAGGAGGAGGTTGGTTTGTATGGAAACCACGACCCACAAAATAGCACTGAGGCCCTATATCGAAGCCATTCGGGAGCACTGCGGCAATCTCTCGAAGGAGGAGCTGGTGGAGACCATCATCAGTCTCGCCCAGGATGTGCCGGTGCGGGAACGCGCCGAGTTTCTGGATAAGATTCGAGTCCTTGCTCCCCCCCGGTCCGCCGCGGGGGCGGTCCATGACGGAGGAGTGGCCGAAGAGGCCCTGCTCGACCGGATAGAGGCTCTGAAGGAGGATATCGAAGATCGGATGCGCTCCATCGATGACGGCACCTACTGGGATGACCTCCCTGACTGGGAAGACCCCGGATACGATGAGGAGCAACCGGATTATGTGTCGCAGGAGCAGATGGATGAACTGGAGGGGCTGTTCCTCAAGACGGGCGGCCTCTTCCTGGAGGGGCGACTGGAGACGGCAGCCAGGCTTTACGGCGCCCTTTTCGATATCATTGCTGAGCATTCCGAGGTCCCGGCATGCTTTTCGGGCAAGCCAACGGACCTTCGGGAGGAGCGAGCCAGGTATTGCCGCTCGGTTTATGAAGTCGCCGACCCGCAGCGGCGCCTCGACGATTTCCTGCAGTGCATGGATGTGGAAGCATCCATGAACCCGTACCGTCTGGCGCTGCAGTCCGAGCAGATGCCCATGCTGGGGGATGTGATCGATGCAATGCCGGGGGACTTGCCGGGCCGGGAGGCTTTCCTGCCCGCATGGGAGAAGGCGTTGAGCGGCCTGAGTACCGACAGGGCCGCGGTCCTCTGGATGGAAGCGGTGGAAATGCTGCAGGGAGTCGATGCGCTTTCCCGTCCCGCTCGCACCTGGAAAGCCGGTCAGCCGCGCGGCTACCTGTTCTGGATTCAGCGTCTCGAAGGGACGGGGAACTGGAAAGGAATGCTCGATGCCTGCCGGGAGGCCCTGGACGAGTTGCCCGTGAGCGGTTTCCGCGAGCAGGCGGCGGAGCATCTGATCACCGCCGCCGTGAAGACCGGTGAGACCGAGTTGTTGCTGGTGGGAAAACGGGAGCGGTTCCTGTCCGCTCCCAAAGAGGCGAGCCTGCTTGACCTGCTTGGAGAAGCCGAAAGACGCGGCGTGCGATCGGTCGAACTGGAAGCTATTCTCGAGAAACGGGAAATCATAGCGAACAGCAGACTGGGCGACCCCGGCCTCTACTATAGAATTCTGTTTATGGCGGGGCGGCTTCGGGATGCTTTCATCGCGGGGAAAGACGAGAATAACCTCGGGTGGTCTTATGGAAAGGCAGGAATTCTTTTTGCCTCCGTTCTATCGGTGTTGACCGGAAATTCGCCCGATGCCGTGGTGATCGATAAGCTGTTGAGGGAGTACGCCGGCGGGTGGAGCGATTTCGACGACAACGAGGAGAATGGAAGGACGATCTACCACGAAATCCTGAAAGGACTATCGTCGGTTGAACTCTCCGAATCACGGAAGCTGGAATATGGAGAATGGGCCGAACGGATGGGCAGGGACCGCATCGACGGAATCGTAGCCGGCAAACGCAGAAGAGTCTACGACAGGGCGGCCCGGGCGCTCGGCGCTCTGGCGGAATACTACGGCCTCTCGGGCGAAACGGCAAAAGCGCATGCGATCTTCAACGAGTACCTCTCCGTGAAGTATCCGAGGCACAGCGCTTTCCGCAGCGAGGTAAAGGCGGTTGCCGTCTCCTCGCCTGTTCTGAAAGCGCTTCGAATCGTCTGAACGACGCCTGATGCTCCTATCCCGTATCCATGGGTCGGCTCTGAATCGGAAGTGAGACGTAAAACGTCGATCCTTTGCCGGATTCGCTCTCAACCCGGATCTGTCCGTTGTGTTCCTGCACGATCTTCTTGACGATAGCGAGTCCGAGTCCGGTGCTCTTTTCACCCTTAGTGCCCCGGGAACTGACCTTCCCGAATGGTTTGAACAGCCTGTCGATCTGGTCGGCGGGTATGCCGACCCCCGTGTCCTGCACGGCAAGCAGCACGTGGTCTCCGTCTCGCTTGATCCGTACCTCGACGGCGCTCCCCGGGTTCGAGAATTTAACCGCATTGCTGATGAGATTGTTGAGCACCTGCTCGAACCGGTCGGGATCGACCGGCGTCGGGGGCAGGTCGCCGTCACGATCGAGCGTGATCTCAATCTGCTTCCTGGCGGCCAGGGGTCTGTGCAGCATGACGTTATGCTCCACGAGGGCGTGGAGATCTACCGGCCTGAGTTCCAGTTCGAGTCGCCCGGACTCGATCCGGGCTATGTCGAGGAGGTTTTCCACAAGTCCGAGCATGAACTGGCTCGAGGAGCGGATTATCGACATGAACTCCATTTGCTCCACGGTCAGAGTGGAAGCCAGTTCATCCAGCAGGAAGTCGCTGTACGTGATGATGTGGCCGAGCGGGGAGCGCAGGTCGTGCGAAGCCATTCCCAGGAACTGGTCCTTCAGTTTGTTGAGCTTCGCCAGTTCCACGTTCTTTCTGGCCAGTTCCCGCTGAAGCGTCACCAGTTCGTTGTTGAGGCGGCTGATCTCGTCGTAGAGCGCCCGGTCCTTCTGTTCCTGGACGCGGGTCAATGCGGTCTGCTCCTTGATGGCCGAACGCAGAGCATTGGCCTGCTCGTTGTTGATCTTCATGATCCCGTCGTAAATGTCCAGGATACCATTGCGGGACCCGGCGGCAAAGACCATCATCTTCTCGTCGAACACCACGCCGCCGAAATGCAGGGTCGTCACCTTGTCGCCCACGATTACGTTGATCTCCCAGTCGAGCACGGACCCATGGCGCTTAAGCTCCACAAGGAAATTCAAGAGCTTTCCGGTATTTTGCCGGTCCGCCACGCCTATCAGCAACTGCCCCGGACCCCTCCCGCCGGTGATGCCCACATCGTCGCGCAAAACCTCGAGGACTGCCCCTGCCTGGTCGCAGAGCAGAACCACCCCGTCTCCCGTTGCCGTACCGTCGTATTCCATCCGCTACCTCAAGCCAGCAGGCTGTTCGCCATCTCCACAGCCTGGAGAGCATCCTGCGCACAGGCGTCACTGCCGACCTTCTTCCACAATTCGGCCGATACATTAAATGGGTAGCCGCCGACAAGGATCTTCACGTTCCCGCCGCTTGCCGACGCGCGCACCTTGTCGATCAACTCCGCCACCTTGCTCACATGAAAGGTGATCGTGGCGGAAATGGCCAGAACATCGGCCTGGCGCTCCTCCACGGACCTGATGATGCTCTCCGCGGGAGTATTCGCCCCCAGGTAATACGTGTCCCAGCCCTCCATTTCGAAAAAATCGGCGACCATCCGGATGCCGATTTCGTGAAGCTCTCCGCCCACGCATGACGCCACGAGCCTTCGTCCGCTTTTCTCCGTATTGAAAATGTATGGATAGAGCTGCGACATGATGAGTTGTGTCGCCGCGGTGCAATAGTGCTCCTGGGCTACGGTAATCCTGTTCATCTGCCACAATCGCCCGATTTCGTGTTGAGACGGCTGGAAGACATTCAGATAGATGTCCTTGACGTTCGCTCCGCCCTGCACGGCGTCCAGGATGAGCGCGCTCGCGACCTGCCGCTCGCCGTGCAGGAGTCGCTGCAGGTACTCCCTCGCCATTTCTCCCAGCGGGTTTTCTTCATTGATGAAGGGGGGCGGGTCTTGAGGCTCCGAAAGCCGTCGCAATCCCGCATCTATGTAAATTTCCATTATCGGGAGACCTGCGGGTGGAAGGACTTCGCTCAGCGCGTTGCGCAGGCATTCCAGGTTCGTGACGAGGTCCCGTTCGGGGATTCCGAGACCCGCGAGCAGAACCCTCGCCCAGGCAACGTAGTCCGCGAACAGGGCGGGACTGGATGTGCTCAAGGCTTCGACAAGATACGACAGGTGATAGTTCACATCCTGTACGCACTTCGCATGCCCCCCTTCACCGTACTTTCGGGCCAGTTCCGGCTGAAGTTCGTACTGCAGGGCCACGGCGGCTTCGGCCACCCGAGCACGGTTACCATCGATTATCTCTGCCGTATCCTTCTCGATGCCGTTCATAGGACGCCTCTCCCCAAGTCTCTCCCGTCCTGAAACCCGCAGGAGGCGCCTTACGTTGCGCAACGTCTATGGCGGGTTATGGCGGGATTATGTCTGCATAATCTCGTTAAAGGCGGGTTTCCCGGGCACTCGGATGTCGGGAAACGGGTTTTATGTAATTTTATCTAGCCATTCCAGTGTCTTATCTGTGTATGAATTTTGGCATCCATGTTGCAGTTACTAAGAACCGAAAGAAAAAAACTCTTTCCTCCTCAAAAGCTAACCAGTCCTAGCCCCGCTGGTTAGCTTTTCCATTTTATGACATCCGATGGTATCTCCCATCCGTGTAGCTTCACTGTCCTGCAAGCATCCATACCGCGAAGCGGTGGAACCTCGATTTCCCCTGTGCGGTTACCGCGAGCCAATGCCGGGTCGGGAATCTCGATTGGCGCGCATTATTATGGTTACGGCTTTCCAGTCGCGGCCTGTTGCATTTCGACGCCCGGTCGCGGCCGGAAGCCGTAACCGCACAAAGCGGTTCTATCGCATTACCGGATCAGCCGCGCAATTGCCGGCTTGAGTGCTCAGTCCGTATGCTCTGCGTGGGAGTCCGTTCCATACTCGTCCGGCCCATGGGCGTCCGGCTCGACACCGTCCGGGGCGGCGGGGTCGCTCGGCACGAGGCATTTGGCGCCGTCGGCTTCCCGGCGAACCTCAAAGCCGAACAGGCTCACCAGTTCCTCGAAGCTTCTCCCAAACACCAGGTCCAGGGTCGTTTCGGGGATATTCAGTTGCTCGGCCAGGAAACGGCGGAAATGGTCCTCGTACGCCAGCAACTGCAGAACCTCGTCAACCGATTCTCCATGGGTCTCTTCAAGCCGTTTGAATGCGGCGTCAAGCTTCTGGAAGGCGCATTTGCGGTCGTGCTCGGTCAAGAGGTCCATGAGCACATCGACTCGTCCAAAGATGTCCTTCCGGGTGAGGTGAGGTTGTTCGGCCAGTTCCTTGGCCGGTTTCGGGTCCCAGCACGCCTGTGCGCGGCACTGGACCGGGCGGTCCACGTAAATGGCGCACAGGCTGGAGCCGTCGTCGAGGAAGACGCACTGGCGTGTTTGCGGTTTCTCCCGGAATTTGATCCGCTCATCGAGAAGGAAAACGAGCTTTTCCTTGTAAGGGGAATGGACCGGTTCGCCGCGCCGAAGCGTTATGATCCGGTCCCATGGGATCTTCTCTTCGCGCAGAAGGTCCAGGTCATCCATCAGGAGCGTAGGGCTGCCCTTACGGCAGCACTCTCCGCATTGCACGCATGATGGGAGGATATCGGCGGCCTGCCGCTCGGTGATGGCGAGGAGTCGCTTCCAGGCGGCCATACGCTCCGTGCTCTCCATGGAGTCCCACTTCTCGACTGCTTCCTGGTATGTCGGGTCCTGTTGCACTTCGAGGGACAGGCGCTTGTAGGGAATATTCGTCGACTCCGCGGTCGCAAGCAGATGCTCCGCCCAGTTCCTGAGGAGTGTTTCCTTGTTCCATGTGGTCGGAGAGAGCGTAGTTTTGAAATCCGGCTCGGGTGCGGCGGATTCAGAGTGTACATTCGGATTATCCGGTGACATGAATATCTATTTCCTCCCGCATTTGGAAAAAGAGGGTTTCGAGTTCGAGATTCGGTTCAGAGCATCAGGTGATTCTTTTCTCATTCCCGGGTACTTTCAGCTATATGATGACAATAGACTATTTAACTGGAAAGGAGGGTGAACTTCAATGCCCGGAGGAACGAAAATCGTTCGCAGTAGTTATGTAGCTTAAAAAACTGAATTTTATACATTTCTGTAATGCATGGGAGAGAGCGCCTTTGGCCGGTCGGCGAAAGCGCCGGCTTTTACAGCATGGACCGGTATGCTTATTGCTTCTCAGGTATGCAAATGAGGCGAAATGCCTGGAAATCGGTTCCATGAAGAAAGGAGCGGCTCATGACAAAGCTGAACACCATTAGTGGATACGGAGATGATCCTGCCCGGCGGACCAGCGGTCTGAGCGGAGTATACAAGTCGATGGTTGCGGCTGAAAAACAGAAGACGTTTCAGTCCGTCCTCAAGGAAGCCGGACCGGGCGGGGGAGATCTTTCCGCACTGGGAAAAGATTTCCCGCAGATGGAACTCAATTCCCTCAATCCCCCGCATCCGGCGGGAACCTGGACGGCCGTGGATGCGGCGTCTGAAGCGCAGGCCGACATCATCAACACCCTTTCCCAGGGGGGACTTAATGATATGGCTGCCGCGGCGCTGTTGAAGGCCTATACCCTCAGCGGAAATTCCAACCTGCAGTTTTACGCCATGCAGGGCATGGGGTTGCGCGGCGGCTCGTCCGCCGTCGCCGGGTCCGCGGCGGGTGCGGCGGCAGGCGCCGGCACGGGCAAATCTAGATCTTTCAGGGGCGTCCCGTCGGCTTCGGGGGACCTCGGCAGCGTCGCGGCCGGCTTCGAATCCGGTGATAACGGTGTCGCCGCCATCGGATATGACTACAATGGGGGGACTTCCTACGGAACCTACCAGATTTCTTCCCGCCAGGGAACGATGAAAGGGTTTCTTGAATTCCTGGATGATCACTATCCCGGTTGGGCTGCGAAGCTGAGAAGCGCCGGTCCCGCCAATACGGGGAGCAGACAGGGGGCGATGCCGAACGCATGGAAAGAACTGGCGGCCCAGGAACCGGAGCAGTTTGCCCGGCTCCAGCGTGACTTCATTGAACAATCCCACTATACGCCGGCCCTCCAGGCCATCCAGGAGAGGACCGACGTGGATGTGAGTAAGCGGTCGAAAGCATTGCAGGAAGCCCTCTGGAGCACGGCGGTGCAACACGGTCCGAACAAGGCCGCCAAGCTTTTCTCCAGGGCCATCGAGAGAGCCGCGGCCGATGGCGGGAACCTATCCGATGCGGAATTGATCGAAGATGTCTACGCGGCCAGGGGCGGTGATTTCGGCTCTTCCAGCAGCAGAGTCCGAAGTGCGGTGAGAGGAAGGTTCCGGGAGGAGAAGGAGATGCTCATCGCCATGCTGGAAAACGAATCCCACAGAGCATAGAAGGACACCCGTCGTTTATGCCTCCTCTCTCGTGCACGCTTCCCGTCGGATGGTGAACGGGCGGTCAATGAATTGACTCCGTGCCGGGAGACATGACGGCCTCCGGGTGCGGAAGGTAACCTCGAAAGGGCCGGGTCCGTCAGGAGACCATG
>CAYOVG010000210.1:0-12388 GCA_964407285.1 uncultured Syntrophobacteraceae bacterium
TACTCCTAAGTCTATTGAATTTCAACGGATTCCTGCGGACCAGAATTCTCAATCATGGACCTCAGGACATCTCTCGATCCGCTCTCGGACCCTAAACTCACCTCTACGCATCCCGCACGCGCCATCTTTTCAACGAGGTCTTCGTCGACCTTCCAGGGATAGAGGATGCAGCGCCACTGGATATCAAGTTTCCTGCTCGACAACTCGTCGCAGAAATCCTTCGCATAGGATACGGGAAGATTGAAGATGTTGTCGACCAGGAAGAAATGGGAAAAGCCGGCTTCGACAAACGCCGATATCGAATCCACCGCGCGCGGGATCGATCTCTTGCGCAGGACCTTGCCCTCGATTGCCGGCGTGGAACAGTAGCTGCATTCCATCGGACATCCCCTGCGGGTTTGAAATGGGACCCATATCTTCCGGTCTTCGAAGTTCTTGGGAAAAGAGAGTATTCCATTCGGGACGGGAAGAGGGAACTCGTCCAATTTTCGAGTGGTCCGCGAGCCGCCCGCGACGGCCCCCCCGGGAAGGACGAGTCCGGGGATATCGGAAAAACCGGCTCCCTTCGACATCCGGTCGAGTAAAGTGACGAAAGCCTTCTCCCCTTCACCGCGGATACCCATGTCCGCTCCAAGATAGGAAAGAGTGCTTTGAGGGAATATGCTGAATCCTGCGCCCCCAAGCACCACAGGCGCCCCGGATGCCTTTCGGCAGGCAGCCACAATGTCCTTTACCGGGCTCAACAGGAATTTCGGGCTTTGCATGAACTGGTCGTCGATATTTCGGACCGACACGCCGATCAACTCCGGTTGAGAGCTTCCGATCGCCTCTTCGAGCATCGAGACGCTGTTTTCCCTGGTCATGAGGTTCAAGAAATGGACCTCATGTCCGGAATTCCCGGCGGCTGCGGCCACACACGCAAGCCCCATCGGGAGAACGGCCATGTTGATTTGTTCAGTATTGGCTGAAACCAAAAGAACTCGCATGCTTCCCATCCATCGCCTTTCGAGTGCACATCCTCTTTTCCAACTGTCGCAGGAAATCACAGCTCGAAGCAAATTCGAAGTCCATTTTGCCGATTCACGATCAAAGAAATCGCAGGGCGGCCCGGTTTCCGGTTCATGTCATCCCTGCGCGGCGAGATAGTGGGTCACTCGCGGGGGGGCCTCCCCGATGTGAAAGGAACGGATGAAATCCTCCAACTCCCGGTCCGCTATGGTGACCCGCTCGTGGTACCTCAGGTGCTCGATCCACGAGGGAGCGGTGAACGACTCGAGGTACCGGGACGGGTCGGCCGAATCGGTGAACAACTCCCACCTCGTGGCCCCATCCCGCATCCGGACATAGCGCATCCTGTGCATGGCCTTGATGAAATCGCGAGCCGTTTCCGGATCTATGCGGTACTCCACGGTTACCAGCACCGGTCCGTCTTCCGGCCGCGGCTCGACGGCGGGCTTCGGTTCGGACCAGTGCCTGGACGGCCTCAGATCGAGCCCCTCCGGGGCGTTGATATGAAAGGGAATCGCCGCCAGGAGGCTCACGATGAGCCCCGCGCCCGCCATGGCGAGCGCTTCCGAAATCCCGTAGAGCGAGGCCACAGCCCCCCACAGGGCGCTCCCGCCCGCCATGCCCCCGAAAATGATCAGCATATAGACCGCCATCGCACGACCCAGCACCCACGCGGGAACAACGGACTGAACGGCCGCGTTGAGACTTGAAAGAACGGCCAGCCAGGCGGCGCCCCCAAGCACCAGGGCCGCACAGGAAACCGGAAAGACATGCACGTAGCCCAAAACCGCCAACATCAGCGCGGACACCACGCTCCCTCCCGCCACCAACCGGTCGACGGACACCTTGCGCCTGATCCGTGGCAGCACGGCCGCACCCGCCACGGCCCCGCCGCCGAAACACCCGAGCAGCAATCCGTATCCCAGGGCGCCCAGATCGAGTTCCCGGCGCGCCAGCACGGGCAGAAGCGCCATAACCGCTCCCGCACACACGATGTACGCACCCGAGCGCACCAGCAACGCGCTCAACAGGGGAGAATAGCGAACGTAACGCAACCCCGCGCACATGGCTTCCATGATGTGTTCGGCGGGAAGGACGCTCCGGCGTTCCGGGCGCTTCCAGAGGAACACGACCGCAATCACTCCGAGAAACGATGCGGCGTTGAGCAGGAACGCCATGCCAGGTCCGGCCGCGCTGACCGCCAGGCCCCCGAGGGCGGGCCCGATGGCGCGGGCCATGTTGAAACCCGCGCTGTTGAGGGCGACGGCGGCTCCGATTTGAGGGCGCGGAATGAGTTCCGGGACGATCGCCTGCCAGGAAGGTGCGTTCAGCGCCGCGCCGATGCCGAGAAGGAGAGTAAGCAGGAGTAGAAGCGCCGGAGTAGCGAGGCCTGCCATGGTCAGGATGCCCAGGGTGGAAGCCGCCAGGAGCATCCAGAACTGCGTGAAGAGAATCAGGCGGCGCCGGTCGAACACGTCGGCCATCGCCCCGGCGGGGATCGCGAGGAAAAAGAGCGGCAGGTTGGTCGCCGTCTGAACAAGCGCAACCGTCACGGGCGATGAGGTAAGGGTCGTCATCAGCCATGCCGCCGCGGTATTCTGCATCCACGTCCCGATATTGGACACCAGGCCGGCGAGCCACAGCCACCGGAACAGCGGGAGGAGCAAAGGACTCCACGCCGTAATCCGGTCCCCGCTTTCCGTTTTCGTTCTTTCGTCTTCGTTCTTCAAAACGACTTTTCGCTACGCGGTAACCATCTCGTGAGGATTCGACCGCCAATCCTACGACGACGCGGCCTCGGCGGCGCGCTTCCGCCCGCCGGTCACGCGATCCACCAGGCGATTCACGTACTTTTCCAGGTGGGCGCAGGCAAACACCATGACCGCCATGACCCCCAGGGCCGCCGCGGTAAAGACGACCATGTCGTGCTCGCGCAGTCGCAGACCGAAGTAGATCACGTACGGCTGGTGGATCAGGTAAAGACCGTACGACCACGCGCCCGTATACGCCAGAACGCGGCCCAGCAGGGGAAGTCCGGCATACCGGCAGGCGACATACGCCATGATGAGGAAAAGCCCCGTGCCGAGAAGGGCGTCGGTGAACGTATAGGCCACCAGACTCCTGTAACTCAGTATTCCGAGACCGTACATGACGATCCCGGCGGCCAGGGACGGGGTGGAAAACATGCGCTCCAGCACCAGTGCGGGACTACGGCGACAGACAAAGCCCAGGACTATCCCCAGCGCGAACTCCCAGAGCCTGCAGACGAAAAAGCCTCCCTGCACCCAATTTCCGTTTACCGGATAAACGTTAAGCAGCAAATAACGCACTGTCATCGTAACGATACCGCAAAGCGCCAGGAAACGGCCCGGCCCCATCTTCCGCAAAAGCAGGAAAAGAAGAGGGAAAGCCAGGTAGAGCTGTATCAGCATTCCGAAGAACCACCAGGCGGGATTGAGGTAATAGAAGATGGATTCCAGGGGATAGATGCGGTCTCCGAGGAAACTCAGGATGAAGCGGTAGTCCAGCCCTTCCATCCGCTCCTGAAACGGCGATGCCAGGTAGACCAGGTGCGCCACCCAGTACATGGGATAGATGCGAAGGAGACGCTTCCTGTACCAGTCTCCCCAGCCGCCGCGCGGTCCGTCGTCCCTGCCCGCGAGGGAGTAGGTCAGACCGAAACCGCTCAGGATGATGAAGACTCCCACGGCGTGGAAACCGAGTTGGGTAACTCCCACAAAGACGCTCTCGACCGTGCAGCCCACCGTACTCAGGAAGGAGTACGAAGGACACCGCGACAGAAAATGCGAGAAGAAACCGTCCCCCAGAACATTGGGATACCGGTCTTCCCCATACGCCCGGAAAAAATGAAAAAAGACGATCCACAGGATCGCGATGCCCTTGGTCACATCCACCCATGCCAGTCTGCCGCCGGCAGAACCGGGCAAGGAGCCACACTTCATGTTCGCCTCCGCAAATCCGCCGTCTATGCCAGGTCCAGAACGGACAACATGTCGCCGACGACCTTCTCGGCCTTGAAATAGTTCTCGGCAATGCGTTGCGCCGCTTTGCGGTGGCGCTCCGGATCGGCTTCCACGGCTTCAATGGCCTTCACGGCATCGTCCATGCTCTCGAAGGCGAAAAGCCCCTCGCCCGTCGGCAGGTACGCGCCGAACCCCGTATCCTCCGTGATGACGGGCCGTCCGGCGGCCATGAAGCACGTGGAGCGGTCCGAAAACCATCCACTCTGGAGGCGAATGTTCTGGTCCTTGGCTACCGTGAATTCGGCGCGGGAGTTTCTAATATAATCCCTATAAACATAAATATCGCGCGATACCTTCAGCGCATCGTCTATCTTCCACCCGTGTTCGGCAAAGCGGCGTTCGTCGTCGCCCATCGAACTGAAAACCAACTCCAGGTCCACTTGCGGCACGCGGCGCGGCAACTCGATCAGGGCCTCATACCTGGCCTTCTTGCTCCATCTGAACGTCTCGCCTTCCAGCACGATGTCCCGCCCCTTCGTATTCCAACTCCCCAGGGTCGTATAACAACTCCCGGGCGAAGGGACCGGCTCCCATTCCTCCATGATGACCGGAGGCACGGTCGGAAACCATCGGATTCCCGAAAGCGGCAGCTTCGACTTCCCTTCCGGGAGATTGTACCCATAGGTGAAGCAGGCGTCGTGAGCGGTGTAGTAATCCTTCATCGCCTCGTCTTCGGCGATCCTGGCCTGGGTGAATACCGGGTCGGTGTCGATCACCAGTTTCTTCTTGCACCGCATGTAATTATCCCTTAGGGGATTTACGCCCGATATGTTGAACCAGAGGTCGGCTTTCGCGCAGTAATCGTCGAGTTCCTTCCGGGTGAGGCCTCCGTAGAGCCTGTTTTCGATGGCGCTGTTGTAAGCCCATTGTCCATTTATTTTAAACCGTTTGAAGATATCCTCCAATACCCCCCTGCCGAAGCTCGAATCCGTTCCGTATCCCTGATCGGGGTCGAACGGGTAGGACCAGTCGGAAGTATCTTCCAGGAACAGGACTTCATGGCCCATGCGGCTCATGGCTTGCATATAATGCAGCATGACCCACACCTGTCCCCCCATCGGAAATCCCACGATAAACCCTGCGACAACTATTTTCAACGAGCGTTCCATACCTGTTTCCTCGCATCCGTTTTTCTGACGCCGTTCACGTCCGGTTTCTCATCTGCTCTCGCCGAATCCCGAGGCGACTGCGCGCCCGGCGCTTCGGCGGTGGTTGCGCCGGCGGGATCGAAAAGAGCTACTCCCTCGGAAATGGTCACCGTCTTGATGTCATTTTCACGAAGCCACATGGCCAGTTGTTCCAGACTCTCCGTAGACCATGGTTCCCAGCCGAGATCGTCTTCAATGCCGTGAAAGCAGAATATGACCCATCCGTTTTTCTCGACGGCATCGCGCTGTATGATCCTTATAAGCTCTCCCGTTCCGGCCGTGGTGCGTACATTGAATCTCGTGAGCCAAAAACGGTCGAACTTTTCACGAAAATTGGCTTCCTGCTTACCGTTGGCGGCCTGCCTGTAATACTCCTTGCACTTGTCGCTTATTTCCGTGGTCCAATAATTGTACGGGGCCACATATGAACTCACCTTAAAGCCCAACTTCTCCAACCCCTTACTGGACTCTTCCATCTCTCTCTGGTATGAGATCGATCGTACCTGCAGTTTCTCGGGAGATACCTTCTTATAAGGATGGACGTGGACTTCCCAGATTATCTGGTCAAAATAGAAGGTGCCCGGCGTTTTTCTCACCTGGTTCAGGTCACCGAGTTCCTTCAGTACCTTATCTCCCTCCAGCAGCCCCGAGATTTTCTCATAATTGTACTTCGACTGGTACACGCCCGGATATTCGTCATCGGTATACCAATCCGTGATCGGCTCTTCGGAATAAAACCTCGGAATTTCCGTGGGTCTTTTATGCGTAACGCTATGGGAGGCGATTTCCCAGCCGGCCCGCTGGAGTTCAAGGACCTCCTCGACATTCATATAGTCGTCGTTTCCGCATGTAACCCTATTCAATACGATGCCGGCGGTGGCCTTTATGTTGTACTTACCGAGAACCGGAAATGCTTCGTCATAAACGCTCTTGAGGCCGTCATCAAAAGTCAGGCTGACCATCCCGCCCGCCATGCACGCTCCCGCCCCGGACACCAGCACCATCCAGGCAACGAACACGCGGCAAGCTCCCGACAAAACCTTTTCGTACAGTCTCCCGGCTTTCATACTCACAGTTACACTCCTGACGTTATGTAAATATGTCCTCGATCATTTTGGTGAGCACCTTCGCGGAATCAAAAAATTCATAAGCCAGATCGACAGCGGCCGAGGCATGTGCGCCGTAATCGCTCATTATCGTTTCCAGGCCGCCGGCGGCCTCCTCCATCGTCGTAAAGGGAATGAGTCCCAGCCCGCCGGGGATGATCCGGGAAAACCCCGTATCCTGGGTAATCACCGGGCGTCCGCCCGCCAGGTAGCAAACGGAACGGCAACTGAACCAGCCGCTGCGCATCGCGACGTAAACGTGCTTCGCCGCACTGATTTCACCACGGGATTGTATGATGAACTCCTGGTACGCGGCGGCGCTGAGCGTGACGGAAGGGGCCGCCACAACCTGCCAGCCCGATTCCGCAATACGGTTTAGCGGGGCATCCTGTCCCCCCACGGCTACCTTCAGAGGGTGGGGCGTCCTTCGCGGCAAATCGATCAGCCGCTCGAATTCACTTCCCTTCCCCTTGTATTCAACTCCCTTGTACGTGAGTTTCCCTTTGAAGACATTCCATGTCATAACCGTCGTGAACGGCGCATTTTCCGGTACTTTCGCTTCGGCCACCGCTTTCCAGAGGTCCGGAACGACGGGCATCCTGGTGGTCTTCCACCGGAAACCCGCTTTCGGCACGGTGCAGTCCTCTCCATACATATTTTCGGCGTAGGTGAAGTGCCGATCGTGCGCCGCGACCCGGCGGCACCATCGCTCCACGTTCTCCGACCATGAGTGGCGTTCTTCAAGCATGATCTGGTTGTATCCTGGGTCCGTGTCCAGGAAAACCTTTATGCAGTCGGGAGACAGGGAATCGGGGAAAATGCATGCTCCGCTTATATTGAGGAATACATCGGCGGTACGGGCCACTTCATCGAATTCGGACGGGCTCATGCCGTAGCCGGTCTCGTTGAGATGCAGGTAGCGCCACCTGGAACTCAATTCCGGCGCATACGTTTTGAAAAACTCCGCCAGGAACCGGGCCGAATAACTCCCGTCTTCCGTATTCCTTTCCTCAACCGGGTGGTACGGCCAGGTCCAGGTGTGCTCGAAGTAGTAGACATCATGCCCCAGTCCGGCCAACCCGATGACGTACTGAAAGTAGTCCCAGGCGACCCCTCCCAACGGGTAGAGTCCGACCATTCCGCTCACGATAATGCGTAGCGATGATTTCATTTCGATCCTTATTCTATATTGCCGGTTTTATTCAGTTATTTAGTGATGCTGTTTTCAACGGTCCCATGCGGCTTTTTCACTGCCGGAGCGCGCCTCTCATGGGGTATTTTCGGATAGATCGTCCATTGGAGTCCAAAACCCGGGACTCCATCGGCGACTCATTGATATGAGCGGGAATTCGATTTCGAACATCACCTGTCTGTTGATGGTCTCGAGAATCAACGGGAGCTTCATAAACTGCATGTCGAACCGCGAGCGCCGCCGTCAACCGCTCTGGATGCGCTCGCCGGGCGCCCCTTCGTGCGCAACGAATCAGCGGGGCGCCGATAGTACTTCTTTCCCGACGGAAGTCTTTCCTCATCGCTCAGACCGGTCGCCGGATTGAACTTTACAGGACGAAGCCGCCAAAGGTCAAGAAACTTCATAAGCCGGCGATATTCCGTTGCGAAACAGGCGGGCCCGCCGGCATTAACGGGCAAATGCAAAAGCCCCGGCTGGAATCTCTTCCTCGCCGGGGCCGTCTCTCTCACACCGTTAACCTCTTGCGGACACTTCCAGCACCTTCCTGACGATGCCGTCGGCGTCGATCCCTTCGCGCCGGTAAAGGTCGGCAGGCTTGCCGGACTCGCCGTACCGGCTTACGCCCATGCGGACCAGCTTCGGCGAAAGCCCCGAGTCCGCCAGGGTCAGCGCCACCAGGCTGCCCAGTCCGGTGTCGGCGTTATGGTCTTCCACCGTGACGATCAGTCCCGTGCGTGCGGCCCTCGCGATGGAATCGACGTCGAGCGGTTTTATGGACGCGAAATTCACCACCGCAAGCTGCAGGCCGTGCTTTTCCTTCAGTTCCTTCCAGGCGTTCACCGCGTAAGGAATGGTAGCCCCATAGGCCAGGATGGCCCCCTGAGCGCCTTCCCGTATCCAATCGGCTTTTCCCGGTTCGAAGCGGTAGTCCCCCGCGAAGCATGGCTCCCCGTCCGTGCCGGTGATGATGGGGGTGATGGACCGGCCCATCCCGACGAAGAAATTGCCGGGGTGCGAGGCGATATGGCGGACGATGCGGTCTGTCTGATTCGGGTCGGCGGGCATGAAAATGGAGAAGTTGAACAGGTTGAGCAGCAGGCCGATGTAGTCGATGCACTGGTGGGTCTGGCCATCCTCGCCCACGTCCAGCCCGAGGTGGGTGCAGACGAGCTTGAGGTTGGTCTTGTTGATGTCGTTGAGGCGCTGCTGGTTGTAGACTTCGGCCACTCCGAACACGCCGAAGGTGCTCAGGAAGGACGTGAACCCTTCCTTGCTTATGGCCCCGGCCAGAGTGGCGGCATGGTGCTCCTGAATGCCCACTTCGAAGAAAGCCTTCTCGGAGATCTTGTGGAACCCCTGCATCTTTACGGAGCCTTCAAGGTCGCAACTGAAACCCAGCACTTTGGGGACCGAATTCGATCCGTTCGGGTCTCCGTTGTTGAGCCGCCCCAGGTCCTCCAGGGCCGCCCCATACGCGGAACGGTTGTCGGTACGCTTATCGGCCGGATAGGTCCTGGGCTCGCCGGGCTCCACATCGGCGTAGGAGCAGGAGGGCTCGAACTTCTCCTGGAATATGCTGAGTCCCTCGCGCTCTTTCTTGTAGCGTGGGATCGGACTGTCGAGATCGAGAGCCGCCAGAGCTTCCGCCGCCTTGTCCTCGGAGAGGGTGGAACCATGGTATTTAGCGTCGTTTTCCATGAAGGGGACGCCCTTGCCCATGATGGTGCGCGCCACGATCGCGGAGGGGCGCCGCGGGTCATCCACGTTTCCGCGGTGGATGGCTGAAAGCGCCTGGAATATCGCTTCGAAGTCATGGCCGTCTTCCAGGTACAGGACGTTCCAGCCCGCGGCGGCGTATTCCGCGCGGATGCGCTGAGGCATGACCTTTTCGGTATCGCCGCCGATCTGGAGGTGGTTGCGGTCGACGATGCCGATGAGGTTGTTGAGTTCGTATTTGACGGCGAACCGGCGGGCCTCGGAAATCTGGCCTTTCTGCTGCTCCCCGTCCCCCATGAGGACGGCCACGCGGGAAGGGGTGTGCTTCAGCTTGAGGGCCAGCGCCATCCCCGTCGCCGCCGACATCCCCTGGCCGAGGTTACCCGTATTCCACTCGACACCCGGAACGCAGTCCTCGACATGCCCGGCAAACGGGGAGCCGGCCAGCCGGAATTCCCGAAGCATATTTTCCTCCCGGAAATACCCGAACTCGCAGAGCACGCCGTAGACGGCCGGGCTGATATGACCCATGCTCACCAGCAGCCTGTCCCGTTCGGGCCAGCAGGGGTCTTTGGCGCTGTGGCGCATAGTGCTGTAGAGCATCAACAGCAGGTGCAGCGATGACATCGAGCCGCCGGGATGGCCGCTTCCGGCGACTGTTGTACTCACGATGATGCGCCGCATGCACCTCGACCACATCTGGTGGAGGGCTTCGAGCTGTTCATCCGACAGGGACTTTTGATCAAGGGAAATTGTGAGCATGGATCGGGTAAACCTCTTTTTTGCTTCTTTCGTTTTGTTTATCTGTTTTTAATCGTAATCGCTTCTTTCAATCACTTCTCGATCGCTGTTTCCAGTGGTTAAGTCAAATGGATAGGGACATCCACGGAATCGACAAACCGACGAACAATCCAACAGGCCAATGAACAACCGGACTAGTGAACGGTCTGGTCCTCGCTTTGAGGTTCCGCTCCCATCTGTTCGAGCCTGGCGAGCACGGCGTCGGCCAGTTCACCCACCGCCGCCGAGAACGGCGACTGCGATTCGTCGCTCAGCACGGGCTGCCCCTTGTCTCCGCCTTCGACGACGGCCGGATCGATGGGCAGCGCTCCCAGGAAATGAAGGTGCATGCGCTCGGCCGTTCTCTTGCCCCCGCCGGTCCTGAAGAGCGGGATGTGCCCCTGGCAGTGGGGACAGTAGAGGCCGGACATGTTTTCGACGAGGCCGACGATCCTCATCTTCACCTTGTGGCAGAAGTTGATGGACTTGCGCACGTCCGCCAGGGCCACTTCCTGGGGCGTGGTGACGATCACGGCGTTCACGTCCGGAATGATCCTGGAGACGCTCAAGGGTTCGTCCCCGGTTCCGGGCGGGCAGTCGATCACGAGGAAATCCAGGTCGTCCCATTTGCACTTGGTGATGAACTGCTCGATGACCCCGTGCTTGAGCGGTCCGCGCCAGATGACCGCGGTATCGGTATCCTGCATCATCGATTCCATGGATACCACCTTGAGATTGGGCATGTATTCATGGGGAAGGATCTCCTGGGACTCGTCGACGCGCAGCACGCCGTGGAGACCGAGCATCCTCGGCACGCTGGGGCCGTGCAGGTCCACATCGAGAAGCCCCACCTGGTGTCCCTTGCGAGCCAGCGACAGCGCCAGGTAGACCGCGACGCTGCTCTTGCCGACGCCGCCTTTTCCGCTCATCACGAGCAGCTTGTGCTTGATCCTCGCCAGCTTGCAAAGGAGCAGGTCTCCCTTGGACTTGTGGTCCTTGCTGGGGCAACTTTCGCATGACTTTTCATCACAGGAACTCATATTCTTCACTCCTCATCCGTTTTCAGGAATTGTATATGATTCAAAAGTATAGAACCTTATAAGGTTAAACGCCTCTTGTCAACCCGAATGGAACAGGCGACGCGAATTCGTTGGTCGGAAAATCGGGCTGCTTCGGGCTTCGCGTTGCGGGTTGCGGGTTCGAGTACTCGTAAGCAATTTGGACTGTGCGAGTTCTGGATTTCGCGTTTCGAGTTGCGGGTTCGGGTATTCGCGGATGAACTGCGCTTCGAGGGGTACGCGTTGCGGGTTTGGGAACTCGCAGGCGAGTTGTGCATTGCGTGTTGCAGGTTGCGAGTTCAGGTCGTTGCAGGCCACAGGCGTATTCTCATTGTCCATGGGCGCACCCCGGGAACGGCTGTGAGTTGAACCTCGTAGTACGGATGATCGAAATTGAGCAACCCGTCAGATAATGACCATGGGCCCTCTGCCGCGCCTTTTCACCGGACTCCAAGGGTGGGCGCGGGCAACCCCGCGCCCGCCGATATGGAAACCATGTAAGCCAATCCGTGGAAACCATGCATGCCGATCCGGTGGTGGGCAAAGGCTATGCGTTGCCCACCCTGCGGGCGCGCCCAATGTTGTTGTTGACCCAAGCCCGGGCGACGTCATTCCCGCCGCGCAAGCGGGAATCCAGGGTTCTCAAGGCTTCCCGGACCCCAGCCTGCGCGGGAGGTGACGTTGATTCAACAGCATTGACGGGCGCGCATGGTCCAAAAGCTGATCAACACCTGATGATCTTTCGCCTGATTGCCAAACCGATCACGTGACTGCGATCACAGGTGTTTGGGGCCATATACGAATGATAAACCAAACCAGGCCGACAATTCCACAAAAGAAAGGCGCCGGAACGAAAGTTTCACGATGCAGGGATTCATGCCGCACGTGGGTTCTTCCTTTCGTGGCGGCAGTGTGAAAGACTCGTCGGTGATCCGGCTCTGTATGCCTTCAGCAGAAAGGCTCGCCATGCAAACAAGAGACTTCACCTGTTCTTTTTATAGTTTTTCACTTTCAGGGCGACCTCCTTCCACTTTTCCTTCTCCACCCTGGAAGCGCTCTTCCGCGCGCGCTGGGAGAGATAATGGAGTTCGCGCTTCATTTTGAGATAGCTTTCGAATCGGTCGGAAGGGAGCTTCCCGGATAGGATAGCTTCCCGCACCTTGCATCCCGGTTCGTGCCGATGGCTGCAATCGGAAAAGCGACACTCCCGGCCCCAGGCTTCAATTTCCGGGAATACCGCGTCTATTCCGCCGTCGTCGCTCCAGAAGGCGATTTCGCGGATGCCGGGGTTGTCTATGATCATCCCGCCTCCCGGAAGCCTGATGAGGTCCCTGGA
>CAYOVG010000211.1:0-12387 GCA_964407285.1 uncultured Syntrophobacteraceae bacterium
CGAGTTCGTGCGCCTGGGGCAGGCGGCCCCGGAGCGCCTGGTGCGGCGGCGTGGGGCGAAGCCGGGCGATGCGGTGCTGGTCACGGGGAGCCCCGGAGAGTCGGCGGCGGGCCTGGAGTTGATCCTCCATCCCGAGTTGCAGGGCCGGGGCGGGGCCGAGGGTATTGAGGCTTCCGGCGGGATCGGGAAGGAGACCAATGGCCCTCATGGCGTTGGGGAGAAGGGAGCCGGAGGCCCCGGGGTCTCGACCGAAACAGCGCGCCGGGCGGTAGAGAGACACCTGACTCCGACGCCCCGCCTGGCGGAGGGACGACTGCTCGGCCGTAGCGGAGTTGTCCACGCGATGCTGGACGTGAGCGACGGACTTCTCAACGACCTGCGACACCTTTGCCGGGCCGGCGGCGTGGGGGCCGAAATCGTGCTCGCCGACCTTCCGGTAAGTCCCGTCTGCGTTGAAATCGCACGCGCCGCCGGCAAGGACCCGCTCGACTGGGTCCTGACGGGCGGGGAGGACTACGAACTCCTGTTCACCACGTCCCCCGAAGACGCCGCCGGAGTCAAAGCAATGCTGGAATCCCAAACCGGGGTCCCGTGCCGTGAGATCGGGCGCATCCTGCCCGAATCGGAAGGCATTTCGACCGTCTCCGCGGACGGAACGAGAACTTCCCACCCCTCCGGCCACCCCGGCGGCTGGGACCACTTCGCCGGGCGGTAAGGGGAGAGAGGCGCGTTCGCTACGATAGGCCTGTCACATAGGCAGGTGAGACTTCGCGGCGACATGCGCTCTCTCAAAATCGTCGGGCTAATATCTCCTCTTCAAGGTTTCTCAAAGCGAGGGTTTCCACCACAGGTCGGCTCAGGATATAAGCGCCTGACCCGCTTAAGTACGCCAAATTCGAGCCGAAGAGGAAATCCCGAGAAACTGACCCGCCGTCCCTTCTCCCGGAAAGTCCTGACTGCCCGTTTACGTAGCGAACTGAATTCTTCGTTGGAAGCGGCCTTGAAAACGGGGTCGGCTATGAGTCCGCCTTCCCGGCTTTTTTGTTGCATTCGCCATATCGGCCTGATAGTGTGCATCAAAACGGTTTGGATTCGTGCAAAATGCTTGAGGCTTCGACTACTGTACGGGCTCCCGGCGCTCCTCGCGCCGGATGCGCGGGAGTTCTGCGAGACCAGGAGTTCATGGTCCCGGGAAAGGGATGAGATATTATTGGCTGAATCCAACAATATCCTTAAAATGTTCAGAAGAGAATCCACTTCTTCGGCCGTTCCGGTTCTGACCATGGCGATGATATCCGGAGTAGCCAATGCTTTGATCCTTGCCATTATAAACAGCGCCGTAAGCGCCATTTACGCCGACGGGGTCCATTTCCGGTACCTGCTGATGTTTGGGATCGTAATGGGCATCTACGTTCTCGGGAAGAGGTTCTCTCTATCCAGGTCCATACTGATAGCCGAAGATATCGTTACCAGGGTCAGGCTCAGGATTGCCGACAAGATACGCAAGTCGGAACTGCTGTGCGTCGAAAACCTGGGACAGTCCGAGATTTATACCAAGCTGACCCAGGATACCAACCTGATATCCCAGTCCATGATAGTCATCGTCAATGCCTCCCAGTCCATAATAATGGTGGTTTTCTGCCTGATTTACATCGCTTATACATCACGAGTCGCTTTTCTCATTACGATCGGCGCCATCACGATCGGTGTGCTGGTCTACCTGTACAACAAGAGGGGCATCGATCAGCAACTGCGGGAAACAACGATGAAGGAAACGGAATTCTTCGGAATTCTAGGGAAGATCATATCCGGCTTCAAAGAAATCAAGATGAACAAGAGGCGGAGCCGGGAGCTGTTCGACGATTTCAAGAATACCGCCCTCGATGCGGAGCGACTGAAGGTCCGGACTGAAATATCGTTCATCACGGAAATCATGTTTTCGGACATGTTTTTCTACATTCTTCTTGCCGTAATGGTTTTCCTGCTGCCCAAGATCGATCAGACCTACAGCGAACCGGTAATCCGCATCACCACCGCGATCCTGTTCATCGTGGGACCGCTGGGAATGGTGGTCGCGGCGATGCCGGTCTTTGTGCGGGCAAACTTCGCCATCGGAAATCTTTACGATCTTGAGACGTATTTCGACCGAGAAATGCGTACGCCGGTTCGAGACGACCAGCTTTCCCCGGTCGGATTTTGTCCCTTTGAGGAGATTGTATTCGATAACCTGACCTTTTCGTACAAAGACGGGGCCGGCAATCCCCTGTTCAGCGTGGGACCGGTGGATCTGTCCGTCAAGAAGGGCGAAACCCTTTTCCTGGTCGGGGGAAACGGAAGCGGCAAATCGACGCTCCTCAAGCTCATGACGGGCCTCTACACATCCGATTCGGGCGTCGTGAAAGTGGACGGCGCGGTGGTCACGAACAGTTCCCGCGAGGAGTACATAGGGCTATTCTCGACCATCTTCAGCGATTTCTACCTGTTCGACAAACTCTACGGGGTAGACGGCAACCCCGCGAAAATCGCCCATCTGCTCAAACTCATGGAGCTCGACAGGAAGACCGGAGTCGTGGATGACCGGTTTACCAACATCAGCCTGTCGACGGGGCAGCGCAAAAGGCTCGCCATGATCGTCGCGCTGCTGGAAGACAGGCCGATTTACATATTCGATGAGTGGGCCGCGGACCAGGACCCGGCATTCAGGGAATACTTCTACAACGGATTGCTGAAAGAATTGAAGGACCAGGGCAAGACGATCATCGCCGTCAGTCACGATGACAGGTACTTTCATTGCGCGGACAGGATCTTGCGGATGGAATTCGGGAAGGTAGCGAGTTGATGGTGCGGAATGCCGATCAATGTTCAACATGCATGTTGGTGGTGCGAAAATGAGCAATACCCAGGGAATTCGGAAAAGATTCAGCCGGTTTGTGTCCGGCTGTTTGCCCCAGATGATCATCCTGACTCTTATACTGCTGTTTATCATCGTCTATTTAGCTCCCAACATCTTTATCTCCATACAGTCGGGCGAGAAGGGGGTGCTGTGGAAGCGCTTCGGCGGCGGGACCGTCGTGGAGACGACCTACGATGAAGGCCTGCACCTGATATGGCCCTGGAATAAGATGTACATCTACAACATAAGAATTCAGCAGAATACGTTCGAACTCAAATACGTTACCAATGAGGGCCTGCCCATCGGCGTACAGATTTCGACCCGCTACTATCCTCAAAGGGAACTCGTGGGGGTTTTGCACAAATTCGTCGGTCCGGAATACTTCGAAGCGGTCGTTGTGCCCGAGGTGAGGTCCGTGCTGTTCGAGAGCTTCAGTAAACTCACCCTTGAATCCATCTATTCGGGGGAGGCCATGGCCCTGATGAACCAGGCGCTCAGCGAGGCCGTGGAGCAGGTCGCCCAAAGATTCATAATCGTGGACGATGTGAACATCCTTCGGATCGATCTGCCCGAAGAAGTGGCCAAGGCGATGGAGTACAAGCTGCAACAGAAGCAGTACGCCGAAGCCCAGCTCCACATCATCCTGAAGGAACAAAGGGTGGCTGAAATGAGGCGTATCGAAGCCCAGGGCTATTCCGACGCCAATAATATACTCTCGGCCTCCCTCACGGGAAACATTTTGCAGTGGAAAGGCATAGAAGCCACCATGGAGCTTTCCAAATCGCCCAACGCCAAGATGGTGGTCATAGGAAGAGGCGAAAACGGCCTACCCCTCATTCTCGACGCCAGGCAATAATAACGACGGACTTATAGGATTCGCCATGGTGAAATGGAAACCAGCGCTGTTGCTTCTAGCTGTCGGCATTATCGTTTGCGGCTGCACGCGCGCCGAGGATCTTAGGCTTCAGCGGGAGCAGAGAGCCGTCCACGCCTCGGGGGACATACTCATCGCAGCGGTAGACAGTCCGCCGGCCGAAGACAATTTCATCGAGGGAATCAACCTGGCGGTGGAAGACATCAATGGAAGGGGAGGCGTGCTGGGGAGGAAGATCAAAATCCTCTACTACAACGACGACGGAGATCCGGCACGGGCCCGCGGGATCGCCGAGAGACTGGCGAAAAACATCGATGTCGTGGCGGTGGTCGGCCACGTACGTTCGGTATGCGCCCTGCCCGCGGCCATTTTCTATGAGATCTCCGGAATGGTTTTTATCTCTCCCGGCGCTACGGACCCCGAACTGACGCGCTATTCTACTACATATCTTTTTAGAAACACGCCGACTCTAGCCGATATGTGCGTGAAGATGGGGGAACTGGGCAAATCCAGGGGATTCAAGAGGGTGCTGATTCTCAACGAGAGGAACGAACATTACGAAAAGTTTTCCCGCCTGATGTGCAAGGAGGCCATCAAGAACAACATGAAAGTCACCATACGTTCGTTTTGGCCGACGCAGGATAACGGCAAGGCGCTTTTCAATCACCTGATGAAAAAACATTCGTTCGACGCCGTTTATATAGGCTCCTCTCCCAAAACAGCCGCGAAGATGATTCGAGATGCCCGCCTCATGGGAATGAAAGCCCCCTTCATAGGGACGGTTTCATTGAATTCCGCCACGCTCACGCATAATGGGGGAGATGCCGCGAACGGCACGATCGCCGTGGAGCTCTTCGACGAGAATTCACGGGATGAAGTCGTCCGCGGGTTCGTGGAGCGGTTCAGATCCAGGTACGGTTTCGACCCGGATGTCTTTTCGTCCCAGGCGTATGACGCCCTCAGCGTTCTCGCGCAGGCGATGGAGCAGGCCGGAACCACGGCGCCTCTCGAGGTCGCGGGCACCTTGCGCTACTTGAAGGACTGGCACGGCGTCGTCGGCGCCTACTCCTTCACTCCATCGGGGGACGTAACCGGCAGGCAGATCTATTTCCAGGAACTGCGGGACGGGAAGTTCCACTTCCTCGGCCGGTAAAAGGCAGCGCTGCCGGAGCTTTTTTTTGTCCACGAAAAACACGAAAACACACGAAAGAAGTTCTTTTCCATTTCGTGTGTTTTCGTGTTTTTCGTGGTTCAGCAACAGTTACCGCCACAGCCACGGCTACAGCCACGGCTACGGTTTCATATACAGGTGCCTGATCATGCTGCAGACGTAGCGGACGGCCACTTTCCTGACGCAGATCCTGGAACACCCCACCTTTCTCCTGTGCTCGTGAGAAGGGACTTCCGCCATGCGGTAGCCCTTCCTGAGCGTCTTGATGATCATCTCCTGTTCGATGGTGGTGATGTCCTCGCACAGATCGAGGTCCCTCAGCACCTCCGCCAGAATAGCCCTGAAACCGTTCTGGCTTTCAGAGAGCGAAACCTTGAACCGCTGGTTGATGCAGGCCGTAATGAAAGAACTTCCGGCCAGCCGGAAGAACTCGTCGAATCCGCCATGGAGTTCACTCGATCCTCCGAGCAGCCGGGACGCGGACACGTGGTCCGCCTCGCCGGCCAGGATGGGGCGAACCAGCTTCGGGATATCGTGCGGGTCGTGCGAACCGTCCGCATCGATGAATACGGCGATTTTGTTCTTGATGAGCGGTATGGCGGTCCGGATCGCTTCTCCCTTGCCTCGCATACGGTCGGGAACGACTTCGGCCCCATGGAAGCGGGCGATGGATGCGGTGGAGTCCCTGGAGTGTCCGTCGATGACGATTATATCGTCGGAGTAGTTTCTGCAGCAGGAAATGATTCCGCCTATGGTGCATTCCTCGTTCATGGCGGGTATGACGACCGTGATGAGTTCCTTGTGAGGAAATTCGCGGATTTGGTCCGACATCGGCGGATGAACCGGACGGGAATCCGCCGATGTCGGAGTCGGCCCGCCGGAGGCGGGAATCGTCGAGACCTCCGCGCTCGAACCCCTCCTGTTCATGTCCGGGCAGCGCCGCGCTTCCATCAACCGTTCCCCCTCATGCGCTCAGGCATATCCTTTCAGCGGTTCCCCGTTCCGTTGCCTCCCGGCTGTCGGTCGACGGCCGCGAACAGGGCGCTCAACTCCCGGAAGTGCCCCACGTGGAGATGGGCGTTGAGCTTAGGGTTCTTGTAGGCTGCGAAGTAGACGTTCGTTGCGGCCGCCACCTCTTCGTCCACGAGGGAGTCGCCGATGTAGAGCACCTCCGCGGGGGAGACCCCGAATGTCTCCAGTATCCGCTCCATGATGTCCGGATGCGGCTTGGGACGGGGCACATCCGCGGCCGTCACCACTACGTCGAAGAAGTGGTCCAGGAGAAAGTGTTCGAGCACGTCCCTGGTCGAGACGGTGCGGTTGGTAGCCATGGCTATGCCGTAGGAAGGCTTGATGGATTCCAGGAACGCCACCAGCCCCGGTTCGCACTGGAGGCGCGAGTGGAACCGGCTGAAATCCATCTTCATGCAATGGTCCATCGCCATTTCGTACAGCGCCCCGGCTCCCAGCAGGTACAGCAGGGATTCCCTGGCCGAGTGCATGTGCAGGTACTCCACCTGGTCCTCACGCACCGGCGGACGCCCCAGCATGTCGAGAATGACGTTGTAGAAAAGAATGTTGGCCTCCTTCGAATCGAAGAGCACTCCGTCGCAGTCGAAGGCGACCACTTTAAGAGAGTTCACGGGAAGAGGGAGCGGCAACTCGTTCAGACTCCGGGTTCCGGCGGATGCGGGTCCGGGGGGACTGGCCATAGGGGGAGTTCTCATGAGCTTTCTTCACTCTTTTTCAGTTATGGGTAAGAGGCTTTGGGGGCCTCACGCTTTACAATACCTTTTCCATAGAATAGACTAAATGCCGTTGGCGGGCAACGGGCGAAGGGAAGAAAGAGCAATCTTCGGGCATTTTTCAACCAGAGAGAAGAGTGATATCCAGATGGAATACCGTTTTGATTTCCTGGTGGTGGGAAGCGGAATCGCAGGGCTCAGTTTTGCGCTCAAGGTGGCTCCTTACGGTACCGTGGCGGTGGTGACGAAGAAGGACAGGCTGGAGACGAGCACCAATTATGCCCAGGGGGGGATAGCTTCCGTTCTCGGGCCGGACGATTCCTTCCAGCTCCACATTCAGGACACCCTGACTTCCGGAGACGGCCTGAGCCGGCCGGATGTCGTGGAGATGGTGGTGCGCTCGGGACCGGACCGGATCGCGGACCTGGTGGAACTGGGGGTCCCCTTCAACCGGCAGCCGGCCGGGCAATCCGCCTTCGACCTGGGGAGGGAAGGGGGGCATAGCCGCAAAAGGATCGTCCACGCTCAGGACATGACCGGAAAGGCGCTGGAACAGGCGCTCGTGGCCGCCGTGGAAGCCGACCCCAGGATAACGATCTTTGAGAACCACCTGGTGCTGGACCTCATCATCGAGCGCCATTCGGTGCGTTGCGGCTCTCTCACCGTTCGCCAGGAGGACGCCTGCCACGGGGCCTATATCCTGGACAATACGACCCTGGAGATACACACGTTCCTCTCCCGCGCCGTGATGCTTTGTACCGGCGGGGCGGGCAAGGTGTACCTCTACACCAGCAATCCCGACGTGGCCACGGGCGACGGTCCGGCCATGGCCTACCGGGCCGGGGCGCGCCTCGCCAACCTGGAATTCGTCCAGTTCCACCCGACCTGCCTCTACCACCAGCAGGCGAAAAATTTTCTCATTTCGGAGGCGGTGCGGGGCGAGGGAGGGCGGCTCATCGACCAGCGGGGCAACGCGTTCATGGAGAAGTACCACCCGCTCAAGGACCTGGCGTTCCGCGACGTGGTGGCCCGCGCCATCGACACGGAAATGAAGACCTCCGGAGACGACTGCGTCTTTCTGGACATAACGCACCGCAAGCCCGCATTCATCAAGGAGCGCTTTCCCAATATTTATCAGAAGTGCCTTTCGCTCGGGATCGACATAACCCGCGACCCCATTCCCGTGGTCCCGGCGGCTCACTACATGTGCGGAGGCATCAATACGGACGAATGGGCGCGCACCAGCGTCCCCAACCTTTACGCCATCGGGGAGTGCGCCCACACCGGACTCCACGGCGCGAACCGGCTGGCGAGCAACTCGCTCCTGGAGGCGACCGTCTTCGCCCACCAGGCCGCCATCCACTGCTCCTCCCAGATCGCGGGGTGGAGGCAAAGGTCTTTTCCCACGATCCCCCCGTTCCACTACAACGGGGCGGCGCACGGCGGAGTCCGTAGTGAAATGGTGCTCATCGCCCACAACTGGGACGTCATCCGGCGGCTCATGTGGAACTACGTGGGGATCGTTCGCACCGACAAGCGCCTCGAACTCGCCCGCACGCACATTGCCCAGATTCGCATGGAGATAAAGGAGCATTTTCCGTACATCCCCATCACCGCCGACCTGGTGGAGCTGCACGACCTGGCCCTGCTGGCGGAACTCATCATCGAATGCGCCATAATGCGCAAGGAAAGCCGGGGCTTGCACTACAACCTGGACCACCCGGCAAAGGACGACGTCCAGTGGAAGCGCGATACCGAAATACGGTACCAGCCGGAGGATTACCTGTAGGCGGAAACTGGAGATCGGACGTCGGATACCGGAAGCTGGAAACCTTCGATCGGGCTGTCGAACAGCCCGATCGAAGGTGTTTCTTTGCTCAGGAATTGGCGCAAGCTTGCAGTTTCCGCAGTTCGCAACGAGTTCGGCAGGAATCCCGCCGTTTTGCCGGCGCTACCCTCACGTCCAGGAAATGGCCGGCGCAGTCAGGAGGCTTGCCCGGAACTCGCATTACCTCGCTTCCTGCGCTGTTTCCGGCTCTTTTGTGGTTTCCGGTGACGATTGCCGCGCCGTTACGCCTGAAGGGGCGAGAAGGGCGCGGGCTTTCGAGTGCGGGAAATCCGTGATGTGGCGTTCGACGGCTTCACGGGTCAGGTATCGTTGTTTGTGGATGAAAAAGAAAACCGTCGGAAGAAGGAAGAAAAAGAGAATGAGTATCCCCGCAAGGCCCATGAGATGCTCACCGATCATGAACGTCACCCAAAGGTTGAAGACGAGCACCGATGCATAGAGCACGGGGCCGAGCGCGCCCGGCCCCTGGAACCCCCCGCACCATGGTCCGGGCTCGGATTCCAGGGAGCGCGCCCTGTCCAGGACCTGCAACGTCCCCACCAGCACGAAGCCCACGATGAGCCAGCCGCCGAAGTTGCTCATGGGTACCCCGAAGTAGAGCCCCACCTCGCGGTACCCGTAGATCTGGCCCAGGAACCAGCGATACCCCTGGAGCGCCACCGGATCGATGATGATATCCAGCAATACGAACAGGAAAGCCCCCAGCACCAGCGTCTCGATTGAACGGCGGATCGAGCGGGTCTCGAGCACGTAGAGCCGCATTCCCCTGAAAACGGCGGGGCTGAGCATGAAAACCGCCATCGAGTAGCTGCAATAGGATAGAAAGACATAGGAGAGCGAATCCATGAAAGGCACGCCGAAGACCCACAACTCCCGGTCCATCGTGGACGGAATGTAGTAGTAATCCCCGTAGGGAAATCCCACGTGGATCGAGCTGAATTCCGAGAGCCAGGCGAGCGAGTATCCCAGCGGGATGTACGCCAGCATCCGCCGCCGTCCCATGTGGAAAGCGGCCGTTACGGCGTAAGCCGCCAAAAACGCGAACACGTAGGGCCGCAGTTCCACCGTCCCCCATAAGAGCCGCAAGATGTCAGGCATAGAGGTTCCATCCGATCATTCTGAGGAGGTCCATTCCCTTGAGCGTGCGCACCACCGTCGGTTCGTACCCGCAGTGCAGCATGCACTGGGAGCAGCGCGGGTCGCGCCCCGATGCGTAGTGTTCCCAGTCCGTCTTCTCCATAAACTCGGCGTAGGTCGGAAAATGCCCGTCCGTGATGAGGTAACAGGGGGACTTCCAGCCCGAGGGGTTCCTGGTGGGGCTCCCCCAGGGGGTGCAGGAGAGCGTCCGCCGCCCGGTGAGAAAATCCAGGTAAATGGGATTGCTGATGATGGGGAACCGCTTCCCCCACGTGCGGATGAGCTGGAACTTCTCCTTGATTTCGGTTCTCGTGAGGAATATCTCGCCCGTCACCGCCTCATAGCTGAAACCGGGGGCGACCAGGATGCCGTCCACTCCGGCATCGCTCAACTGCGCGAAGAGCCGCTCCAGGTCCTTCACGTCCGTTTCCCTGTATACCGTGGTGTTGGTGCTTACCCGGAATCCCTTAGCCTTCGCCGCCCTCACCGCCGCCAGAGCTTTCCTGAAACCTCCGCGCCGTCCGATGATCTCGTCGTGGACATCCTCCGTGCCGTCGAAATGAACGTTCCACGTGAAACGCGGGCTCGGCCTGAATCCACCCAGGGACTCCTCCAGGAGCAACCCGTTGGTGCAGAAATAGATATGCCTGCCCCGCGCCAGCACCTCCGCCGCCAGTTCCCGGATGTGGGAGTAGAGGAGAGGTTCTCCGCCCGTCAAGGTCACCACCGGGGTCCGGGAGTCATCGACGGCCTGCAGGCACTCCTCGAGCGTCATCTCCTGGTTGAGGGTCTCCTGGTACTCCCTTATCCGCCCGCAGCCGGAACAGTTCAGGTTGCAGCGGTGAGTCGGCTCCAGCATCAGGACCAGGGGAAAGCGTTCTTCTCCCCGAAGCTTATTACCGATCAGATATTTCGCCATGGATGCATAAAGACTGATTGGGAAACGCATTATCTCGATATTCTCCGTTTCTTCCCGTTTCGGGTTCAGCCCGGTATCTCGAGTCCGGTTCATGGATACAGATTGCGTGATAGACCGTGGGATTGCCGGCTTCGGACTCCGGGTTTAGGGTTTCGGAATAATCCGGACGGGCTCAGGCGCCGCTGTAACCGCTGTCCCGAAACCAGGCGACGGCTTCGGCGAGCGCGGTATCGACGGGAGTCCGGGGAAGCTCCAGTTCTCGCACCGCCTTTGCGGCATCGAAGAACATGCGTCGATGAGCCATCCGGACCCCCTCCAGCGGAATTCGGGGCTCCATCCCGGTCACGCGGGACAGGGCTTCGTTCGCGTACGCGAGCAGCAGTATGGGGGCATGGGGGAGCCGGATGCGCGGAGCCGGAATGCCGGACACCTTTTCCAGCAGTTGGAAGATCTCGGAAAGGGTCATGTTCCTGTTGCCGAGAATGTACTTCTCCCCAATGCGGCCCCGTTCGAAGGCGAGCAAGTGCCCGAGGGCCACGTCCCTTACATGGATGAGGTTCAATCCCGTATCCACGTAAGCGGGCATGCGGTTGTTCAGAAAATCGACGATAATCCTGCCCGTGGGCGTGGGTTTGTGGTCTCCGGGGCCGACCGGCGTGCTCGGGTTCACTATGACCACGGGGAGACCGCGCCGGAGGAACTCTTCCGCCTTCCGTTCGGCGAGGAACTTGGACCTCTTGTAGTGGCCGACCATATCCTCGATCCCGACCGGCGCGCGCTCATCGGCCGGGGCGCCGTTCCTGTTGAGCCCCAACGCTCCAACGCTGCTCGTATACACCACCCGGCCGACGCCGCGCCGCAGCGCCGCTTCCAGGACGATCTCCGTACCCTTTACATTGTTCTCGTAGATGTCGTCGGGGTTTCGCGCCCAGAGCCTGTAGTCGGCGGCGACGTGAAACACGGCCGCGCAGCCCTTCATGGCCTGGAAGACCCGGTCACGGTCGCGGATGTCCCCGATCCGCCAGTCCACATCGATGCCGCGCAGGAACGGATTCACGGAAGCCTCCCGCCGCAGGGCCCTCACCCCCCATCCCCGCTCGACGAGCACCCGCGCCACATGGCCCCCGATAAACCCGGTAGCCCCCGTAATGAAAGCGATATCCATAGTCTCCACTCTCAGGCGGTTGAGAAGACGGGCTTTCCCGCCTTCCCCCGGCCGTGTGATAGTACCTGTTTAATAGGTTCGGCTTCGCACGATCGTATACGAGTCTTAAAAAAACAGGGCGAAGTATACCAAACGAAAGGAGAAAATGTAAACGGCCATTATCCGTCCGGAGTACGAAATGTTCGAGGCGTGAAATCGCGGGCACGGGTAAGCGCTCTCCGGGCGACTCCCCGCCGTTTGGGAGATTCCCGGCGTGTTGCTGGTGAGGGTTGTTTCGGCTGTTTTGCATTTGGTTGCGGAATAGGCGAAAAGGAGTGGAGGCCTCGCGCGTATCCCCGGGGCGCTTGAAAGTTTCATGAATTTTGAAAAGTAGGGTTGACATCCGGTGGAGGGAGGGATATATAGCTCAGGTCTCGCGGGAAGGGATGGAGGGAATGCCCGCGGGGCGAGGGAGGCTGGACGGGTTAGGAGAAGGCTTCAAAAAAAGGTTGACATCCCGAGAAAAAGAGTTAAGATAATTTGTTTGCCGGGAACGGCGGACAGGGAGCCCGGATGCGAAAGCGACGGGATCTGAGAGCGGCCCGAGAGGGTAAAAGATCTCTTGACTTGAAAAGGGATCGGTGGTACGATAAAA
>CAYOVG010000212.1:0-12382 GCA_964407285.1 uncultured Syntrophobacteraceae bacterium
GCATTCCCGTGACGAGGCTCGTGGAGGGGGAGCGGGAGAAGCTCCTTCGCCTGGACGAGGTACTGCACAAGAGGGTCATCGGACAGGACGAGGCCGTGCAACTGGTGGCCGATGCCGTCATCAGGGCGCGGGCGGGGATCAAAGATCCGCGCCGGCCCATCGGTTCCTTCATATTCCTGGGTCCGACCGGCGTGGGGAAGACCGAACTGGGCAAGACCCTGGCCGAAGCGCTGTTCGATACGGAAGAGAACATCGTACGGATCGACATGAGCGAATACATGGAGAGGCACACCGTCTCGCGGCTCATCGGGGCACCTCCGGGGTACGTGGGCTACGAGGAGGGCGGTCAGCTCACGGAGGCCGTGCGCCGGAAGCCCTACTGCATTATCCTCTTCGACGAAATCGAGAAGGCTCACAACGACGTTTTCAACGTACTGCTGCAGATTCTCGATGACGGACGGCTCACCGACTCTCAGGGACGGACGGTGGATTTCAAGAATACGGTCATCATCATGACCAGCAATATCGGTTCGCATTACCTGCTGGAAGGAGTGACGGACAGGGGTGAAATCACCGAAGAGGCCCGTAAGACGGTGATGTCGGAGTTGCGGCGCCACTTCCGTCCGGAGTTTTTGAACCGTGTGGACGACATCGTGCTCTTCAAGCCGCTCACGCTGAAGGAGGTCGAGGAAATCGTGCTGCTCCTGACCCGCGAACTCGGCCGCAGGCTCAAGGACAGGCGCATCGCCATGGAGATTACCGACGGGGCGAAGGAATTCATCGCCCGCTCCGGATACGATCCGGTCTACGGCGCCCGTCCCCTCAAGCGCTACCTCCAGCACGAACTGGAAACCAGGATCGGCCGTGCGCTGCTCTCCGGGCTGATACCCGAGGGCTCCACCATCCGTGTGGACGTGCAGAACGGGGAACTGGTGGTGACGCACACCGAAGGCGCCGGCGAGAGCGCGTAGCAGCCGGCGATTGATTGTATGCGGACGGATTTCCGCGGTCTCCGTTGAACCGCATTGGACTCGTTTCGAAGAACTATCGGTAGCGAACGTTAGATTGTGCTGAGCAGTCCGGGAATAGCAACCGGATGTCTGAAGCCGGAACCTGGGATCGAATGCCCCAGTTCCGGCTTCGGAGCTTTGGAAGGGATATTTTGAAAAGACAATTAAAGCGTGGAAAAATCTTCGTGAAGCCGCTATATTGTGTTCCTGTTCGCACTTGGGGCGCTCGACGGATAACCGAAAACAACCCGTGGCCGGAAGCTTTTCCGCCGCATTCTTGCCGGAGACGCCCGGGAAACCATGGCGGCGCCGGCTTCACTTTCACAGGAGGGGAATGATATGGTGGACTATGAGGAATCCAGGATCGAAGATCTAACGCAATTCGCCAAGGATGCAATCAGCCGAACCGGAGACGTGGCGCTCAGGTACTATGGAAAGGGCGACCCGGAACTGCGGTTTGACGAATCGCTGGTAACGGAGGCCGAACTCCACCTGGCGAACTTCTTCCGAAGCAGGCTTCAGGCTACGTTTCCCGAACACCGCCTGTACGGCGACGCCGAGATGGAAAAGGATTACGTGCACGGGCAGAAGGGATACATGTGGGTTTTCGACGCTCCTTGCGGGGTCGCCAATTTCCAGGCGGGAATTCCCATTTGGGGCGTCTCCCTGGCTCTCCTGGAGAATCACTGGCCCATATTCGGCGCTTTCTACATGCCCGCCACCGGAGACCTGTTCTATGCCGAAGCGGGCAAGAAGGCCTATTGGGGCCGGGAAGAGATCCACGTAGCCGGCTCCGGCGAAATCAGCAACGAGAGTCTGCTGCTGACCTACTCCAGGTTCCAGGGCCGCTACCGTTCGTCCTTTCCCGGAAAGATCCGCAACATGGGATGCAATGCATCCCACATCTGCTACGTCGCCCGCGGCCGCGCGGAAGCCGCTCTCATCGCCAATGTATCGTACCCCGACCTCGCGGCGGCGAAGATTATCCTCGATGCGGCGGGAGGGGAAATCCGCTGCCTGGACGGCAGGGAGTTGAATTTCAGCGACTACCTGGAAGGGCAGAAGATAGATGAACACCTCATCGCCGCTCCCAAGGGCGCGCATAAATCCATAAGCATGTATTTGCAGGAAATCCTGTAGGGGTTGAAGGAAATCCCGTAGGGGACACCGGACGACGGCGACATGAAGGTGGATATGCAAGGGTCCGTCAGCACGTTCCGGGTCGAGGAAGGGGGGTTCACGGTGGAAGCCCTCCTGCAGCGACTCGGGGACGACTATCTCGTATCGGTCTGGGGCGGCGCCGCTCACATCGGCGCCGTCGCCATGGCCCAGCCCCGCCCCAGCCTGGCGGACCCCGGGCGGTTGTCGGCCACCGCGTCGGTTTTCTGTTACGTGGGGCACAAGGAAGATGAAGTGGTGAAGGAAATCTCGGAGAGGCTTGCGGCGGCCCTGGAGGCAAAAGTCGTGGTTGCGGCCGGAATGCATTGGGAGAACCTCACCCCTGAAGGGATCGAACAGGTGAAGAGGAACGTGCAGGTTTTGGTGAAGCGCATTCTGGACGAGGAAGGTGCGAAGGGGGAGGCCGGGATGAAGAACGGCGAAGGAGGCTTGGATCTGAAGGGAGCGGATCGTGACTGACTCTTGCCCTTGCGAACCCACTCGCACTGGAGATTCCTTGAAGCGGATCGTGGTCGGAATATCCGGCGCCAGCGGCGTCGTGTACGGCATGGAAATGCTCAAGGCGCTGAGGATGCTGGGCTACGAAAGCCATGCGGTCATCAGCAGGGGTGCGCGGAAAATCTTCACGCTGGAGACCGACGTTTCTCCGGAAGAAGTCGAAGCCATGGCGGCTCACGTTCATGATGAGGACGATCTTGCGGCCCCCATATCGAGCGGCTCGTTCATCACCGGCGGCATGGTGGTGATTCCCTGTTCCATCAAGACCCTATCCGGTATTGCAAATTCTTACGGCTCCAACCTGCTGGTTCGGGCTGCGGACGTCACCCTCAAGGAGCGCCGCCCCCTCGTGCTGGTCGTGAGGGAAACCCCTTTCCATCTCGGACACCTCAATCTTATGACCAGCGCGGCATCCAACGGCGCCGTCATCCTGCCCCCCGCCCCCGCCTTTTACAACAGGCCCAGGACGATAGACGACCTCGTCCGCCATACCGTCGGCAAAGCGCTCGACTGCTTGCGGATTTCGCACGATCTCTATCGCAGGTGGGAGGGTCCGGGTGAATGATGGTCGTTGCGGCGGCCCCACGCTATTGACCGGACGCGCTCCGTGATCGGTCGTCTGCAAGCCGGGACTTCCGTTTCTCATGAACATGAACCGTTTCTCATGGACGTGAACCTTGCTCCGGCATTCCACGGGTAGAGCCGGATAGAGCCGACTACGATTTAGTTGCGGCTCGCGTTCTCCAGCCAGGCTCGGACCTCCTCCATGCTCTCGGCATCGAGGATCTTGTCGGTCAACTGCTCGTACACGCTGAACTCGAGGCCGCTAAGCAAAGGTACGAAAGACTCCGGATCTATTCCGAATTTCCCGGCGATCATGCGGGTAAGAAAAGCCGTTGCCGCTTCCTGTTTACCTTCCTGTCTTCCTTTCTGTTCGCCTCTGCATTCACCTTCGAGTCTGAGCCGTTCGGCGGTGGTCATGGCATCCAGGAGCTCATATTGACTCGGCTACTGCTGAATAGGGTGGGAAAACCCGTAGTTGTTGGTGCTTCCTTGATAGCGAATACCAAAGTCGTCGAATTTAGCATCAATCTTCCTCTGCAAGTAGCATCCTAGCAAACCACACTGCCGGGTCTTTCCTGCAGAATGCAAGCCTACCTCAGGAGTAGTAAGGACGCCGGAAGAGGGAGTCGTCAGAACTGAATCCTTAATTATGCACCCCGATTCGGCCCCTGCCCCCACAGTGTCATCCACGTTGGTATTGACTCTATCCCAATCAATAAGTGTATATTGATCGGTATCCGCTGTCCATGGTGGATCGCTGTCAATGTCAGGGTCTGAGGGCCAGTATGGGTAGGGAGAAGAAACAGTATCCGGCCATCGGGAATTGGCAGCCCGGTTCTCGTCTGTACGAATACTGTTGCCGCCGGTTCCTGAATTCGTTGGAGTGGCGTAATAGCATCTGATCATGTTGTATTTTGAACCAGAGTTGCCCGACTCAAATTCCTCTTTAATCCGAACCAGTAGTGTAGACCAGGCTGTAATATGAGTGTCGCTACTATTTACTAGACTCGTTCCATTCAATCTCTTGTAGGCAAGCCATTTATATCCGCTACTACTTCTCCGCCAAAGCACGACTAATGCTACTTCTTTCAGCTTATTCCCGCTAGCGTTGGTCGGAACCAAATCATCAGGAATACCCTCCAAGTCCAATAATGATCCTGAATAGCTCCGCAGAAATGACAGTCCATAGGAACATGCCGTTCCGTCACCTGCAGTTTGTATCCTAAAGCTTATACCTGCCAAGTAGTAATCATAAGTGCTGACATCTATCTTTACTTGAGCATCATAATTCAACAAGTGACTTGCGTATGTCCAGGCTGAAGCAAAATTTACCATATTTTGGGCAACAAGTCCCCAGGAGTTATCCGAAAATACTCCATAATCTCCAGTACTCAACTGCATATAGCGGTTACCTGATGCATCGGCTGCAGGAAATGAAAGTGTTCCGGAACTGGCAGTAGACCATTCTGATGGATTAGCCATGGTACTCGTCTTTTCGGTGATTGACGTAGTAGGCTGCAATACTGATCCGATAGGGGTATAGAATGTAATTGTTCGAGATATTTCTGAACCATTGCTAGCGTAACTCTTACCTATTGACTTAATGGAGACATACTCTTTGCATACTATTTTATGGGCAGTTTCATCACTGCCACCCTGTAGTGAAAGAGGAAAGCCACTATTTATACTATCCTTGCTTACATTTATATTCTTGAGAATATTACCATCCTTACTAGCATAGGTATAGGTGACAGTATTATCAACTATCTTATGCTCTGAATCATAAACAGTAAATGTACCACCATTAGGTGAGAAAGGTCCACCCTGTCCTGTAGCAAGCGTCAAGTTACCTCCCTCGTTAACAGTACAGGTACTGGCTGGTTTTGCAACGAAACGCACCGAGGTATAGGCTGGCATGTCCGTATCACCATTAACACCAGTAGGAAATGAAGTAAGATTAAAAGTAGTGACACCTCCGCTTTCGGTATAGGAATCATAATGATATAGGTTCAGTTTATCTAAACTATTATCCGTATCGATATCAAAAATGCCTGATGTTGGAATGGAATATACCGTAGGATCACTGGAAGAGGGCGCACTCCCAGGATACTTAAGTTGAAGAGTAGCTGAATTCCGGCTACGGTCGGAAGCCAGAACCAGAAAGTAAGGTGTTATCTGCAGTTCGAATTTGCCATCCTGGCCTCCACTTCCCACTTTACGCGCCTTTGTTCCATTCATGTCATTCAATTCTTCCATTTTCTGGAACTGAGGACACGTCTTGCATGAGACCGCGTCTCCACCTCTTGCACTCTGAAACTGGCCGGCAGCATACCTGTAACCGGACTCGGCCATATAGTATGCTTTCAATGGAACAAGACTCTCCATCTGACTCATGATGGAAGTAGGTAAGAAAGTCACCATACCGGTCCCGAGTATGGCAAGAATGGTTATCACAGCAATGAGCATGACGAGAACGCTACCGGATTGGTTCCCAATCATGTAAATTCTCCTATTCCTCATTCCAGTATATGCCAAGAGCAGAAACCGTGCTGCAACCCATGACAGGAGGAGAACGACCGGGAGAACTGCCGGAAAGTGAATTATGAGAAAGGCTGTTCCCGCAATCGGAGCGAGCAGAAGGCGCGTTCCGAAGCATGCCCAGGGGCGGTCACGAATGATATCCGCAATCGTCGGGCCATAGCAATAATACACATCAATTATGCGCCTCCCGATGCTCCAAGAGTTAAGACACCGGTCTCTGAACTCCCGAAGCAGCACAACTACAGGGTGATTCACGTTCCCGTACGCCGCGGTGGCAACGAAGCAGGAACCTGAATAGGCAGGCGGAACCTGATGAGGCGGAACCTCTCCTCCAACATTCCCATTATTACGTGGAGTCAGCGTCGTCGCAAAGGTCATACTGCTGCTCCCTATGGAGGGCGTCAAGCTGAGACTAACAGTAATGCCCGACAATTTTTCAATATCATTTCCGTATGTCCACGGTGAGCTACCCTGAAAATAGGACAATGTGAACGAGTTTTCCGGTACGTTATCTAGAAGCGTATCCCCATTCAGTGTAATAGTATCGCCGACCTGCTCAAGTGTCTGAGTGGAATCGGTGCTGGAGTCCTCTGCCAACCTCGTATATCTGATTCTCGTTGGGGATGTCTGCACTAGTGTGATATTTTTCAATTCTCGCAGTTCTCGACTAATACGCGCCATGGCTATTTCAGCCTTCTGGACATAATCGCGATTATCGCGAGCGATTATATACCCCTTTACATAGGATGCACCTCCCACACCAGCCACAGCAGCCATGATACCTACGAGAACCATTGTGGCGATTACCTCGATCAGGGTGAAACCCGCCCGTCTTCTCACGCACTCCCCCCACTCCTCACAGAAGGCGGCTATTGAGCGAAAAGCGCCGTTAACCGAAAGTCCCCGTGAGAGATAGTAACCTTGAGGATACCAGTCCCGCCGGCCATCTCGGTTCCAGTATCATTATCGTAAGTGACATAAGTGTTCGTTACAATGGAATAGCTGCCATATCCCTCGCTGTTTGTCTCGATGTGGGTTCTTAGAGTTGCAAGCGGCGCGCTGTCCGTGACCATCAGCTTATTATAGTCGATAACGATGTTCTCCATTACCTGCTGAAGGGCCAATGTGTCTTGGGTTCTCAGCACCGGCTTGATGCTCCCCGTAAGATTTGTTCCCATGAATTGAACGAGCATGGCGCCCAGAATGGATGAGATAACCAGGGTGACGATCACCTCGATCAAAGTGAAGCCCCTTGAGGTATAAGGGTGGCATTGTCTTGAATGATGCTTCCCGCCTTCTCCCCAATGGCGTAACCCCACCGCGTCCACAATCCGAGGAGAAGGAAGAATCCGCATGAAAATGAACCTGACAACATCGATAATGGATTGCTCTTTCATGGTATATATCCGGTCTCATTGCGGATTTGAACATCTACGGACCTACCCCCGTGGTTAAGGGTAATCGTCCTCCACCCCCCTTCAACTGCCTGCCTGGCAGTTGCCGCAGCATTAGTATAAGGGCTTCCCCAAGTCTTAAAGGCGACCATACCTCCGTCGGCAATGCCCGTAATCGTCATACCTGCGGGGAGAGTCACCGTATCGGAACCAGTCCCCGGAAAAGCGGGAGTAGATCCGGCTATATTGTTGAAGATCCTGTAGCTATTGGGTGAATTGGCTGTCTGGAAAGCGATGCCCCAAATGTTATCGGTATTCATAGCCCGCATCTGGGCGTAGCGGAGATGTCCCTTGAGGGTGTCGGCCTGAGACGTCAACTGGTAGGCGGACATGCTGCCTACGACGGAAACGGCCGTAGCCGCAAGGATCCCCAGAATCACCAACACCGCCACAATTTCGATGATGGTGAAGCCCCGGCTATTCCCCCCGGCCGGCATCCCGATCATAGCCGCTCCTTCCGTCAATCCGCCGATGCCCTCTGTCCGATCCACCTTTCAATCCGCCAGTGTTCCGTTCAACGCCGTCAGCGCCCCTCGCATACGCATCTACTCCTTCCGGCCGTTTTGCCCGTTCGGAGCATCCGCGCCCGACTCCTTGTATCCCTGCTCCTGGGAGCGGATGGATTCCTCGTGTACGTGGTGGAACACCTTCAGAATGAACTCTTCGGAGAGTCCCCCTTCACGCCCCGCCCTGGTCCTCGACTCCACGATCTCGCTCCACCGGTTCGGCTGAAAGAGCGAGATATTATTCCTGCCCTTGTAGGCGCCTATCTGCCGCGCTATGTCCATGCGCCTGGCGAGCAGTTCAATGAACCGGCGGTCGATATCGTCGATTTCCTTCCGCAGGAATGCGATTTGCGCCAGGTACTCCTCGCTGCTGCTGGTCGCGCTCCTGCGCTTGAGCTTCCGGATGAGATCGCCGAACTGATCGGGCGTGAGCTGCTGCTTCGCGTCGCTTCGAGCGCAGGCCGGGTTAATGTGGACCTCGATCATCAGGCCGCTGTAGAGCAGGTCCATCGCCTTCTGCGCCACCGAAAGCAACAGCTCGGTCTTCCCACAAATATGGCTGGGATCGCAGATTATCGGCAGACCGGGAATTCTCCTTCGCAGCTCGATCGCCAGTCTCCAGAGCGGGGTATTGCGGTATTCGTCCGTCCTGTAGGTGCAAAACCCCCTGTGGATGGCGGCGAGACGCTCCAAACCAGCCCGGTGAAGCCTCTCGATCGCCCCGATCCACAACTCCAGGTCCGGATTCACCGGGTTCTTCACCAGGACCGGGATGTCCACTCCCTTCAGAGCCTCCGCAATGGCCTGCACGGAAAACGGATTGGCGCTCGTCCTCGCACCGACCCACAACAGATCGATGCCGTATTTCAGGCACTCCTCGACATGCCTCGGATTGGCCACTTCGACAGCCACCGGCAGCCCGACTTCATTGCCCGCATCCTTCAACCACTTGAGGCCCTGCCCCCCTACCCCCTCGAACGAACCCGGACGCGTGCGCGGCTTCCAGATCCCCGCACGAATAGCGCTCACGTTGTGCTTCGCCAGTTCCCGGATCGTGCTCATCACTTGCTCTTCCGTCTCCGCGCTGCAGGGACCGGCAATGATGAAAGTCCCCGAGACGGGAATGCCCCAGTCTTCCAGTTCCTTGACGCTCAGATTTACTTCCGTTTCCATATCGCACCCGAATGGCTTTCTTTGCCTGATTGTTCGATAATGCCCTGGTTGAATACTGATCGGCCCCATTCTATCCTCACCGATTCCACGGTCAAGCAAAATGGACCGGTCCCGACGTTCTTTTCAATTAGCGGCACACTCGCACTTGCTCAAGTATGCGGTTCGCGTTAATATTCAGTCTGCCGTCTCTTCAGCCGGGTCCACCGGGCCCACAAAGTCCATATATCACCATATGTGCGCTCATGTCGGCGGGGGCGCGGTATCGGCGAGCCGTTTTCCTTTCCGGCAAGCATCCCCCGAAGGAGACGGCCGTGGCGACCGGACGAAACGGCCGGGCAGGATAGCCGCCGGCTTAAAGAAACGGGAACGGAGAACATATGCACTGTGGTCCCAACTGCAGGTTTTTCCTGCGTAAGTCTCAGAAGATAGACGAAATGGGCTTATGCTCCAACCCGGATTACATTAATGTTTATGAGCTGTGTCTTTCCGTCGTTGGAATGAAATGCATATTCTATACCGAGATCGACGTCGAAACGGATTACGTGAACAACATATCATGCACCAAAGCGGAAAACGAGTGCAGGAAATTCAGCAGGCAGCTCATCTACAATTCGGTCGAGGTGGTCGTAAGAAGCGACAAACAGAAGACATCCTATCTCGGAGTGCTGTTGGACATATCACCAGGAGGAGTGGGACTCCTGCTTCCCAAGGGAATCAATCAAGTCCCCGAGGAGTTCTACCTGATCAGGGAAATCGAACATGGGCACAAAGTCGAATTCAAGTGCATCTGCCTGAGGTCCAAAGTGCATTCCAGCTTCGTCGAGATCGGGGCCGCATTCGAGGAGCCGATAAGCGAAGAGATTATTTCGAGACTTTTTCGTATAAATCCGTCCCTGCTGTTATGAGATCCGGGGGGACAGGGAAGCGCCGGACTTCCAGCCTTTCATTGAACCTCAAGCCTTTCACGCAAATGTAATAGACGCAATGGTTGAAAAATTGCTCGTAATGGATCGTTGTTCCGGCAGACCGTCGCTGCTCCCGTTGTCGGGTCTCATCCTGGCAATGCTCATATGGGGCGGCTCCTTTATCGCCATGAAGGTCGCTCTGAGCGCCTGCCATCCGCTGGTGGTGATTTTCCTGCGGATGAGCCTGGCCTCCGCGTTTTTTCTCATCTTCAGGAAACGGTTCGGAAAGATCCGGTACCGGAAGGGGGACTGGAAACTCCTGGGCCTGATGGCCCTGTTTGAACCGTGCCTCTACTTTATCTTCGAAAGCTACGCACTGGTTTTCACATCCGCCTCCGAGGCGGGGATGATCACCGGCCTGCTCCCCATTCTGACTGCGCTGGCCGCCAGGGTCACCCTGTCCGAGAGAATATCTTATCAATCCATGGCGGGTTTGATCATCGCACTTGTCGGGGTGGTCATTCTGTCGTCCGCCGGAAAACCCACGGAAAGCGCTCCCCGTCCTCTCCTGGGCAATTTGCTGGAGTTTGCCGCCATGGTGTGCGCTACCGGTTTCACGGTCATAAGCAGGCGCCTGAGCGTGCGGTACTCGGCGTTTTTCCTCACGGCGGTTCAGGCCTTCACGGGCAGCGCGTTCTTCATGCCGGCGCTGTTTTTGCCTTCCGTCGATATGCCTTCGCAGTGGCCCTGGCATGTCTCCTTGTCGATGCTGTATCTCGGAGTGCTGGTCAGCGTGCTCGCTTACTTCCTCTACAACTACGGCTTGAGCCGGATTCCGGCGTGCCAGGTGACGCCTTACGTCAATCTCATCCCCGTATTCTCGATGTTCCTGGGTTGGCTGGTGCTTGGGGAGCGACTGACCACCGCACAATACTTTGCATCGGTGCTTGTGGTGGCCGGCACATTCATAAGCCGGCACGGATCGTTCGAGCCGGCCGAAGCACCATCGGAAGCCGAAGTCGCGGCCCCGATTCGGCCTTGACCTTTCGGTGAAGATGAATATATAAGGTCAGCCGGTTCAGTCCATGCCTTGAACGGGTAGAACGTGGATTTTTCTTGCTCGGTTACGAGCGGTCGGCCGCGGTGTATTGGGTCCACATAGTCCGGTCGCGACCGGCGGCCGCTCCTGCTGGAATCCGAATTTCAAACGTTCACGGTCTATGGGAAGCGTCAGGGAGTCGGTAGTCCGAATGCCGTTCTTGTAAAACATTGCACAAAGTAATCCGACTCGTTGTGCATCCTCTTCCGCCCGGACTCCCCTTTGTGGCCCGGCGCCTTTTTTCGGCATGGTTCACAAACCATGTGTTTGAGGTAATGCTTGAAAGGACTCACCGTCATTCCCGCGCAAGTGGGAACCCGGGCTTTTCAAGGTTTCCCGGACCCCCTCCCCGCCTGCCCGGGGACAAGCTTCGCGGGGGCGGCCCTGAAGCGTTGCCTTATTTTGAACCATGCCCTTTTTTCTTAACTGCATGGTCGGTCTTCTCTGAAAGGATCTGCCCGATGCTCCACACCGTATCGCTCTATGTCTCGTTGGCGCTTTTCGTACTTGGTTTGGGATTCAAGGTATCGACCTGGTTTCGACATGGGTTGCAGACGACGGATTCAGCGAACGGCAGCGCCCGCGAACGGTTCGGCACGGCCGTCAGGGGCGTCTCATCCACCGTGCTGAGTCCTAAAGCGTTCATTCTCGCAAAGACATTCATCCTGGACGCGGTCCTGCAGGCGCGGCTGTTGAGACGAAGCTTCCCGAGATGGCTCATGCACATGTGCATCTATGGCGGGTTCATGGTCCTTCTCCTGGCGCATGCCCTGGATTCCCTCACCATGCAGGTACTCTTTGCGGAATACCAGCCGACAGTCAATCCCTTCCTTCTTGCGAGAGAGATTGCCGGGGCGGTGGTGCTCGCCGGCATTGCGATGGCGGTTTTCCGTCGTTTCGCCCTGAAAGGAAATCGCCTCCGGACCAACGCCATGGACGTGTACGCAATAGCGATACTGGCCGTAATCATGGTTTCCGGCATTTTCCTCAAAGGGGTGAAGATCACCTCCTACACGAGCTATAAGGACATGGCGGACGAATACGGCAGCCTCAGCGGAGAAGAGGAAGAAAAAGCGCTCGAAACCTACTGGGTGAGCGAATTCGGTGTCGTATCGCCGAATATGAAGAGGCCTTTCGACCCGAAATTGCTGGAAGAAGGCAGGCAACTGCACGAAATGAGCTGTGAGCAGTGCCACGCACACCCCAGCGCCGCTTTCATGGGGTATGCCGTTTCCCGGACAATCAGCCCCGCGGCGCTCTCCCTGGACAGGGCCGGTGCGGTGGGATTTCTCACTCATCTGCACTACTTCGCATGCCTTATCGGATTGGCCATCCTCCCCTTCACGAAGATGTTTCACTTCTTCTCCAGTCCGCTGAGCCTTACGGCAAATGCGGTCATGAGCAAAGAGTCCTCCGACCCGGCCAATGTTGCAACCAGGCAGATGATCGAACT
>CAYOVG010000213.1:0-12372 GCA_964407285.1 uncultured Syntrophobacteraceae bacterium
GAGGAAAAAAGGGCCGGCCCGCGCATCCCGCGAGGTGGACGTAGTCACGACCGGCACGTTCGCCCCCATGTGCTCTTCCGGCGCATTCATCAACTTCGGCCACACCAAACCCCCCATCAAGGCCGCCAAAGTCTGGGTGAACGATGTTCCCGCCTATGGCGGACTGGCCGCAGTGGATTTCTATATCGGGGCCACGGAACCCACTTTCGACGACCCTCTCAACAAGATTCATCCGGGCCATTTCGATTACGGCGGAGGCCACGTGATCCACGACCTGGTGAGCGGCAAGACGGTGCGGTTGCGGGCGGAGGGGTACGGGACGGATTGCTATCCCAACCGCAAGGTCGAAATGAATGTCGCACTGAAGGACCTGCCCTATGCGGTCCTGTGCAATCCGCGCAACGCCTACCAGAATTACAATTGCGCCGTGAACCTGTCCAATAGGACTCTGTATACGTACATGGGGACGCTGAAACCGCGCCTCGCCAACGCGAACTACTCCACTTCGGGACAACTGAGTCCCCTGTTCAACGATCCCTGCTACAAAACGGTGGGCCTCGGCACGCGCATCTTCCTGGGAGGGGGGCCGGGTTACGTCGTCCGGCACGGCACGCAGCATAACCCGAACGTGGACCGGCTTCCCAACGGTACCCCCAGGACCCCGTCGGGCACCCTGATGGTGATGGGAGACCTCAAGCACATGAAGCCGCGATGGCTGCAGGGCGTGAGCCTCCAGGGCTACGGCTGCTCGCTGGCGGTGGGACTGGGGCTCCCGATTCCCGTTCTCGATGAGGAGATGGCGGTCTACACCGGCGTATCGGATGACGACATTGTGACGAAAGTTCGTGATTACAGCGGCTCCCGCCCGGAACCCCTTTGCGAGGTCACTTACGCCCAGCTTCGCTCCGGCGCCGTCACCGTGGAGGGCAGGCAGGTCCCCACGGTGCCCTTGTCGAGCTATACGCGGGCGAAAGAGATCGCCGGAATTTTGAAAAATTGGATTCTTACCGGCCGGTTCCTTCTCGGGGAGCCTCAGCAGCTTCTGCCCGGTCCCTGGGGTGAAGAAGACGGGAACGGCTGGGACGTGGAACCGGAGGACTTTCACGAGGCGTCATCCTCATAGGAATGCGGGTTTGTATGTTTCTGTCGTTTCCACTGGAGGGAGACCTCCAGCGTAAGTGTTTCGCCCTCGAAGAGTTTTTGAGTCCCCATGACTTTATTGCCGTGGCCTTTTCCGGAGGAATGGACAGCGCCTTCCTCGCCTGGTTCGTCCAGGAGGCGTTGCGGAAGAAGGTGGCGGCCATTCTGGCCGTCAGCACGTTGATCGGCCGAAGGGAGCGGGAGGGAGCGGTTGACGTCGCGCGCTCCCTCGGCCTGCTGCTGGAAGAGGTGGAGTTGGACCCCCTGGCTGTCCCCCTGGTGCGGGAAAACGGCAAGAGGCGCTGTTACTACTGCAAAAGGGAGATCATGTCCAGGGTGGTCGAGCGGGCGGAGCGGCTCGGCTGTACGCTCACGGCGGACGGGTCCCACGCCGGGGACCTGCGGCATTACAGGCCGGGGCGGCAGGCGCTCGAGGAACTGGGCGTGGCCGGCCCCCTGGCCGTTGCGCGGTTCGAGAAGCCCGATATCAGGGAAATCAGCAGGCTCGCAGGCCTTCCTACCTGGAATAAACCGTCCCAGTCATGCCTTGCCACACGCATCCCCTACGGGACCCCGTTGACGGGGGAGGCGCTGAGCGCCGTCGAGGAAGCGGAGGACCTCCTGAACGACCTCGGCTGCACCGGCGTGCGGGTGCGCGTCCATGGGGACCTCGTCCGCATCGAGATGAATCCGGACGGGTTTCCTCTCGTCATGGAGAAAAACGCCAGGGAAGCCATTTTGAGCAATCTCCGCAGCCGGGGTTTTCACTTCGTCAGCCTCGATCTGGCGGGTTATCGCAGCGGGAGCTGGGATGAAGCGGACTGATTTCCCGCCTCCGTTTCCCGTCTCCGGTTGCTCGTCTTCGCTTTTGCATGAAAAAGAATAAATGGGATACAGCCTTGAAAAGAGTCAAAGCGATAGGTCTTCTTTCGGGAGGCCTCGACAGCATTCTTGCCGTGAAGGTCTTGCAGGAACAGGAAATCGAACTTCTGGGGATAACCTTCACCACGCCTTTCTTCGATTCGGAGCCGGGGTTGGCCGCGGGCCGCGCGGCCGGGATTCCCATGCTGGCGCCGGACATCGGGGAGATCCATCTCGAAATGCTGAGGGAGCCGCTTTACGGCTACGGGAGCCAGATGAACCCCTGCATCGATTGCCATGCGCTGATGCTCCACCAGGCAGGCCTGCTCATGGAAAGGGAAGGGGCGGATTTTCTGTTTACCGGCGAGGTGCTGGGACAGCGTCCGATGAGCCAGCGCAGGGATTCGCTGCGAAGCGTGGAGCGGCTGTCGGGATATGCCGGGCGGGTGCTCCGCCCCCTGAGCGCGAAGCTGCTGCCCCCCACCATTCCCGAAACGGAAGGGCTGGTGGATCGTGAACGGCTCCTGGATATCCAGGGGCGGGGCCGCAAGAGACAGGTGGCCCTGGCGGAGCACTACGGGATCAGGGAGTACCCTCAGCCCGGCGGCGGATGCATGCTCACCAAGGAGGGGTTCGCCCGGAAGCTGAAGGAGTACCTCTCCCGGAACCGGCAGGCCACGGCGCGTGAAGTGAAGATGCTCCGGTACGGACGCAGCCTGCTGCTGCCCGGCGGAAGCTGGTGCGTCGTGGGCAGAAATCGCGAGGACAACGGCAACCTTGACTTCCTTGCCGGGGAGAGTGACGTGGTCCTCCGGCTCCGGGACCATGTCGGTCCCACGGGTCTCATCTCGGGACCGACCTATGCTCCGGAAGACCTGGCCCCTGCCGCCGCAATCCTTGCATCCTACGGCGATGCTCCCCGTGGCGGCGCGGTCGATGTGGTGTGGACGATCGGTCCGGAAACCGGCGTCGTCACGACGCATATAGCGGAAAAGGAAGAATTCGAGGGCTACCTGGTGTTGTGACCGGGACCCCGTGAATTCTCGTCGAGCAGCTTTCGGACCGTCTCGGCAAGCTTTCTCATCACGACGGGCTTCATGAGAAATCCCCGGACCCCGAAATCCCTGGCTGTTTCGGCATCCATCTTTTCACTGAACCCGGTACAAAGCAGAACGGGAAGATCAGGTTGGAGCTTGAGAAGCTTGAGAGCGAGGTCCGTGCCCGTGAGGTTAGGCATGGTCATGTCCGTGATGACCAGGTCGAAGGGGGCGCCGGTTGTCCCGTGGAGAAAAACCTCCAATGCCTCGATGCCGTTCGTTCGGCATTCCACCTGGTATCCGAGCCGTTCCAGCATCTTCTTCACGGCAAGGGTCAGCGCGGGTTCGTCGTCCACGACGAGAATGCGTTCCCGTCCGCGGGGGAGAGGGGCGGCCGCCTGCCTTTGCGGAACACGCTTTCTCTCGATAGCCGGAAGGATCACCTGGAAAGTCGTCCCTTTGCCCGGCCGGCTCTCCACCTCGATGGTCCCGCCATGTCCCTTGACGATCCCGTGGACGACCGCCAGGCCCAGACCGGTTCCGGCCCCCTGCTCCTTCGTGGTGAAGAAGGGATCGAAGATGCGATCGAGAATGGACGGATCGATGCCGTGGCCCGTGTCCCGGAAGGTCAGCTTTACGCATGGGCCGGGCAGGAAGCCGGAACCGGGCAAAACGCTGTCCGGGGTGAGTTGCAGGTCGTCGAGGCGCACCTCCAGCACCCCGCCGTTGTCCCTCATTGCGTGAGCGGCGTTGGTGCACAGGTTCATAACCACCTGGTGAATCTGTGTCGGATCGGCCATGACGGAAGCCTTCGATCCCACATCGGACTTGATGCTTATGGTCGTGGGTAGGGATGCCCGGAGCATCTTCAGCGCCTCCTTTACGATCAGCCCGACCTGGATGGGTTTCTTTTCCTGTTCGCTCTGGCGGCTGAACGCCAGGATTTGTTGCACAAGCTCCTTTGCCCGTTCGGCGGCTTTGAGAACTTCCCGCAGGTCCTCTTTGATCTTTCCGTCTTCATCCGCTTCCCATTCGGCCATCTCGGCAAACCCGACGATGACGCCGAGTATATTGTTGAAGTCATGGGCTATTCCGCCCGCCAGCGTGCCGAGGGCTTCCATCTTCTGGGACTGCCTGAGCTGAGCTTCGACCTGGTAGCGCTGCTCCTCCAGTTGCTTTCGCCCGGTGATGTCCTCCACGACCGCCATGCCGCGCACCGGCCGGCCCGCATCGTCGCAGGATACGGCCATGTTGACGTTCACCCATACGACCGCGCCGTCCTTGCGCACGTAGCGCTTCTCGCTCCGGAAATCGCACGCCTTTCCCTGCACGACACATTGAAAGGCTTCCCAGTCGCGTTGACGGTCTTCCGGATGCGTGACTTCGGCGACACTCATCTTCGTCAGTTCTTCGGCCGAATAACCGGTAATGTCGCAGAGTTTGGGGTTCACGTGCTCCCATCGCCCCGAGCGCGGGTCGACCTGGGCCATGCCCACCGAGGCCAGTTCGAACATCGTGCGAAAGCGCTCCTCGCTCTCTCGAAGCCTGTCCTCCGCCCTTTTACGTTCCGTGATGTCCTCCATTACGCCGATGATGCCGCCAGGAGCGCCGCATTCCTTATGGAAAACAGCTTTGTGGAACATCACGTTGTGCCTGACGGCATCCGAATCCTGCATCATCCCCTCGTACGCCAGAGGTTGCAGGTCCGCCAGCACTTTCAGGTCGGCTCCGCGGTATTCGTCGGCCAGGTCCCCGGGGTAGATTTCATGGGCGGTTTTGCCGATGAGTTCCTCCCGTTTCCTGCCCACGTATTGTTCGAATGCGGTGTTGCACCCCAGGTAGCGGAACCGGTCGTCCTTGTAGAAGACCGGGTAAGGCATGGCGTCCATGAGCGTCTGGAGGAACCTGGACTGGTAGCGCAACTCCTCGTATATGCGGTCCCGCCGGATTTCGCCTTCGATTCCATCGAGCGTGGAGATACCTGTCGCCCTTTCCTGGCTTGCCCGGTTCAAAAGCCCGTGGAGCCGGTTCATCCGCGGGATTTCCTCATCGTCCGCATGCTCGAGAAGCGCCGTATCGATAGCCGATTTGAGTTGCCGGTCGTCGAAGGGCTTGAGAATACAGCCGAAAGGCTTTGTGAGCCTCATCCGCTCCAGCGTCGCGTCTTCCAGGAACGCCGCCAGAAAGATCACGGGCACGTGAAAGCGGCGGCGCATTTCCCCCGCGGCGGCTATGCCGTCGATCGTTCCATGGACATGGATGTCCATCAGCACCAGGTCAGGGCGTTGCTCTTCGACCAACGCCAGGGCTTTTTCGCCGTCGTTTGCGGGACCCGCCGGCTCATAGCCCATGGCCGCCAGTCGCTCCACGACTTCCGTTGCGGCGATTGTCTCGGCATCGACGACAAGGATGCGAGCAGAATTCATTAAAGACCTCGCTTTTTACTTTCCTGGGGGTTGCTGGTGGAAGACAAAGACGTGGGTCTATTCTAAATCAGAGGGCTGCTTTCGGCAAGTCGCCGCAAATACGATGGGACCGGGAAACTCGAAAGACGGGAAGGACGGGACGTGAACCATGCGGCCGTTCGACGGGCAAACGGCCGCATAAGAGATCTATCTGATTACCTGGTGTCTTTGTCACTGGGAGGAACATCTTTTCGGGAGAGGTCGCCAACCTGGCAACTTCTGGACACTCAAGTAGGAAATCCCATTTTGGGAAGAATGTAGCGGTTCACGAGGAACCACACTGCTACCATTAGGACTACGACCAGAATTTCTTGAACCATATTCGCTCCATCTGAGATGCGGCCCCTTCGCCGCGAAGGGGCCGCCACGGGTTATACGGCCGGCTCCCGGCAAACTGCCGGGAATACCGTTATCAGGTGAATTTGCTCGTGCTCGGGCCGCAGCTTGTGGACAGGCCGCCGCCCGTTGTCCGGCAAAAGCGCGAGAGAATCTTCTCCGCTTCGCCGCCGCATCCCGGACATTTCACCGATTGCTCCTCTTCCTTCGAAAAAACAACCTGCTCGAACGTGCAGTGGCAGTCGTTGCATTCGTACTCGAAAATCGGCATTTTCCCCACCCCTCCATTCTGTTCATGAACCGTTCCACCGTTCCCGAGCAGGAGCCCGGAAACGCAAGACAAAGACACTCCAGTATCGGAACCACGATCGGACTTCTCAAAATACTTCAACTCGACGCCATGAAATTAGACACTTCGCGGGCGCGATTCAAGAAAAATCAACCGGACTGAAACCATTTCGTCTCAATAACGAAATATTGCCGCCAGAGTCTTCCCTCCGGGTATCATTTCGGGCTCGAGCACGTAGACCTTTCCGCGGTTCATGAAGGTATGCAGGGCGGCAAAATCCAAAAGGTCCCTGTCTCCCGGCTGGGGCGCTTCGTGAAGGCTTACCAGACCGGTCTCGGAATCGAAGGTCCCCCAGCGTTGCAGGCCTCGCGCCACGAAAAGCGTATCCACGCGCCCGAAAAAGGCCGGTCCGAGCACTGCCTCGGGGTCTGCGCCGGCAAGACCCGTTCCGGCAAGTTCCACGTACCTGGCGAGAGCTTCGTCCCTGGTTTTCCGGAATATCGGCTCCACAATCGACCACGCCTGCCGATGCAGTTCCTGCTCGTCGAATCCTTCGGGATTGCCCATGATCGCTTCTTCAACGAGGCCGCCATAGGTGGTCGCCTCCCTGAATATGGGCAGCAGGTAGTCCACACCGGCGAGAACCAGGGGTTCGTTCCGGTTGTTCAGATATTTGTGCAATCCGTCATTAACCAACAAAAGGTACCGGAGGATATCCTTCTTGGGTTCGCTTCCGGAGTGTCCGTGGAACATCAGGTAGCCGTCACGCCTCCCGCCGCGGGAAGCCGTGTGGTACTGAAGCTGTTTTTCCGGATCGTCGAAGCGGAGGGCTTCGTCGAGGCTCCTGGGAACGTCTTCCAGTTCAACTTCCCGGATGGAATGCCGGGTACATTCGAAGAGCCGAAGATCGCTCTGGCTGAGCGCAAGGACGAAGAACCCGCCGTCATCGCCGAGCATGGAAAGCAGGGGTTTCAGGTAGAATGAACCGTCGATCATCACGAGTTCTTGAAGGTTGAGCGGGAGCCGGTAATTGCGGAAGAACTCCCGGGAGAGGAAAAGAGCAAGTCCGTCGGCCTGATGCCGCCAGAAGGCGGTGTCGTTTAGCAGGTCGCGCGCCGGGGTGAGGATTTCCAGCGCGTCCGGGCGGCGGTGCCCTCCGGATACCAGCTTCTCCTCGGCGTCGCGAATGAGGTTTTTGAGCCTGATCGGATCTTGCTGAATCTCCATGCCGGCGCGATGGGTCGGCATGTAGATGGACACGCACGGTCCCGGGGATTGCCGGATAAGGGCCTTGAGTTCGTCTTCTTTGATATTATCCATATATATTGACCTCCTTGAACGGGCATCCACCATGATATCGGAATGCACATCTTCGCACGGAAACGCAACGAGATGCCTCCGGCGGGTTGCCGGTCCGATTCCGTTCGGAATCGGGGCGCCCTGGCGCACCGGGTTACCCGGTTTGCACCTTCGCTCAAAGATAATGCTAAGTGGTTATTACCGCTATGAAATAACGCCTTATTTAAATATAGTGACAGGCGCGCGGTTTTTCCACCGGCACTGGCCGATATTACTTATCTCTATGTTTCACGCCCCCGGATGCAGACCATCTCCAGCGCCGTCAGCGAATCGGGGAGCCCGGAAGGGTCTCCTTCGGCGGCGATGAACGTGGCGGGCATGCCGGCTTCGATCCGGCCGTACTCCCTTTCGATCCCCAGCAACCGGGCGCCCTCCAGCGTAGCGCTTCGAATTGCCTCCTCGATGGTGAAACCCGCCTCCAGGAGGAGCTTCATCTCCTCCGCAACCGCGGCCCCGTGGTTCAACCCAAGTCCTCCCGAGTCGGTCCCGAGCGCCACCGGGACTCCGGCTTGCCCGGCATAGGCGATCTGCTCCAGTTGGTGGTCGAGGTTCCTGAGGGAGACATCCGCCTCGATGCAGCCCGGATCGAGCTCCCGCGCGTAGGCCTTCATGCTGAAAGCCGTCGGGACCCAGAAGGTTTGAAGCTCCGCCATCCTGTCGAGGTTTTCCCTGCCCATGAAGAAACCGTGTTCGATGGACCGGCATCCGGCATCGACGCAGATCCTGACGGGGAGTTTCCCGTTGGCGTGCGCCATTACGTGGAGCCCGTATTTGCGCGCCGCCGACACGGCGGCTTCCATTTCCCCGGCGCTGAACTGGGGCGGGGTCTCCTTCCCGAACTCCTTCAAACTGTTCATGCCGGAATTGAGTATCTTGACGTGGTCCGTGGCGCGTTCCAGGCGCTCGATGCATTGGGCGAGAGTGAATCCTTCCTCGGGGGGCCTTCCGATCATTCTGCCGTAGCGTCCCCCGGCTCTCCATGCCTTTCCCGCTGCGTTCAGTCGTGGCGGGTATTCAGGGGCCGGAAAGGATTCGGCTTTGAAACGGAGGGTGTGGGCTGCGCAGTCTCCTCCGTCCCTGACGGCCGTTACCCCATGCCGAAGGTGCTCCCGAAGATTTTCCGAAATGACCGGCTTTGCCTCTTCGAAGGCGAAATTGAGCTGCCGCCGGCGGGTGTCCATATCGTTCGTTCCCGACATGGCGAGGTGAACGTGGCAGTCCACGAGTCCCGGGAGCACGGTGCAGTGGGAGAGGTCCGTAAATCGGGCCCCTTTCTCGATCTTCTCCTCCGGGTCCTTCTTGTTTATGGCTGTGATCACGCCGTCTTCGATATGCACGAGACGGTTGCGGCGCACCGGTTCGCCCGTTCCATCGATCAACCATCCGGCAAGGATAATATGGTTGTCTTTCATCTGTCGTCACCATCGAGCAAAGTAGGGGGTTGAAAGTGATGAGCCCGGTTTTCCGTCCGGGTCCGTCAGGTGGTCCCGAAGTCCATATCCATAGGAGAAATTACGGAAAAGCGCCAGAAAAATCTGTCGCGGCGGTTGCCGTAAACGTCGTGATTGACCGGACATCGCGAGGGATGTAAATATGGGACGGAAACGGCGAAACCCATGGCGCGCATGCCGGGGCGAAATGCCGGAGGAGTACTTTTGATCGATGCATCCCGACGTGCACCGCGGGCGGACAAGGGGAATACCATGCCGGATAATACGAGGACTGCCGGAGCGCAAAGAGCGGACTTCTACAGCGACGACGAGTTGCGGAAGCGAGGATGGACGTCCGAGAAGATCGGACAACTTCTCGGGAATCCGGACATACGCGGTGTGAACCATCAGCATGGAACCGGCGCTATCGTCGGCTTCTATTTGAAGGAGCGGGTGCACAGGGCGGAACAACCCGGCGCCGTTTCAGAAGGTGCTCCCGTCGCAATGAAAGCGCCGCCGCCGGGCGTGTATACCTTCGATCAGGCGGAACTGGCCGGCCTGCTCCACAAGGCCATAGATGCGTTCATGGACTACCAGTATCGGCATGGTTACGAGGAGCCGCGCGCAAGGGAGGAAGCTATCCGCAATATCATAAGAATTCTGGAGGATGGATAAGGATGCGAACCCGCAACCCATAAGGCGGTCTTCGTAGTCCTCGATCTCTCCCGACACGAGTGAGTTCTCTCTCGCCCACTCCGCTCGTTGTTCAAGCGCCCTATAGTAAACCATGATCGCGTTGCGGATGCGGTTGGAGGAGATTCCGATCTCCCGAAGTTGCGCCACGAAGGTCCGGGGGGCGTTCCCGGTGTCGATCTCGCCGGGCAGGCTTGTGCTCGAGAATATGCACGGACCTACCGTATGGTGCGACTACCCACTACCTGAAGATCAGAGACACCGGCAATGCGGTCAAAGTCTCTATCGTTATGCAGCAGATCGGTTTCATGTTCAATGCATACGGCTGCGATCATGCAAGCGACCGAGTTCCTTATGGTGATCCCACGTGAGCTAAGGGTGCGGTAGATATTGGCTGCGTGAAGGAATGTGCTCCGGTCCAGCGGGAGATGGATTAAGCTCGAAAGCGCCGATTCAGTCTGTTTGTGCTGCTTGTCATCCCGAATACCTTGAAGTACTTCGGTGAGGACGACCCCTACAGGCACAAGTAGTCCCTTTGGTCGATGGAGGATTCGAGCAGCGCCACCTGAGTGGCATTTCGAGCAGCAAAGAAGTCGATCCATACGGAAGTATCCACCATCGTCATTCAAATTCTCTTTTCCGACGCATCGAGGAAAGATCGCCTTCCCAGTGGATTTTGCCCTTGAGTTCAAGGATCTTCCTTCGGGACTCTCTTCGCAAGAGTTCCCAAAGGGAATAGTCGATCAATGCTCGACGGCTCTTGAGACCGGTGATTTCCAGACCGGCTTCAACCAAATCTTCATCAAGAACTACGTTCGTGCGTCTGTTCGTGCCTCACATTCCTATCTATGGTCTTATCGGCGGAAACCGCTTCAGCACGCAATTTCAAGCCCAGCGCCCTTATGACCTTCAGAATTGTGTCAAAGCCGGGGCTTCGTTCCCCAGACAGCGCTTTGTAAAGACTTTCGCGAGACAGGCCGGCGTCACGGGCCACCTGACTCATTCCCCTGGCGCGAGCAATATCTCCCAGCGCCTTGGCAATAAAAGCGGCATCCCCATCCGCCTCTTCAAGGCAAGCTTCAAGATAGGCGGCCATGTCTTCCGGTGTACGAAGATGTTCGGCGACATCGTAGCGTGTGGTGATGGTTTTGGTCATGATACGCTCCTACAGGTTGCGAGCAAGACGCAAGGCGGTTTTGATGTCGGCGGCCTGGGTGTGCTTGTCCCCACCGGCCAGGAGAATCACCACTTCCCGCCCATGCTTTTTGTAATACACCCGGTAACCGGGTCCGTAGTCGATCCGCAACTCGGAAACACCTTCACCTACCGGCTTAACGTCTCCCGGATTGCCGGTAGCCAGGCGCTCGACCCGTGCGAGAATACGAGCGCGCGCGTGGATGTCGCTAGGACTATCGAGCCACCTGGCGTAGATGTCGGTTTTGCGAATCTCGATCATAACCCTATTGTAGCCACCTGACTACAGACTTTCAATGCCTCTGGGCCCGGAACTCCCGATTTCCATGCTCAAAACAGGGCTTTGGCATTGGGAAGAGTCCACTCCCCGATGTTTTTTCCCGGAATCTCGGAGACTTGCCGTGGTCCGACCCCGAACCGCGCCGATTTGACGGTGTGCCTGGATCTCATGATAGCCGCTGCTGTCCCACTGGGCGGGGTGAGTGACCGCACCAGCGCGCACCATGTTGAGATCCATATAGACGATGCACTGGATGAGGTGATCATTGGTTTCCACTGCCGTGGCATGGTAGCGGGCATCTCAAAAAGCTCCCTTTCGCATCCTCTGTCATTGTATTCTTGCGCCGTCCTGCCTGCCGTAAGCTGCATGGATTTGGGGATGACTTCCCGTTCCCCACGGTCGAACACAAGCAGATGGATGTGATTGGAGGTGACCATGTAGTTCAGGATGCACAGGCCGTAGCGCTTCTTTGACTCAAAGAGCCGGCGGAGCCAACGCCGGCGGTCCGTGGCAAACTTGAGCAGGAACTCCCTCTTGTGGCGCCTGTGCGTTATGTGCCAGGCATACCCGGCAGATAGTGTCGGTTTGGCTCTGGCCATGCTCCTTTGCCTCTCTCCTTAAGGGGGCAGTTTCCATGCCATAAATAGGGTTTTAAGTCTGAAAAGAGCTCACTTCGTGGGGTCTTTTCCTGAAATGCTACGGACTTAGCGTGGCCCGACCCCGCACGCGCAACCCCGAAGCTGCATGGATTTGGGGATGACCTCGCGTTCCCCGCGGTCGAACACCAGCAGGTGGATGTGATTGGAGGTGACCATGTAGTTCAGGATGCACAGGCCATAGCGCTTCTTTGCCTCAAAGAGCCAGTGAAGCCAACGTTTGCGGTCCCTGGAAAACTTCAGGAGGAACTCCCTTTGGTGGCACCGGTGGGTTATGTGCCAGGCATATCCGGGCAGGTAATGTCGTTTGGCTCTGGCCATGCTCCTTTCTCCTTAAAAGGGTGATTTCTATGCCCAAAACAGGGCCTTAAGACCCAAAAAAGCCCGCTTCTTGTTGACTTCTTCTAGAATGTCGAAGACTTGCCTTGGCCCGACCCCGGACGCCAGCCCGGACGCTCCGACCCCGGACGCCCGGACGCGACGGACCGGACGCGGACGACCCGGACGCGGACCCGGACGCCGGACAAATCCCTTGCCTCCAGCCCTCCCAAGCCTCTTGCCAAAAGAAGCAATACCCTATACCACAATCCGTGCCAGTCCGGGCTTCTTGAACGATGGATTGAGCGGAGTGG
>CAYOVG010000214.1:0-12346 GCA_964407285.1 uncultured Syntrophobacteraceae bacterium
GGTCGGGGTGGATCTGGTAGCGCTTCATGGCGTCGAGGTCGTCAAAGGTCGAGACCAGGGCGAAGTCGTAGGACCTCGGTGAGCGCAAGACATCGCGCCCGAATTCGTAGCCCTTGATTTCGGGGATAATAGCCGGCAACGCTCCGAGGCCCTTCTCGAGTTCCGCAATTTCGGCTTCTTCCTTACCCGGTTTGAATTTCATGAAGACAACGTGCTTCAGCATTCCGCAACTCCTCGTGGTTATATCCATTATCCTTCGTGAAATAAAACACGCAAACAACCGCCCCCGTGATACGGGAAAAGGCGAAAGCCAAACGACGAAAACTCCAAACCGGCTGACCTTCAGAACCGATGGGCCAAACGCGCGCAACAATGCAATCCGTCCGACGCCCGCTCGAGCATCTCGTTATTGTGGCCGATGGTAAGCCCCAGACCCGCAACGCATCTTCCGGAAACCCGAAATCGCAACCTGTAACCCGCAACTCGCAACCACCATTTTCAGGAGCGCGAACCCGCAACCCGCAACCCGTAACGCGAAGCCTAACCCACCGCCTGGCTCTCGCGCAGCCGGCGCACATCTCCGATACGGATGGTGACCCTCTGCGTATCGAAAAATTCCAGGAGCGGAATCGTGTACTTGCGGCTGACCTGGGTCATGTCCTTGAATTGGGGCGTGGATATCTCCCCGTTCTCCTTTAGAAACGCCACGAGCCGTTGCTTCAGTTCGGCGATGGCCGAAGGATAGAAGTACAGGTCCTCCTTGACTTTCGTGAGCGTCCCCTGGGAGACCATCCATTCGAGCACCTCCTGGTGCTGCCTGGGAGTGCCGGAGAGCTTCGACGCGACGTCCTTGAAGAATGGCGGTTGCAGGGCGGCGTCCCGGTAAATCCTTTCGATCTTCTCCCGGATGACTTCCTCGTCCTTGTTGAGGTCGATTTTATGGGACGCCAGGCGGACCCATTCCTTCTCCTGGGCGATGAGTTCATCCTTGACGAGTTGCTGCAGCGCGTAATTGTAAAGCTTCGTATCCACCGGCCGCGGAAGTTGTGCGGAGAGTTCCTCCTTGGGCATGCCGGACTTCAGGGGGAAGCGTCCGTGGTAGTCGCCCAGCATTTGCAGTATGCTCTTCTTGAGCCTCTCCAGGGCGTCGGGATGGAGCACCCTCCGGTTTTCCTTGTCGTAGAGGATGATCTTCCTCTGGCTGATGAAGTTCTGGAGGATCTTCTGAAACGGCTTGGAGGGCACGTTGGCCCGCACCATGAGTTCGTTTTCGGTCAGTCCGGCCCACTCCGAGTCGTTGACGTGCCACAGGATGATCTCGGGTTCATCGCCCTTGAGGAGAACTTCCAGGGCCTTCGCCGCTTCGAATTTCTCCTGCCCTTTGTGCTTGTGCGGCAGGGAGTGGAGGATGGAGCCGCCGCCTATGGTCCTGATCGGGGAGTAGGAGCGCAGGACGAACCGGTCTCCCCGGAGAACTGCTATGGGCTGGTCGAGGCGCACCTGGGCGAATGCGGCCTCGCCGGGAGCGAGTTCCTCGCGGTCGAGGAGCACGAGAGTGGCGAGGTTTTCCGACGTGCCCGTATGGAAGCGCACCTTGGTCCTGGTCTTGACCGGCTTGGGATTGTTGGAGAGCATCTCCACGTGGACATCTAGCATGTGGGAGGGCTCCAGCGCGCCCGGCGTCGCCACCACGTCCCCGCGCTGGATGATGGCGCGCTCGATGCCCTGCAGGTTGATGGCCGTTCGCTCGCCCGGCAGGACTTCCTGCACGTCGTCGTTGTGCACCTGCAGGCCGCGCACCTTGGTCTTGAAGCCCGAAGGATAGATGGTCACGGGGTCTCCCACCCGCAACCTTCCCGACATGCTCGTCCCGGTGACCACGGTGCCGAATCCCCGCATGCTGAAGACCCTGTCAACGGGCAGGCGGAAAGTCCCCTCCGTGTTCCTGGGCTCCACTTCCTCCACTATCTTGTAGAGGGCCTGCTTGAGTTCGTCTATTCCCTCGCGGGTCGCCGCGGAGACCGCCAGAATCGGGCTGCCGTCGAGAAATGTGCCTTTCAGATACGTCCTGATGTCGTCACGGACCATTTCGACCCACTCGGGATCTTCCACGAGATCGATCTTGGTGAGCACCACCAGCCCCTTCTTCACGCGCAGCAGTTCGCATATTTCCATATGCTCGCGGGTCTGAGGCATAACTCCTTCATCCGCTGCTATCACCAGGGCCACCAGGTCGATTCCGGTCGCCCCCGCCACCATGTGCCGCACGAAGCGCTCATGGCCGGGAACATCCACTATCCCCAGCAGGTCGCCATTCGGCAGGTTCATGTGAGCGAACCCCAGTTCGATAGTAATGCCGCGCAGCTTCTCCTCTTTCAGGCGGTCGGTGTCGATGCCCGTGAGCGCCCTGATGAGGGAAGTTTTCCCATGATCGATATGGCCCGCCGTTCCCAGAACTACCTGTTTCATCTGGCTGCCTCTTCCTCCATGTCGTGTTCAAATCCGGATGCTTCAAGTGAGATCGTCAAGCGCCGCCAACCGGCGATCACCTGACGGATTCGTCTGTATACTTATCAGAACGGGCCCCATGAATTCAAGGCTTTTGCCGTTTACGGCCGACCGGGGGAACAAAAAACGGCGCAGGGGCGAGTCGCGATTTCCGGGGATTGCTCGAGGGGGGAAGCGGGTTGCAGGCTGCGGGCCGGGGGCCTGCTCGAAGAAAAGACGGCATGGTTCGTAGCCGGCGCCGTGAACCATGCCGAAAATGGCGGTTGTCCCCTTCGGAAAGACCTAAAAGGTAAACGTGACTCCGAGAGTGGTGTTCCAGGCGGGAGCGTCGTCGTTCAACCCGAATCTGACGCCGGTGTCCACGATCACCCTTTCCGAAAACTCGTAGTAGCCCCCAACAAAGGCCAGCATGGGGTCGTCTTCGGCGGTCCTGTCGGAATTTCTGTTCCCGGTGAATTCGGTGCAAAGGTGGAACTGCTCCGTCAGCCCGTAGTCCACGGCAAAGCCATAGTAGTAGATGTCGCGTATGTTGCTGTCCCCGTTGTCGCCGACGACGGTGTACCCGAACATGGCGTGCAGGATGAAGTCCCCCAGCGCCTTTGAAGCCGCGGCCGCGAAGCTGAGATCAATGTCGCCCGAACCGAGCCCCTCGCTCGCATCGCCGGTGTTCGTCTTGATCGAACCCCTGAGCGCGAAAGCGGGAATCATCGCTTGCTCCTCGATGACGAGTCCCTTGACGACGGCGTTCACGTCGCCGATTCCGCTCACGCTTCCGTCGCTGTCCGAAAAATTGTGGAACAGGTACGGAATTTCGAGTGAAACCTCTATCCTGTCACTGACCCCGGCAATGGGAACGAACAGCAGGGCATGCTCGTGTTGCCCGTCTCTCAGATCCAGATAGTCCCAACTCCCCTCCAACTGGAACACTCCCTTGCCGGCGACGCCCGCATCCTCGGTAATAAAGGGCCTGTATGCATGGGAAACTCCGGAACAGACCATAATCGAGAAAATCACCGCGAACGCGCACGACAGACACCCTTTACCCCTCACATGGAACCCTTTCATGATACTCTTTCCCCTCCATTGATGGTTCATTGGTTGTCCATAAGGGCAAGAACGATCTCCTTGCCTCGATGCCCTACATACGACGCCGCATCGTATCAGCCGTACGCGGCGACCGTATCCCTCTCCGGCGTCCGGGTGCCGGCGCCGTCCGAGGGTAGCCCCACAGCCCCGTCTCCCGCCTCTCCAGGTCGTCAGGACAGGTGGTGTTTTCCATTATTGGATGAATCCGCCGCGGGAGGCTGTTGCCGTGGTTGCTCCTGAACCGGGAACTGGTCGGCGCCGGGGGATTTGCCGGCGCGGCATCCCCGGGACGAGCATCCCGAGCAGCCGCACTCGCTTCCGTTGCGGTAAAGAATCATGAAGTGGCGCGCCACATACACGGCGGCGCCGATGAACAAAACGGCCACAACCACTGTCTGCCACATAAAAATACCCCGATTTCTTCCTATACGCCTATCCCGAGCAGGCGTCCACCCTGATAGATGAGAACCGCGATGAGAAACGCGATGGTGGTGTTGAACACGATCGAAAAGAGCCCCCATTTCCAGCTACCCGCTTCCTTCATGAGGCAAACCACGCTCACGAAGCAGGGCGTGTAGATCATGCAGAAGATGATGAGGGTAAAAGCTACCAGGGGGTTCCACAGCGGGTCTCGCGCAAGGAGATCGCTGAGCGACGAACTTTCCTCGTCTTCCACGTTTCCCAGGGAGTACGCGGTGCCCAGAGTCGTAACGACGATTTCCTTGGCGGCGAACCCGGCCACGAGGGCGACATTCGTTCGCCAGTCGAATCCGCAGTACTGCGTTATGTTTTCCAGGGCCACTCCCATTCTGCCGGCGATGGAGCTTTTGAGCGCCTCCTGCGCTCGAGCGTGATCGATACCCTGAAGCTCTTCCTTGATCTTCACGATCTCCTCCGGCGGTACGTTCGATGTTGCTGCGCTTTCCTCCAGTTTCCCCTCCAGGGCGGCGGTACGAAGGTCCGTGGGGAGCGAAGCGACGACGGCTTCCCGCTCCGCCTCGAACGCCGCCTTCCGGGAATTCGGAAGTTCGGGGAAATTCATGAGCGTCCACAGGAGGATGGAGAAGGCGAGAAGGGTGGTCCCGGCCTTCTTGAGATAAAGCCACGCCCGCTCCCATGTATGAATGAGCAGGCCTCGGACGGTCGGGAATCTGTAAGGGGGAAGCTCCAGGAGAAACGGCGTGCTTTCCCCCCTGAGGATGGTCGATCGGAGAAATCTTGCGACCAGGAACGCCACCATCCATGAGATCACCGTGAGGACGAGCATGATGAGAGCTTCGTGTTCCGCAAAAAATGCCGCAATCAGCAGGGCGTAGACGGGAAGCTTCGCTCCGCAGTTCATGAAGGGAATCGTGAGGATCGTCGCCAGTCTCTCCTTGGAACTCTTGAGCGTCCGGGTGGCCATGACGCCCGGCACGCCGCAACCGCCGGCGATTCCGCCCCCCACCACGTACGCCATGAAGGAACTCCCGTGGAGGCCGAAAATACGGAACACCCGGTCCAGCATGAAGGCCGCTCTCGCAAAATACCCGGAGTCCTCGAGGAACGCTATCCCGAAGAACATGAACACGATGATGGGTACGAACCCCAGGATGCCGCCCACGCCGTCGATGATCCCGGAGACGACGAGGGAACGCAAGTGCCCGGGGGGAAGGATGGACTCGGCGAATCCACCCAGCGCGGCAAAGCCCTTCTTGCACCATTCGACCGGCAGTTCGCTGTACGTAAAAGAAAAATAGTAGAGCGAATAGATAATGAGAGCCATTATCACCGGGCCGAGGAAGCGGTGCGTGAGCACCCGGTCCAGTTTGTCGGAGAGATAGAGCCGGTCGGTCTCCTGTGAGCGCCGCATCACTCCGGACTTCAACAGCGCCGCGATGAAACCGTAACGATAGTCCGCGATGACCGCTTCGGGGTAAGTGTCCAGGGTTTCCTTGAGATGCCTGGCGACCCGTTCGACCATTTTCTCCAGTTCGCCGGAAAGATCGGGATTCGTCTCTCTTCCCTTCCTGATTATCTCCTCATCGGATTCGAGATACTTGAGGGCCGTCCAGTGAGCGGGATAGGTGTCGGTGAGAAGCCCGGCCGCCGTGACTTTCTCTTCAATGCCGGCGAGTACGGCGTCGATATCCGGTCCGTACGAGATAATCAGGGGAGTCCACGGAGCGCCCTTTTCGGATACTTCGGAAGCTCTCCGCAGAAGCTCCTCTTTTCCCCTGCCGGTCCTGGCCACCGTCGGAACGACCGGGACATTGAGCCTGCGGGAGAGTTCGCCGGCGTCGATCGTAATGCCTCTCGCTTCAGCCACATCGACCATATTGAGGGCTATGACGATGGGGATTCCCAGTTCCAGCAGTTGGACCGTGAAGTAGAGATTGCGTTCGATATTGGAGGCGTCGACGATATTGACGACCACCCTGGGGTTTTCGGTAACCAGGACGTTTCGGGCGACCACTTCCTCCAGCGAATAGGCCGTAAGGGAATAGGCGCCGGGGAGGTCCACGAGGCGAAACTGGTGGTCGTCCTGCCTGTAGTAACCCTCCTTCCTTTCGACAGTGACTCCGGGATAGTTCGCCACGTGCTGGCGGGCGCCGGTTATGGCGTTGAAGAGCGAGGTCTTTCCCGCGTTGGGGTTCCCCGCCAGGGCGATCAGGTGCTCATTCATATAGTTTCTCCTAAAACCGACAGGCGCTAATTGTTGACGCTCTACAAAGTAAGGATGCCCTAACTGCCGGGTCCAAAAAAGCGGCCACGAAAATACCGAAGCCAGGTGATTTAGCCCTCGAACAAAAACTTAGGTAGCACTAATTTCGCCCTGTGTCAATTCCTTTTTTTCCGTTTCCATATAAGCAGCATACGCCAATACCACGGGTGCAGGCCGTCTTCCCGAGAATACGCATGTTTTCGTTTTCGCGAAGAGGCCCGACAAGCCTCTCTAGAAAAAGCCTCAGCCGGATAAGGCCTCGGAAAGCCCCGTCTCGCTGAGGACCGGCACGTTCATCCGTTCTGCTTCATAAATGAGCCACCCTTCCCTGAAACCGGGGGAATTCAGCACCGAATCCTCGCATACGAGCAACTCGGTGAACGCCATCAGGGAAATGAGAGGCATGCCGAGCCCCCCTTCCATTCCCACATTGCAGAAATGAATATGGGAAATATCGGTTTTGCTGAGTTTCTGAAGAATCGAGTTGAATCTCTCCGCGGAACTGAGCACCATGACACACATAGTAGTACCTCCGATCCCGTGTTATGTTTGTCTATCCAGTCTTGTCGCTCCATGGGCGGCCGAAGCGCATGCCGGGGAGCCCGCAGCCCCTTGCGCCGTCCTCGCCTGGATGCGCTTCACGTTCGTCCGGGACTCAAAAATCGGAAGAAAGACCTCGAACCGCGTTCCATTGCCCGTCTGACTCTCCACGTCGATCCACCCCCCTCGACGTCGCACGAGAGTGTAAACGATCGCCAGTCCCCAGCCCCGCTTCTGCCCATCCAGGGAAGGAGACTTGGTCGTGAACAGCGGGTCGAAAATCCGGGGCAGGGTTTCGGGAGGTATTCCCGTGCCGCTGTCTATCACCGAAAGGACTGCAAAATGGCCTGGAGAGGAATTCCCATGATTCTGGCAATAGGAAGCGTCCACGTGCCGGTCCGCGATCCGGACCTGCAGTTTTCCTCCCGCCGGCATCGCGTCACGGGCGTTCAGGAGCAGGTTGCTCAGTATGCGCCAGATATCGCCCCTGCAAAGCAAAACCAGGAACGGCTCATGGCATGCTTCCAGCCGAATTTGTATGGATTCCCCCAGGGAGGAACGAAGAAGCCGGATCACCTTACCGGCTTCGTGCGAAATCTCCAGCGGAATCGCTCCCTCCTCGGATTGCTCGTCGGAACCGAGAGAGTGGAGGCGCTTCACCATGTCTTCGATGTTCTTCAGGATTCCGCGCATGTCTTCCGCCTTCCGCCTCACTTCGTCATAGGGCAGTTCCCGCTCCATCTGGTATATTTTCCCCGCCAGGGCCATTAAGCTGTTGCGCAGGTCGTGTCCCAACTCACGGGCGAGATATTCCACCGACGCCATTCTTTGAATCTGGATATACTCCGCGATAACATGATCCGCGGATTCCAGGAGAGTCCTTACTTCTCCCAGGGAATGCCTGATGTCGTCCAGTGTGGGAAGACCTGCCGCACCGGCCGGCGCATCGTGGGGAGAAACGTCGAACGCCGGAGAAAAGTGAACGGGGTGCTGTCGGCTGCCGGTTTGCGTACCAGCCATGTTTACCTCCTGATGAAAAGAGCTTCTTCGCCCGGACCCGGCGCGCCGCCGGTCGGGGTGCGGGTTGACATGGTTCATGATTGTTCTTTCCTGTATTCGCTCCGGTCGAACGGGCCCGCTCTCCGTCCGGGCCGTCTCGCGGATTGAACCGGTTCCGTCGGGATCAGGCTTGCGCGGCTGCCGGGGCGATCGAAGCCACACGGTCGAGGCTCTCGTCGAGCCGCATGCGCAAGGGGTGAGTCGGGGAGCTCTTTTTCGAAATAATGTCGATCGCGCTCCTGTAATGAAAGACGGCGTTTTGATGCAGCCCCTGCATCTCATAGACAATTCCGAGATTGCTGTGCAGTTTCGCCAGCGTGCAACCGGTCCCCCCGGCGCGCGCCAGATCGAGGGCCGCAAGCAGGTTCACCTCAGCCTCGTCAAAGCGGCCGTTTCGGCAGGCATCCATTCCATTGCGGTTCAGCCTTCCCACTCTACTCATTGAACACATACGCTTATCCTCCGTGATGATGTTCCGAAATGTGCTCTCGATACTCGATTCGTGTATCGATCCATTACGCGCTGCATTGTCGCAAGGTCCGGGCAAGCGATTTGGACCCGGTTTCCTTCAAAACGATGAACTTCTTTCCGTTGCTCCTGCAAACGGCCTTTACGACGCTAAGCGCGGCATGGCTGTTAACGGAAGTGATGAATACGATGATGTCCGCGCCGCACACCACGCTCTTCAACTTGTAGCTGCCGCTTCGCACCTCGCCGTCGTGGAAGAGAAATTCGGCCCCGAGTTGCCTGACCACATTACGATAGGCGGGAAGCATCCTGCTCAACCCTCCGACGACGGCCACGCGAAGACCGTCCAAAGGACAATCCAGGCAGCAGTCGATTCGCTCCCCCTGCCCGTTCGTACATCCGACCGCGCCGACCGCGCACCGGTCCAACCGGTCCAACCGTTCCACTCCGTCGGGAGAATGGCCTTTGCTCCGCGAGAGACAAAGCTTCGGGACTTCGGGGTCGGCTTTCCGGGATGGTTTCAGACCCGGGGCTTCGGGCAGCGCCACCGGGGAGTCTGCCGGCATCTGCTCCAGTCGGGCAGTGTACCGGCGTTCGATTTCAAGGTCATGGCGCAGCTTCCGGTTCTCCCTTGCAAGCCGGCCGTTTCCGGGTCCATTGGTCCCGGTCCCTTCCGATCCGGTCGTCCGCTGCTGTTCGCACGTTTTCTCCTTCAGGAGCATCTGCAGTTTTCGTATTTCCGCGCTCTTCTCCTGGATTTCCCGGCGCAAGTTTTCCGCCTCCGCCTTTTGCGTCCTCACCTGCGCTTCCATCGATTCGATTGCGTTGCGCATGCGGTCGTCTTTTTCCGCTGTTTCGGAGCCGCGTCGCAGGGCTTCCCATAGCAGGCGGTGGATGAGATATCTGCCGTAAAGGCGAACGTCGTCGCGGTCGTCGTTCAGCACGGCCCAGAGCAACGGCAGCATCCAGTCCGCCTCCAGCGCCTTGATCCGGTCGAGGCTAAGCGAGCGGACACGCCGGGAAGTGGTCCTGAACCGTTCATTGAGGTCTTTGGCGATGATCCCGGCGAGTTCGGCGTTGTGGTGGCAGGCCTCATGGAGCTTCGAGAATACCTCGATTCCATCCGCCTCGACGTTTCCTTCGAGAAGATCGAACTGCCGTGCAAGTTTTCTCAGCTTCCGGGGGTCCTGCGACATTGCGAGAATAGCCGTCACGCCGAGGCAGTCCGCATACCAGGAATGAGTGCATCGATTCATGAGATTCCTCCCTTTTTCACGGCTCGATGGGCCGTTCCGCATGGCGTACCGGCGCGACGGCCGGCTACTTAGTTGCACGATGGAAAGTTAGGTAGCACTAATATCTTTGGAAGTCAAATACTTTTTGCGCGCTCGCTCCATCCCAAACTTCCGCTCTTGAATCTGCGGACGCCCGCGCGATCAAACGAAACAAAGAGCGGCCCGATCGTGGCGCGACGCGCCCGGCGGGCGACCCACATCATCGCGGTATGGCGGTAGAAGTTTTGAGTTGCGGTGGTTCGATGTCCCGGTTGTGCCGGTCCCGGTTGCGCCGGAGCATGGATGGGAAAAATGGAGGGGTGAAAAGTGAATGTGAGAGCGGGCAGGCCGGATGTGCGTTTCGCCCCGGCAACCGGCTCTCACATTTCCGCCGGAGCTTATTTGCCTTTGGAGCTTCGCTTGGAGGCTTTGAGGGGGTTGACTTTGGTAGTCTGCTGGGCTTTTTCCGCCTTCACGTGGGTGGCGAAATTGCAGTTGCCCGTCTTCCACTTGGAAGCGGGATTGGGATAGCTGGCGCAGTAGCGCCCGGTCGGAAGTTCGGCAACCTTCTGGCATCCCTCGCACGTCTCGATAATGGGATGACAGGAACCGCCATTATATCCGCAGCCGTTCTTGGTCATAAATGCGCACTCCGCACCCTGTTTGACAGTCGCACAGATCATTTGTGGTAACCTCCGCTTGATTTTTCGTACTCGATAATTTCCTGAAGATTTCTTCGGACTCTTTCCCAGGCGGGAAATCGCAGCAATAGTAACCGGGTATTTCCAGGAGTCAAGTGTTTTAGAACTATTTTTTTTAAGAAATTAATGAGTATAATGTCCTGCAATTCAACAGGTCGTTTACGAGGTGTTGAGAACGGAGCATGCCGGGGTTTTTTTGATGCGATCACCAAGAGATATAAGAGAGGGATAAGGAGTACGGGATGACGGCCAGGATTGGGGAACTCTTGGTTCGGGAGGAGCTCATTACTCTTGAACAGCTCAATCAAGCCTTGGAGGACCAGCGCCACAGCGGGGAACGCATCGGAGCCGTCCTGATCCGCATGGGATTTCTCAGTGAAGACGTGCTGGTGGATTTTCTCGGACGGCAGTATCACGTCCCGACGGTCAATCCCGCCAAATTGACGATTTCCAAGGAGATCCTGGGCCTCATTCCGATAACGACCGCCCAGAAGTACGAAGCCATCCCGTTCAGCCTGGTGAACAACGTTTTGAACGTCGCCATGGCGGACCCCGGCAATCTGTTCATGATCGACGACATCCGGTTCATGACTCAGAAAAACGTCAGGGGCCATGTCGCATCGGAAAGCAGTATCAAGAAGGTGATCGGAGGACTTCTTTACGGGCCGGAAGAGGAGACGGACGACGGCCTGGAAGAGGTGATGGTCAAGCTCCGGGAGGAAGTGGACGTCAGCGTGGTGGAGACCACCGAAGAGCTCGACATGAGCCGCTTCGAGGACGCCACCGACCAGGCGCCCGTCGTCAAGCTGGTGAACCTCATCCTCATGGACGCCATCCGCAAGGGCGCCAGCGATATCCATATCGAACCCTACGAGAAGATGATGCGGGTCCGGTTCAGGATCGACGGGTTGCTCTATGAAGCCATGCGTCCCCCGCTGCAGCTCAAAAACGCGATGATTTCCCGGCTCAAAATCATGAGCCGGCTCGATATAGCGGAGCGCCGCCTGCCGCAGGATGGACGCATCAAGCTCAAAACCAAGGGCCGCGAGATCGATTTTCGCGTTTCCGTTCTCCCGACGCTCTTCGGGGAGAAAGTGGTTCTGCGCCTTCTCGACAAGTCCAACCTCCAGGTCGATATGACCAAATTGGGATTCGAGGACCAACAACTGCGGGACTTCAAGGAATCCATCCATTCCCCGTACGGGATGGTGCTTGTCACCGGACCGACGGGGAGCGGCAAAACCACGACTCTCTACAGCGCCTTGTCGGAGCTGAATACGATCAGCCACAACATATCCACGGTCGAAGACCCGGTCGAATACAACCTGCAGGGGATCAACCAGGTGCAGATACTGGAATCGGTCGGACTGACCTTCGCCGCGGGGCTCCGGTCGTTTCTGCGTCAGGACCCCGATATCATCATGGTGGGCGAGATACGCGACTTCGAAACCGCCGAAACGGCTACCAAGGCGGCTCTCACCGGACACATGGTCCTCAGCACCCTCCACACCAACGACGCCCCCAGCACCATCAACCGGCTGCTCAACATGGGCGTCGAATCGTTTCTGGTCGCCTCCGCCGTGAATCTCATACTGGCTCAGCGGCTGGCCCGGCGTATATGTCGCCAGTGCCGCGTACCGGAGGACGTTCCCGCCGAGGTGCTGCTCAACCTCGGGCTTGCCGAACAGGACCTCGGAACATTCACCTGCTACCGCGGGCGAGGCTGTCCCGCCTGCAACAACACGGGCTATAGGGGGCGTGTGGCGCTCTACGAGGTTATGCCCATGCACGAGGAACTGCGCGAACTCGTTTTGCTCGGCAGTTCGGCTGCGGAAATCAAGAAGGCGGCGGTGCGGCTGGGCATGATCACCCTGAGACAAAGCGCCGTCAGGCGGATGAAGGACGGCATTACCTCCCTGGAGGAGGTGCTGCGGTGTACCGTGAAGGATTAGGGGTTGCGGGTTGCGGGTTGCGGGTTGCGGGTTGCGGGTTGCGGGTTGCGGGTT